>VGYW01000006.1 GCA_016872875.1 Planctomycetota bacterium | reverse complement strand
GGCTGAGCACCCGACGGCCCGGAGCCAACAGTCGAGCTTCTGTCCCAGTTAGAAGGAACCCTATGGCCCGATTTTGCCTTCACAGACCCCGAGGCCCCCCAAGAACGACCGGCTACCCACTCCGGCCCCCGATCGTCTCAAAAAAGGCTGCCGTCGGCCCCCCGTTTACCCCTCGTCACTGCTTCCCGGCATCCTCCTCAACTCTCCACATCGCAACCGCCTCCAATGTGATCCCGCTACTCCTTGAAGGCGTTGCGGAGGGCGGCGATGCAAGCAGCAGCGGTGCGGCGGGTGGAGTCGAGCTTGGAGGTGGTCCAGGGGTTGGTGGGGAGGGCGTACCAGTTCTCGCCGTAGGCGCCATTGCGGCTTTCGTAGTACTTCGCCAGGTCGAGGGAGAGGTCGGCGAAGAGGGCGTCGCGGAACTTGCGGGCGGCGGAGAGGGCCTCGCCGCCCGACTTCTTCGCCTCGGCCTCCTTGATGAGCGCGTCGAGGGTGTGGATGTAGCGGTAGTCGTCAATCCCCTCGCGGAGGAGGATGAGGTCGCGCGTGGGGTTCCATTGGCCCTCCGCGAGCGATTCGTGGAGGGCGCGGTCTATGTTGCAGGTCGTCACGTCGAGGAGGGTGAAGTAGGGGGTCCCAACTGTAGCCGAGGCGGGCGGTGCCATAGCCGTATTGGAGATGGGCGTCGAGGGTGGTGTAGCGGCCGGCGGCGCCGAGGCGCCAGAGCCAGAAGCCGAAGGTGAAGCGGGCGGCCTGCTCCTTCGAGTGGCGGAGGGCGTCGGCGAACCAGACGTCCTTGCCCGACTGCCGTGCGGCTTCGAGCGCCTGGGGCGTCGCCCTCACGGGTGGCCGGAGCGTCTGGAATATCTGCCATTCGTGGGCGTCCTGCCCGCAGCCCTTGGGCGAACAGTAGATGGGCACCGTGACGTTCAGGATGTCGAGCAGGGGAAAGTCCCTGACGGCCTGGTCGAAGAACTGGCGCGAGATTTCGGCGGCCTTGGGGCTGCCGTGGGTGCCGGGCGCCGCGCCGCCGAAGAAGCCGCGCGGGCCTTTGCCCGCACGCCCGTCCGCAATGACAGGCTCGACAAGCTCCTTGCTGGCAAGGAGGCTGTTCCAGTGGATTCGCTTGCCCTTGAGCGTGCCCGGCACGCTCTCGTAGACCCACGGGATGAAGCCCTTGTAGCCGTTCTTCACAGCGTCGTCGTGGCTGGTCTGGAAGGTGTTGAAGCCGTAGTCCTTGAGGAGCGGATGGGGGTGGTTGGCGGCGAAGTAGACCGGCGGCTCGCTGAGCGCGATTGGCAGGACTTCGAGGACCAGCGGCACGGCGGCGAGCGGCTTGCCATCGGCTGAGGCGATGGTGACTTGTCCCGCGTATTCCCCTGCGGCCGCGTCGCCGTGCACCGCGATGTCGAGGTAGACGCGGCGGGCGGCGCCGGGCCAGAGGTCGAGCGACGGCCTCCGCACCAGGTAGTGCTCCTGGTAGTTGTAGGGGTGGTTGTGGTGGCCGAACTGCATGGTCTTCTGGTGGTATCGGGCGACGCGCACGCCAATCCGCTCGGCGGAGATTCGGGCGTCTTTCGACGCCAGGTCCGACACCTTCACCTGGATGCCTTTGACGGGTGCGAGGGGCAGGATGCCGAGCGTGAGGGCCTCGCGCTCGCCGGGCGCGGCGAATGCCTGTAGGCGGGCCGTCTCTGGCCCGCGGGGAGGCCCTTCGCGGGGCGTTGTGGGCGGGACGTCCCCGTCCCGCGTACCGCGGCGTGGGGACACGCCGCCCACAATGACCTCCTCGGGCGTGGGGATGGTGTCGGGGTAGACGGGTTCGGCCAGGCCGCGGTGGAAGAGGACGAAGCCGCGCCCGAAGTCCGCGTCGCTCAGCTTCAGAGCGGCCAGGCGGTCGGGGATGGTCTCGGGGTGGAGCATCTCGTCGTGGAAGCCGATGTAGCGAATGTCCTCGGCATAGGAGCCTTTCACCCAGGGGTGCGAAACGTCCCAGGCCTCGGCCAGGAGGTAGTTGAGTCGGCCGATCTGCTTGAGGGCCTCCTCCTTGTCGGCGGCGGCGAAGATCAGGATCGTCCGAAGGGCGAGAGTGGGCGGAAACTCGATGAGCAGATGCCCATCCGTGACCTCGGTGTAGAGCACGTTCGTGGGCGGGTAGTAGGCCGGGCGGACCAGGCTCTCCCACACGCAGGCGCCGGGCCGGAAGTCCCACCCCTCGCCGCCCAGCGCCATCTGGCGGACCTCGGCCTCGGTGCGGGGGTTTAGCAGCAGGTGGTCCTTGCCGTTGAGCTTCACAGAAACGCCTTTCGCCCACTCGATGCGGCCGGGCGCCGCGAGGATGCAGACGCCGTAGGCGCCATTCGGCAGGTCAATGCGGAACGGGCAGTCGGCACCGACGCACCAGCCCCAGAGGATGTCCGGCTCGTGGCTGCGGAAGGTGTGGCCGGAGTGCTCCCGCTTCATCCTGGGCGCCGTCCAGCCGTGGCCCCGCTCGGGCGAGTAGAGCGTGTCGGCCTCCACGGGCGTGAAGCCGGGCCACAGCAGCGGCGCGCTCTCCGGGCCGTCGCGGCCAGGGAACTGGAGCATCGCCCGCATCGCCGTCGGAACCTCCTGCTCCACCCGCACGTTGTCAAGAAAGAGCGTCGTCTCCTCCGCAGGCCCGACCACCTCGACCGAAAAGGCATTGACGATGCTCGACTCCCCGAAGCCCATCGCGTCGGCGGTCTTCACCGCGATGGCGTTCGCCCCCGGCTTGAGGACTAATGGCACGTTGCACACGCGGACGCGCAGCGCCGTGTCCTGCGGGTTGAAGGCATCGAGCTTGAGCCAGCGGTAGTGGGGCCAGTAGCAGGAGCCTGTGGGCATGTGGCCACCCCTCTTGAGGTAGGCCGAGAAGGATGGCGGCCCGGCCGTTGCCGCAATGCTCACCGCCGCCTTCCCCGCTCTGACCGCGGCCGCGGGGAAGTCCACCCGCAAGGCCTGCTTCCCCGAGGTCGCATGCTCGGCGACGAAGGCGAGCTTGACCGGGCTGCCTCGCTCGACGCTTGCGCCATCGCCTTCCAGGGGATTGAAGGGGTCGGCGTGGACGCGCATCTGCGCGTCCTCGAAGCGCTCGATGGCGCCCTCGTGATAGAAGTGCCACCGGAAGGGCGTTGAGGTGTCGGGCCGCGCGAACTCCTTGCCGCCCGGATAGCCCTGCGGCTGCGGCGCGTAGGCGGCCAGAAGCTCGGCCAATCGCTCCCGCGGCGCCGCCGCTCGGGCCGCAGGCGCGAGCAATGCACAAGCCGCGACCACCGTTAGGAGCCACCACGCCCGGACCACCATGCTCTTCCCCCTCGCGCCCGCGTCTCCGACGCGGCAAGCTCTTGCGTAGCGGCAAGCGTCCCGCTTGCCGACCGCAACCGGGACGGTTGCGGCTACGCTAGCGGAGCGGCGTGCCATAGCCACTGAGATAAGCAGGAATCCGCCCCGAAATCAAATGGGTGTAATGCCTCAGTCACAGGTGGCGGGACTCCATCCTGGTTTGGAGTGCGGCCTTCAGGCCGTAGCCGATTGAGGCTACGGGCTAAAGCCCGCACTCCAAACGGATCCCCCTGCGCGGTTGCCACCCGTGACTGAGGCACGACAAATGGGTGTGGTTCGTTCTGGACATGGGGCTTGCCGGTGCGCCCGCGCCTCCGCGGCAGTGGGCGAGGATTCCACACTTGTACAAGTGTGGAATCGCTGTTTCCGGACGCGGTCTGGCCCTCCAAGCGATCATCGCGCTCGACATGGCGCAATGGGATGGGCCTGGTTTCCCTGCCCATGCAAGGGGCCGGGGTGCCCCGCTCCGGACGCCGTGTCCGAAGCGGACCACGCCCAAATCAGGTGTGGGCCTTCGGCCTCTCTTGTGGGGGCTACCCACAAGAAACCGTGAAGCGGCTCAAGTGTTGAAAGCCCTGGCGGTGTCGGCGATACAGGTGATGGGCAAAGAGGGGGCACGGGCTGTCTCGATCCACCGTCATCTCAAAGCGGTTTGCTTTCGACCGTCCCGGCACCTACGAGGTCCGGCTGTCCTTTCCCGGCGCGAAGGCCCCCAGCCTGAGCAACGTCCTCAAGGTCATCGTGCCCTGAGAGGGTCTTGGCGGGAGCACGGTCCGCCGGGTGGCGGAGGGGGCGGTGAGGGGGGTGTCGAAAAGTGAAGAGGCCCGGCGAAAAGTGAAGAGCTGGCGCGCGGGCGGGGCTTCCGGCGACGTAACGTGTTGGCGCTACGATGGTTAGGCGCTTTCAGTCCGAGCGTTGGACGCATATGAGGCGGACGTCGCCTGGGGGGAGCTTGATGGCGAAGCGGCGGAGGTCGGCGGCGGGAAAGGAGTCCTTGCCAGTGAGTAGACCACTACACTCGGCGGATGGGTCGGAGGCGGCGAGGGTGTGGATGCGGTAGGTGCCAGCGGGGAGGGGGAGGCCAACCTCGAAGTCGGCCTCGGAGTCCTGCCAGTTGATGAGGGTGAGGAATGTGTGTAGGGGGGCGCTTTCGGCAAGGTAGGCCTCGACGTTGCAGCCGTGCTTGTGGAGGTAGAGGGGCTTGGAGGGGCCGAGGGCGTCGTCGAGGGCCTTGGCGAAGTCCTGGGCGAAGGCGGGCTCGATCTCCCACTCGACGAGGTTGCGGGCGAGGTAGGCGACGGAGCCGTCGTCGCGCCCCTCCGCCACGAGGTCGGCGAGGATGGGGCGGTCGTGCTTGGCGCCCACCTCGTCCACCTCGCCGAGCCGCTGGGCGATGAGGAGCCGCGAGCCGCCGGCGTGGGCCTTCGCCAGCACCTCCGCAGCCTGCTTGGAGACCGAGTAGGGGAAGGGGAGGAAGATGACCTTGTACTGCCCGATGTCCTTGAGGCCGTCGGGGTGGTCGAGGTAGTAGAGGTCGTGGGGGTAGCCGTTGGCGTTGAGGAACTGGTTGACGAGTCGGGCGGTCCAGAAGCCCTGCTTGGCGGCGGGGTTGGAGCCGAGCCAGTTGGTGCCGTGGTCGTTGTCCCACCAGTCCTCAGAGGCGCGCGAGGCGAGGACGGCTAGGGCCTTGGGTGTCTGGGCGCGGGTGACGCCCCAGCGTTCGAGGGCGTTGAGGAAGGCGATCTCGCGGCGGCGGTGGTCGGCGGATTTCTGCGACGCGATGTAGTTGTGGCGATACCAGGCGATGAGGCGTGCGCCCTGGAGCGCGGCCTGAATGCCCTCGCGAACCGACGGCGGGACGAAGAGCTCCATTGCGGCGCGGCGGTTGCGGGCCGAGGCGGCCCACACGCGGGTCTCGGCCTCCTGGTAGTCGGTGCCCAGGTAGTCGAGGTCGGCGACGTGGCCGATGACGTCGTAGGCGAGGCAATAGGTCATGCGGTTGTTGGCGGAGACCGCGTGCGAGCCGATGATGAGGAAGGTCTCGCACTTGGGGTTGGCCTTCCGCACGGCGTCGCGGTAGCGGCGGAAGCGCTCGCCGAGCTGCTCGTAGCACCAGAGCGTCCAGCGCTTGTAGTCAACGGTGTCCTGCCAGATGCTCTCGGGCAGGTCGCTGCCTGGGCCGAAGCGTTTCTGGAAGGCGAGGCGCAAGGGGTCGTCCTTGGGGCGTGTCTTGCCCTCGGGCTTGTCAAGGCCGTAGAAGGCCTCGTCGTGGCAGAGGCTGAGGCCGTCAATGCCGCGAGCCGCGGCCTCTTCGAGAAGTGTCTGCCAGCCATCCTTCTCCTTCGGGCCGATGTAGCACTCCATGAAGCGGCCGAGGAAGATGACGTAGAGCTTGAGGCCGTGGGCATGGAGGGTGTCGGTGAGCTCCTTGAGGAGGTCGCGGTTGGGGGGCGGGGCGTTGTCCTTCGTCCGCCAGCGGAAGTTGGGGGTGGGCCAGAAGGCGCTCATCTCGGCCTCGACAAAGAGGAGCACGCCGTCGGCGCCCAGGCCCTTGATGTCCTTGACCACCTTGAGGCAGTGGTCGAGCTCGCTCAAGGGCTTGGCGGGCGGGGCCTCGAGGTTGATCCCGAACATCCAGAGGTCGGCGGTGATGCACTTCGTGATGCGGTCTTCCGGCTTAGGCGCCGGCCAATCGGTCTTCACAGGCGGGCCGATGACGAAGCGCCTGGCGTCTCTTGGCACGGGTTCGGCCTTGCGGAGGGGGATGGCTTTGTCGAGACCGGCGACGGCGGCCTGGGGCGCGTAGATTTCGAGCTCGGCGAGCTGCGGGAAGCTCTGCTCCCAGCCGCGTTGGCCTTCGAGTGCGCGGAGCTTGAGGCGGTGGACGGTCGCGGGCGGGAAGGCAAGCTCGCGCCAGGCGTTCGGCGCGCCGTCGAGCAGGGCGCCGAGGATGGTGTCGCAGGCCCCGCGCCCCGTAGTGTAGGCGCACAGCACGGCGCGGAACGTGAACAGCGGTCCCTGGAGGAAGCGGACGGCGGACACCTCCATCGGCTTGGGAAGGACGAACTCGTAGGAGCCGGCGAGGCCGACGCCCGTGCGAAAGCTCGCAATCGTGGCCTCCGAGCCGTCCACAGCATGCCAGATGCTCTGGCCGACCGAGGGCGAGGGGCGGATGGCCTTGACGAAGGGAGCGACGTTGACCATCTTACTCCGGTCGGCCTCGGGCGACGGAACGACAGCCAGCTTGAGGTCGGTGATTCGCGCCTTCTCATCGCCTTCGAGTGCAGCGTCGATCTCATCGGGCTTCTTGATGCTCACCGCGGGCTTGCCGTCGAGGAAGAGATCGCCGTCCTTGATCGCCAGGCGGCTGTCGGGACGGTTGAGGGAGAGGTCGCCGGCGTGGAGGCCGGCGGTCGGGCGCAGTGGCTCGCCTTCCTTGACCTCCTCGGCCTTGCGCTTGAAGGCGTAGGAGCCACTCACGGCGTAGGCCTTGCCGCCAACGTCGGCGTGGATGACGAACGGCACGGCGGGCGAGCCGATGAGCGTGCCCTGGTTGGTGAGGTCGCGGCAGCTCCGCCACGGGTGCCAGGTCTTCACGATCATCTTGTCGGCGGGGTCAATGCGCCACTCGGCGGCTGTGGAGCCGAGGATGAGCCTCTGGCCGGCGGCGAGGCTGAGGGTGTTGCCGGGGGCGATGAAGAGGCCGGCGCAATGGAGGTCGCCCGAGGGCGTGACCGAGCCGTCGGGCTTCTGGAGGCGGAGCGGGGGCAGGGTTCCGCCGGGGCGAAGCGTCTGGTCGCCCTTGCCGACGAGCGTGACCCAGCCCGTAGCGCCGCCGAGGTCGTGCGCGGAGCCTTCGCTCTTCACGGTGCCGTGGAGCTGCACGTCGCCATGCGGCGTGAGGCAGGCGGGGCCGGCCTTCCCCCGGAAGACGAGGTCGCCCCCGACCAGGAGCGCGGCATCCTTCGCCACGACGAGCTCGCCGCCCGCGAGCTCCACGTTCCCCGCCACGGCGAGCTTGCCGGCGAGCGTGAGCTGGTAGGGATAGGGCGAGGGGCCGAGTGAGAGCGCCGCGAGCTGCGCCTCGCCGGGCTGGATGGCGAAGCCGTGGAAGACGCCTGTGATGCGGACCGCGGGGGTGCCCTTGAGCGTCCCCTGGTTCACCAGTCCGCCGAGGCCGATGGTGATAGTGGGTTTCCCCTCGAAGGCATCGAGGTCGCCCCCCTTCTCGATGAAGAGGCCGTAGGGGGTCTTCGGCGTGTGGAGGGTGTCGGGGCCGTCGGGGGTGTCGCGGACCGCGGCTCCGACTGCGAGGTTATGGCCGCAGAGGTCGAGGGAGCCGCCCGCGGCGATGCGGAGGCTGCCGCCGACCGCCGCGTCCTCCTTCAGCTCAGGGTAGCTCTCCAGCTTGCCTGGGATCAGCACGTCGGCGGGGTCGGCAGCCGATGGGGTCTTGTTCGCCGACCAGTTCGCGGGGAGGTTCCAGTCATTCGGCCCCCTGGCGTTCCCGCCTTGCCAGATGTTGCCCGCCGCGAGCCCGCAAGCGGGAAGAAAGAAGAGGAGTGCCCGCGAAACACGCGAAACACGCGAAAGCAGACAAAGCCAATCAGCCGATCTTCTTTCGCGTGTTTCGCGTGTTTCGTGGGCCATTCTCTTCTTCCTCACTTCGCGGCTGCGGAGCGGGCTTTGAGCATGGCGCGCTGGCGCTCGATCTCGGCCTTCTTGCGCGCTACCCGCACCTTGAGCATCTCCTCCTCAGGAACGACCTTCGCGAGCGCCTCAATCGTGTCGCCCAGCTCGCGGTGGGCCTTGAGCAGCACTTCGGGTTCCCAGGTCCAACTGACGAAGTCGAGCTTCGTCACCTCGTCGGGCACCTTGAGCAGGGCCTGGGCCTTGGCGAGGAGCGGCTCGGGCCGGTAGCTGGGCCTGAGCAGGCAGGCCTCCACGTAGTCGCGGAGCACGTAGTGGCTCTCCCAGTCCTCGATGCCGTCGCGGATGTTCTCGAAGCGGACGGAGCTGAACGGCCCGTCGGGGCCGGGGTAGAAGAGCATGCCGTCGCCATTCGTGTCGCCCCAGCCGCGCGGGTAGAAGGGCTTGTCTGGCCAACGCTTCCCGTCCTTGTCGGGGTAGTTGTGCCGCCAGATGTTGTAGCAGTAGTATTCGAAGCCCGTGACGCCGAACTTCCAGGTGAGCCAGAAGAGGACGCGTGAGGCGATGAGCGGCTCCTCCATCTGCACGTTCGGGCAGGGGAGCATTGGGCCGGCGGCGACATACCAGAAGAACTTCTCGCCCCGCCCCTGGGCCTTGGCGATCAGGGGCTGAATGTCCTGGGCGTTGACCGAGTAGACCTGGTTGCCCTTCCCGACGTCGATCTGCGGGTCGAAGATGTCAATGATCCCCTCCAGCTCTGGCCTGGGAAAGCTGCCGCCGATCATGATCATCAGCTCGGGGCAGGCCTTGCGGATGGCGTCCGCGCGCTTCCGCATCTCCGGCCAGTCCTTCGTCTCGTCGCCGATGTAGACCAGCGCCTGGTCGATCAGCCCGAGCTTCTGGACCGCCTCGTAGCGTCTCTTCAGCTCCTCGACGCTACGGTCGGAGACCTTGAAGTTGCCCGAGAGGTAGATGGTGCTCATCCCCCGCTCGATGCAGTAGGGGATGTCGGGCAGGTTCGGCGAGAGCACGTCGGCATACTGCTCCACGGGGCTGAAGCGGTGGTCGAGGAGGAAGTCCACGTACTTGCGCCTCAGCTCAGGCGTGAGCTTGCCGTAGCAGCGTGCGATGTCGCCCCAGACCGTCTGCCCCATTGTCTCGAAGTTCCAGACCTCCGGAATCTTGTAGTCCCACACCTTCACGGCGAGCTTGAGCTCGCGGGGCGGGGCGTTCTTCGGCTTCACCGTGATTGTGCCGGCGTAGTTGCCCGCCTTGGTCTCGGGCCGCGTGCGAATTGTGAACCAGTAGGGCGTGGACATGTGCTCCGGCAGGTCGGCGGGGGCCAGGGTCACCAGGGGGTCGGGAACGTCGAAGTTCTTGCCGTGGAAATACCAGTCGTTGATCTTGCCGTTCTTGTGGAGCCTGAAGACCTCCTGGCGGAAGCAGGCGATGTCGGCCTTCGGGATTCTCGCGCCGCTCTTCGCATCGGCGAGATCGCTCCACTCGAACGTCACGCCCTCCAGCGTGCCGTTCATCGGGTAGACGAGCACCTGGAGGCCCTCGAACTCGTTCCGCGCCATGGCCATCTCGTAGGATTCGTTGAACGGCCCGAAGAAGCGGTAACGCGTGTCGCGGTCGCAGAACTTCTCGAGGCAGTGGGTCATCCCGACGAGATATGGCTTCTCCAGCGGCTCGAAGTCGAGGATCAGGCGGGGACGCTTCGAGGCGTCGGCCGCCTTCTCCGAAGGGATGTCAATCTCCGCCGTGTTGGGCATCCGCTTGTCGGGCAGAGCGAGGGGCTTGAGCACAACGCCTAGGTTCGACTTCGGGTCTGCGAGCCACTTGCGGGCCGGCAGCGTCACATTGAAGTCAATCCACTTGCCGCCTTCCGGCACGCCGAGGAAGCGGTACTTGTGGGGGAACCACTGGCCGTTGTACTCCCAGAGCGAATAGGAACCGGGCACGCAGTCTTCGCCCGCGGCCCCCGCGCACCAGATCTCGCAGATCATTCGGAGCTTGTTGACCGAAGGCACGAAGACCTCGAGCCTTGCCCGCGCGAGCTTCTTACCCTTGAGGGCCTCGGGCAAGGCGAACTGGAGGGCCAGGACATTGTCCAGCCCCCGCAGGTAGAGCGCAGTGGGCGCGGCATCGGCCGGCTTACTCGCCTTCGGCCCCCAGAGCGTGCTCGTCGTGCAGCCCTGGTAGCCGCCGACGCCTTCCTGAAGGACGACCGTTTCGGCCACGGCCAGCGAGGATGCCAGCGCAAGCCACACAGCCCATCGCGCCATCTGTTGCCCCTTTGCACCAAAGCGTGAAGCCCCCAGGCGCACCAATTGTGGCACGGGAGGGCTTCGAGATCAACGCGAGGGGCAGGCCAGGGACCCCAGGGACCACAAGGACCACAAGGGACAGGGGCACCGGGTCCTTGTGGTCCCTGGGGTCCCTGTGGTCGCTGTGGTCCCTTGAGTTGAACCCTTCGGGCAGCGCTCGACAGGCTCTGCCTCGCGTGGTATCATCGGGCATCGAAAGGAGGTGCTCCCATGAACATCGTCGCCGTTCTGGGCAGCCCGCACGGCATGAAGGGGGCGACGGGCAAGGTGCTCGAGGCCCTGCTCGCCGCCGCGAAGGGACGCGGGGCAAACGTGACGCTCTTCTCGCTCGCCAAGCACAAGGTCGGCCCCTGCCGCGCGTGCGACACGTGCCACAAGACGGGCCGGTGTCCCACCCACGACGACTTCAACAAGATCAAGAACGCGGCCCTCGCCGCCGACGGCCTCGTGCTGGCCAGCCCCAACTACATCTTCAGCGTGAGCGGGCAGATGAAGTGCCTGATGGACCGCTTCTGCGGCCCGCTCCACCTCCAGGAGATGGCGGGGAAGCACGCCGCCGCGGTCGTGACCTCAGGCGGAGCCGAAAGCCCCGAAGTCGAGGGCTACATCCTGCGGTTCCTCCGGGCGATGGGCTGTTGGACCGTTGGGAGCGTCGGCTCTGAGGGCTGGAAGCTCACCGACCCCGGGATGGCGCGCCCGGTCCTCCAGGGCGCCGCCGCGCTCGGCAACGCCCTAGTGGACGCCATCGAGGCGAAGGCCACCTACCCCAACCAGCTCGCCGAGCGTCGCGCCTTCTACGAGCGCATGAAGGCCCTCGTCGTCCAGCGCAAGGCCGACTGGCCCTACGAGTACGAGCGCTGGCGCGCATTGGGAAGGCTGTGAGCCCTTTCCCTCTTGCGAGAGGGCGATCCTGGTAGGACGTGCATACCTGCACGCGGAATCTCCTTGCAGGGCCAATCGTCCTCGTCGTCCTCGCTCCCTTGCTCACGGCGGGAGCTCGTAGAGGCGGATGGAACTGGCGAATTCGCCCTCGGCACGGAGGCGGCTGCGCTCGACGGCGAGGACCTGGCCCGCGGGCGACCAGGAGAGCGATATTGAGCCAAGGAACGTCGAGGCGACGTGGGGGCGGATGGCCCGACCTGTCGCCGTGTCTACGATGCGCAGGTGCTCGCACCAACCCCTCCTGATCCTGCATGCCGCGTAGCGTCCGCCGCGCGAGAGCTCGAGTGAGCCGATCGTGCAATCGGTTGCATAGGGTCTGCTGACCACACCGGAGGCGGGGCGGATCACAATGAGAACGTGTCGCCCGGATTCCGCCGCCACGTAAGCAAACACCTCGCCGTCGGGCGACCAGGCGCTCTGCGCCGTGCTGAGCCCGGGCGGCAGAGCGCCCAACGCAAGCTTCTCCCCACTGACGAGGTCAACGATCTCCGGCTGCGCCGGTGTGTTCACCTCTGCCCCCCAGCGGCTATTGGGCGAGAGACCCCACGTGAGCTGGTAGTCTGCTACGCGATGGACCATGCGAGGCTCATCCTCGCCCGACCCGAGCCGCCAGAGGGACAGCGCGGTCGGCCCATTCCTTACGTAATGGTGCTGCTTCAGGAGGAACCCCCCGTCGGGCTGCCAGTGGATGCCGCTGAAGCGCGAGAGGTCCGCAGCCACCTCGAGCTTTCGGATCGTGAGGTCCGCCAGCCGCAGGACGAAGTGCTCCGCCCCCTTCTCCGTGTACGCCGCAAAGACCATCTCGTGGCCATCTGGCGAAAGTAAGCTCTGGGAAGGCATGCTCAGGTCGGGGGCCGTGTGGAGGAGCGTCTTCTTGCCTGTCGTGGGCTCAACGGCCCACAGTTCGCACACCAGCTCCCCATCCTTCCTGCGGGCATCGGCGTAGAGCACGTGGCGTGAGTCGGGCGCCCGAAAGGAGAGGGCGCACAGAGCGGGAATTCCGGTGGGCAACCTGCGAACAGCCGCAGTGGTCGGGTCAACAACGTGGCACACGGTCGGCTTCTCGGCCGCGGCGCTGCCGGAACAATACAGCCAGCGGCCGTCGGCCGACCAGACCATGTGCAACGCGGCGGGCACGAAGTCGCGGGTCTGCCGCGACGGCACTTGCTCGCGGAGGCCAAGCCACCAGGCCGGCAAGAGCGCCGCAGCGATGGCAACCACATACCCGGCCGCCGCCTGCCAGCCCCTCGGGCGAATCGGCAGGCACAGTACAGTTGTCACAGCGGCCCAGGCGAACCCAACCGCGAACACGATAGTGAGCGGCCCCCTGGAGCCGAACATCAGCGCCTGGGGCACGAATGCCAAGAGGAGGAGAGCCAGAAGGCCGGTTGCACGGACGAGGTGGGACTTGAAGCGCCACTCAACATCAAGGGCGTGTCCTCCCATCAGGGCGCACACATAGCAGAGCACCAAGCCCAGTACCGCACCTACGAGCGAGCCACCTTCCCAGCACAAGCCATCAAGGAACGCGTAGCCGAGCGCGCCTGCGGCGAGGGCCGAGGCCACGAGCGGCGGCAGGCGGTGACGCCACTTCACCTGGTGGGGGGAGGCCAGGTAGACCCGCGTTGCGCTGCTGACGATGGCATGAGGCGCTCGGGCGAGGACCTCGCTCACCAGCCGCTCCCGCTCCCGCCAGTGCAGCCCGATGTCAAACACGCATGGGTTGACGCCGAGGAGGGAGTGGAAGCGCGCCGGCCTCTTCAGCCTGAGGATGAGCCGGGGAGAGAGCAGGTTGCTCGGCGCCGTCGCTTTGACCTCCTCCACGTCCGCCCACGGGATCTCATCCTGCCGGAAATCGGAGAAGTACCGCAGCGCGACCTCATCCAGGATGATGCGGCGCCGCATGGCCAGAAGGACACGAGCCGCGCAGAACACGACAATCAACCGAGGCCCCCAAGATAGGAGGAGCCGCGGCCCGGCATTCAGATCCAGCCATTCCAATGTGCGAAACGCCCATCCCCAGAGAGCCGCCGCAGCCGCCCACAGGACCAACCAGAGAACATGCACATCCCATGCCGCACGGAAAGTGACCGGTGGAGCTCCCGCGGCAGGCGCTTGCTCCGAAGCCCTATCAGGCGTGGACACGGGAACCCTCTCACTTCCTGCGGCGGATGCGGTATCGGGCCAGGCGCTCGCCGACGGTGAAGCCGATGGCGGGACGGCCGGGCTCGGGGGCCATGAGCCCCTTGAGCTCGGCCAGGATGAGGGCGATGGCGTCCTCGTGGCCGTCGAGCCGTTCGGTCAGCTTGCGTTCGAGCTCGGCCAGCTTGGCGGCCAGTTCGCGGCTCTCGGCGAGCGCCTCGCGCATCTTGACGAACGCCCGCACCACGAACACGCTCATCCGCACCGCCTCGGGGCTGTTGAGCACCGTGGCGGCCATGATCGCCCCGTGCTCCGTGAAGGCGTAGGGAAGATGCCGTCGGCCGCCGCGCCCGTTTGAGGTTGCAAATTGTGACCTCAAAAGGGGATCTGTAAGTTCAAGTGCCGCACCAACTTGTGGCTCATCGGTCGGCTTTGAGGTTGCAGAATGTGACCTCAAACCGGGCTCCCCACCCGATGCGGTGACATATTGTGACCGCATCGGGGCGGATCTGGAGGTCGCAAATTGCGACCTCAAGTTTGCCACTTCCTTTGGCGTTAGTTGAAAGGCGAAATCAACGGGAAAGCGGTCAGGGTTTCGCCTGACCTGCTGGTTGAGCCGCTTGGTTGTCACCCCGTAGAGCGCGGCGAGGTCGCTGTCGAGAATGACCTTCTGGCCGCGAACGGTGAGGATGATGGATTCGACTTCGGCTTCAGGGACTGCTACCTCGTACTTTGCCATCTCGTGCCTTCCGAAAGAGGAATCGGCATTGCGTACGGCCCGCCTGCGCCTCCCAGTGTAGCCAGCCACGCCGGCGAGGCAAGCGGGATGCCGCGCGTTCGAGGACGACGACGAGGACGAGGACGATCCGTACCCGAAGACCTAAAACCGAACACCTAAAGCCTATTCTTTCTTGACTCGCCTCTTCCCGCCCCGTATAGTGCGGGCATCCTGGAGGCCAGCGGCTTGGAAGAGCATGAGAAACGCGACGCGGCGGTTGTCCCAGCGGGCGGCGAGCCTTGCTCGGTCACGCTTCGCTCCATCTGCATCGGCGCCGCGCTCATCCCAATCACGTGCATGTGGCTCGTCCAGTCGGAAATCCTCTGGTACTCGTCCCAGCCCACCACCATCTCGCTGATGCCCCACGTGATGTTCATGCTCTTCTTCCTGACGGTTGGGAATGCGGCGGTGAGGCGTTGGCGGCCTGGGGCGGCGCTCAATCCAGGCGAGCTCCTCACCGTCTACGTCATGCTCACCATCGGCTCGGTGGTCTGCGGCCACGACAGCATCGAAATCCTGGTGCCGATGATCCCCTACGCCTATCGCGGCGCCACGCCCGAGAACGGCTGGGAGAAGTTCCACCCCTATCTGCCCCAGTTCGTGCTCCTCAACGCGCCCGACATCGTGGGCGGCTACTATGAGGGCGGCTCGACGATGTACACCTGGCGGGTCGTCCTCGCCTGGGCACGCCCCATGCTCTGGTGGGCGAGCTTCATCTTCGTCCTCATCGCTGCCCTCTTCCTCATCAATTCGCTTCTGCGGAAGCAGTGGACCGAGAACGAGAAGCTCTCCTACCCCGTCATCCAGATACCGCTGCTGGTGACGACGCAGACGCGCGGGCTGTTCTCCACGCGGCTGCTCTGGTACGGCTTCGCCATCGCCGCGGCGATTGACTTCCTCAACGGCCTGAACCACCTCGTGCCGGCCGTGCCGCGAATCCCAGTCGTCCACATTGACCGCCTGAACAACTACTTCACGGAGCGTCCCTGGAACGCCATCGGCTGGATGCCGATAAGCCTCTACCCCTTCGCTATAGGGGTCTGCTTCTTCCTGCCGCTTGACATGGCGTTCTCCTGCTGGTTCTTCTTCGTGTTCTTCCAGGCGCAGCGGGTGCTCGGGAGCGCGTTCGGGGTCGCCGTGCCGGGGTTCCCGTTCGTCGAGGACCAGACGGCGGGGGGCTACCTGGCCCTGTGCCTCATCGCGCTCTGGGTGAGCCGCAGGTATCTCAAGGACCTCGCTCTGCACCTCGTGGGCCTGCGGCCGCAAGACGACTCGCGCGAGGCCCTGCCCTATCGCACGGCGGCGCTCCTCCTCCTCGGCTGCCTGGCCTACCTGGGGCTGTTCCTCCACTGGCTCGGAATGTCGGTCCTCGTCATCGTGGCGTTCCTGGTGCTCTACCTTGCGATAGCGGTCGCGATAGCGCGGATGCGAGCCGAGCTCGGCCCGCCGGCCCACGACCTCCACTACGCCGGCCCCGACCAGATGCTTCCGCGCTTCCTCGGCATGAAGCCGCTGGGCGCCCTGGGGCCTTACACCCTCACCGCGCTCTCGCTCACCTGGTTCTTCAACCGGGCCTACCGCGGCCACGCCATCGCCCCGTCGCTCGAGGGCTTCAAGATAGCTCAGGAGACGCGGACCTCCGCCCGCCGGATGCTCATCGCCATGCTCGTGGCGCTGGCCATTGGCATCTTCGGCGGCTTATGGGCAATGCTCCACGTCGGCTACAAGTACGGCATGGAGGCGAGTGCCGTGGGGCCGGGCTGGTGGTTCGGCTTCGAGCCCTACAGCCGGAACCTCCACCCCTGGATAGCCAGCCCGCGTGAGGGGAGCTGGTGGGCGCCGCGCGCCACGGGCGTTGGGGTGGGCTTTGCGCTGCTGCTCGCCCTGCTCCGCATGCGTTTCGCCTGGTGGCCATTCCACCCCGTCGGCTACGCCGTCTCCGGGAGCTGGTCAATGTCCCAGCTCTGGTTCCCCATCTTCGTCAGTTGGCTCATCAAGTGGGTCATCCTGCACTACGGCGGCGCCAAGGCCTATCGCCGCGCCGTGCCATTCTTCATTGGCCTCGCGTTGGGCGAGTTCGTGGTCGGATGCCTGTGGGACATCCACGGCATCCTGGCTGGCGTTGACCCTTACAGCTATTGGCCGTACTGAGGTGGACCATCGATCGTGCTCGTCGTCGTCCTCGTCGTCGTCGTCGAGTCTCTTTCTCTTCAAGGAGACATTGACCATGGCCAGGCAGTTCGACCACGAGAAACTGGTCGTGTACCAACTGGAGCTCCAGTTCATCGCATGGGCCGACATCCTCATGGAGGAAGTCGAGAAGGTTGCGGGCAAACGTGTTCGCCATGTCGTCGATCACCTCGACCGCGCCAGCCTGTCCATGCTCTTCAACACGGCGGAAGGCAATGGGAAGCGTCAGCGCCTCACCAGGGGCAAGTACTTCGACGATGCGCGAGGGTCCACCGGCGAGAGCGCTGGTTGCTTGGATGCCTTTGTTGCCAAGCGAGCATGCTCTGTCGAAAGGATAGCAGAGGGCAAGGACATGCTCGTTCGAATCTTCGAAATGCTCACCAAGCTGGTGGAACGATTCTCCACGGATGACAGGGTCGGTGAGGATGAAGCCCAGTATGGCATGCCACCTCCAGACCCAAGAAGCGCGGAACTGGACGACGACGACGAGGACGACGACGAGCACGAGTGAAGAGACCCTGCACTGAGGTGACTACTGTGCGTCACGCGCTCTGGCTCATATTCGCCGCTCTCGCCTGTGCCGGGACCGTGTGGGTTTCCGCCCTGATGAGCGACCCTACGCTTGTTGACCCCGGCGAGCAGAAGGCGCAGTTCCGCACCTACAGCGGCTATCAGGCGATCGCCCGGCGGGTGAGCGAGGCAAGGCTGAGGCGCACGATCGAGGAGCTAAGCGCCCTCGGCTCGCGCGTGCCGGGATACGCCGGCGCACGAGAGGCAGCCGACTGGATCGCTAGTGCCTTCCGCGAACTCGGCCTCCAGGACGTGCGGCAGGAGCCCTTCAGCGTGGCCGCGCCCATTGACCGCGGCGCGACGCTGACGCTCGAAGGGGAGCCGCCAATCCGCCTTGCCTGCCTCTGGCCCAACCTGGTCCGCACACCCACCGTGCCGCCCGAGGGCATCACTGGGCCACTCATCTACGCGGGCCTCGCCCAGCCCCGCGACTTCGATGGCAAGCCGGTCGAGGGCGCAATCGCGCTCGTGGAGTTCGATTGTAGGACCGACTGGCTGAACGCCTTCCTGCTGGGGGCGAAGGCGGTGATCTTCATCGAGCCGGCCGAACCGTCGCGCCCCGAGGCCGAGGCGAAGTTCCTCACCGTGCCCGCCGACGCGCCCCGCTTCTGGATCAGCCGCAAGGAGGGCCGCGCCCTGGCCGAGCGCCTGGAAAGGGCCACCGCACCCGTCCAGGCCACGCTCACAGGGCGAATGGAGTGGCAGAAGGCCGATGCGATCAACGTCCTCGCCACCCTGCCCGGCACCGAGCCGAAGTGCAAGGACGCGATCGTGCTGAGCGCGTACTACGACTCGATGTCGGTCGTGCCCGCCCTTGCGCCTGGGGCGGACCAGGCCTGCTCCATCGCGGCCCTCCTCGAGCTCGCCCGCAGGCTCACGTGGCATCCGCTCCAGCGAAAGGTCGTCTTCCTGGCTACCTCCGGGCACGGGCTGAACCTGGCCGGGGCGCGGCACTTCATACGGAACCACATTCTGGCCGAGAAGGCGCCCCTGCGCGTCGCCGCCTTCGTGAGCCTCGACCTCTCCAGCCACAGCCGCCGAGTTGGCCTCTTTTACAAGGGCTACGCTGTGGACCAGGGCGGGCGCCTCCAGCCCTGGTTCTCCCACCTCGGACGGGCATGGGACCGCTGGGCGGGCGAGGCGTGCAAGGCGCTCGGACTCGACCCCGCCTCCGCCTATGCCGATTGCGTGAACTCCGCCCACGGGAAGAACTGGCAGACACACCTTACCGCCCGACTGGCCTTCGAGGGCGAGCTCGCCACCCTCGCAGGCTGCGTGGGCCTCACCTTTGCCACGACCGACGACGCCCGCTTCGCCATTGACACCCCGCTCGACACCCCCGACCGCGTGTCGCTGCCCGACCTTGCGGCACAGGTGCGCCTCCTCTGCTGCACCGTGCCAAACTTCTTCAACACCGCAGGCCCATTCATCCGCAAGCGGCCCGACAGCTACTGGACCCGCCTCGAGGCCCGCGCGGTGGAGTTCAACTTCCAGAGGGACTACCTCCCCAATGAGCCGCTGCCCGGCGCCCTGATTGTTGTGCAGGAACCCGTGCCCAAGAAGTCGCTCTGCGGCGTCAGGGGCGAGCCGGTCCTCATCGCCGACGACAAGGGCACGGCTGCCTTCGAGGGGCCGCCCGAGCGCCGAGCCGTCGGCTGGTGGCGCGCAACCCTCACCCTCTCCGCCTTCAAGCTCGACCGCGAGACGGGGATGGTCACATACGCGCCAGACCTGGGACCCGAGGGCGCCCGAAATTACCCGCTCACTGTGGAGATGAACGCGCCGACGAAGAAGGCCACCATCGTCTGCTTCCCCGCACGCGCCCTCACGGTCTACGACCTCGCCGACCAGCGCTACTACGTGCCCTTCGACACCATCCAGGTGCTCGACGCTGGGACGAACTCCTCGCCGATCAACTTCGGCTACCTGCTGCCGAGGAACCCGGCATGGCTCTCGGCCTCGGAGACCTGCGCGGTGGTCTTCGCCAAGCCGGGGGCGCGGCTCCGCATCCTGATGGGAGCCGGGCCGGTCGGGAAACGCCTGCTCCTCCTCAATGCCTCGCCCGAGCAGCCCCTCGGCACTGGCTTCGTCGTCGGCGAGAAGGGCGGAGCCGTCCCGCTTACCCCGCTCCGTGCCGCGCGCGACATGTGGCTCCTCGACGAGAAGCGCGCGAGCGACTTCCGCGCCCACGGCCTCGAAAACCCGCGCGTCGGCCAGCTCCACGCAAGCGCCGCCGCACGCCTCGAAGCCGCGGACGAGGCCCTCGCCAAGCGCGAATACTCGCGCTTCCTCGCCAGCGCCCGCGCCGCCTGGGCGCTCGAAGCTCGCATCTACCCCGAAGTCCTCGGCACCGCCAACGACGTCGTGAAGGGCCTCCTGTTCTACCTCATCCTCGTCCTGCCCTTCGCCTTCTTCATCGAGCGGCTCCTCATCAGCGCGCGGGGCGTCGTCGGCCGCATCGCCGGCACCGTTGGCGCCTTCGCCGCCGTCTTTGCGCTACTCGCCGTCTTCCACCCGGCCTTCCGCGTAGCGGTGTCGCCCCTGATGATCCTCCTGGCCTTCATCATCCTCACGCTGTCCGTCATCGTCATCTCGCTCGTCGTGCGGCGGTTCGAGGAGCTGATGGCGGAGCGGCGGGCCGCGGCGAGCGGGGTCCACGCGGCCGACGTCAGCCGCGTGAGTGCGGCCCTCACCGCCTTCTTCCTCGGCATCGGCCACCTCCGCAAGCGCCCCATCCGCACCACCCTCACCGCCATCACTATCGTCCTCCTCGCCTTCTCCGTCCTCTCCCTCGCCGCCGTCGTGCAATACCTTCAGCAGACGGTCATCCCCTACGGCGAGGAGGGCGCGCGCTACGAGGGCCTGCTCCTGCGCAGCAGGCGGTGGGAGGCGATCAAGACCCTCGCCGTGGACTCGCTTCGCAATGAGCTGGGCGAGCGCGTGGTGCCCAGGGCGTGGTACTACTCGGCGCTCGTCGGCGACCAGTCGCTTGTCGCCATCACTGGCGGCCCGGCCCGCAAGACCATCTACACCACGGCCCTCGTCGGCCTCACCGCCGCCGAGCAGGAGGTCACGCGCGCCCACGAGACCCTCGTGGCAGGCTGCTGGCTGCGGGACAACCGCGCGGAAGCCGTCCTGCCGGCCGGCACCGTGGTGAAGGCCCTCGGCCTCACGCCAGAGAGCGCCCTGGGCACCACCATCGAGTGCTTCGGGAAGCCGCTGACCGTGGTAGGCGTCTTCGACACCAAGAAGCTCGATGAGGTGCTCGACCTCGATGGCGAGCCAATCACCCCGGTGGACTACGTTCGCATGGCCCAGGTTCGGCGCGAGAAGGGGCCACCCAGCGACGAGGTGGTCGAGGAGTACAAGCACCTGGTCTCCGAGAGCGTGGTCATCGTGTCGTACGACTTCCTGCTGCGCGCCGGCGGCGAGGTGCGCAGCATCGTCGTTCGGGGCGCGAGCGCTAAGGAGGTCACGCGCCACCTGGACGACCTCATGCCGAGGACGGAGCTGACGCTCTTCGCGGGCCGGGGCGGGCGCACCGAGCTCTTCAGCACACGCGGCGCCAGCACGGTCATCGGGGCCGGCTCCCTTCTGGTGCCCACCCTTCTCGCCGCGCTCATCGTCTTCAACACCATGCTCGGCTCGATCTACGAGCGGACCCGCGAGATCGGCATCCTCTCCTCGATTGGCCTTGCGCCCAAGCACATCGGCTCGCTCTTCCTCGCCGAGAGCGTAGTCCACGCGGTCGTCGGCACGGTGGTCGGCTACCTCCTCGGCCAGGGCGTCTCGCGCCTCATCCACGCCTACGGCCTCCTGCCCGGGCTCCAGCTCAACTACTCGTCGTCCGCCACGATGCTCCTCGCCATGTTCATCATGGCGGTTGTCGTCGGCTCGAGCCTCTATCCCGTGGCGCAGGCGAAGCGTATCGCCGTGCCGACAATCGAGGTCCGCTGGCAGCTCCCCGAGCCCGTTGACGACGCGATCGCCATCGAGCTCCCCTTCACCGTGAGCCACGAGACGGCGCTCGGGATGAACGCCTATCTCGAGGAGTACTTCCAGGCTCACACAGGCGCGGCCCTGGGCGGCTTCGCGGCCGAGGACGTGCGCCTCTCGGCCGTTGACCAGCCGCGCGGCCTCCTCCTCTCGATGGCCTGTTGGCTCCCCCCCTTCGACGTGGGGGTGAGCCAGCGCGTCGAGCTTGAGACCCGCCTGCTGCCCGACGGCCTCTTCTACGGCATCACGTTGCGGCTGCGCCGCCTCAGCGGCGACGAAGGCTCCTGGGAGCGCCTCAACCGCCACTTCACCGACCTCATCCGAAAGCAGTTCCTCATCTGGCGCGTCCTGAGGCCAGAGACCCGCCAGGCCTACTTCGAGCGGGCCACGCCCCTGCTTGGGAAGAGCTGAGGAGCTCACCACAGAGGGCACTGAGGACCCATCGCGGCAAGCCGCAACCAAACGCGGAGGAAAAATCTTTCCGGAAAACAAGATTCTGCATGTTTGTAGCACAGAGGAAGACACTGAGAAGACAGGAAAGAGCTGTCGTCGTGTCCGAACCCGAAACTGAAAACGCGAAACGCGGAACGGCCTCGTCCTACGAGGACGGCTTCAGCCTCCGCGTGGTGCTGGGCGCCTTCTTCGTCGGCCTCGTGATGATGCCCGGCTCCATCTACATGGGCCTCATCGCCGGGCAGACCCTCGGCCCAGCCGCCGAGTGGGTCACTATCATCCTCTTCACCGAGGTCGCACGCCGCTCTTTCGTCACGCTCCGGCGGCAGGAGGTCTACCTCCTCTACTACGTGGCCGGCGGCCTCGCCGCCTCCGTGGTCGCCGCGAACCTCGCGGGCGGGCCGTTCACGGGCTTCATCTGGAACCAGTTCCTCATCCGCTCCCAGCCCGCCGAGGGCCTCGGCATCGCCCAGGGCATCCCGCGATGGGCAGTGCCCGCGCCCGACTCGCCCGCCCTCATCAACCGCCTGCTCTTCCACCGCGACTGGCTTGTCCCCATCCTCCTCGTCCTGGCCGGACAGGTGCTGGGGCGGATGAACTGGTTCGGCATGGGCTATCTGCTCTTTCGGCTCACGAGCGACGCCGAACGCCTCCCGTTCCCGCTCGCGCCCATCACAGCCGAGGGCGCGACGGCCCTCGCCGAGACCACCACCAAGGAAGGCTCCTGGCGCTGGCCCGTCTTCTCAACAGGCTCCATGATCGGCATCGTCTTCGCCGTGGTCTACGTCGGCGTCCCAGCCCTCACCGGCCTCATACTCCAGAACCCGATCCAAATCCTGCCGATTCCCTTCGTGGACCTCACGGACAACGCTCACGGCGTACTGCCCGCGGCGCTCGTGGGCATCAGCTTCGACCTCGGCATCGTCCTCTTCGCCATGGTCCTCCCCTTCCCGATGGTCGTCGGCATCTTCATCAGCTCGCTCCTGACCTCCGTGGTGGCCAACCCCATCCTCTACAAGGCGGGCCTCCTGCCCGGCTGGCAGCGGCCGATGGGCCTCCTGCTCACGAAGTTCCGCACCGACATGGATTTCTGGATGAGCATCGGCATCGGCACGGCGCTCGCCGTCGCCGCCATCGGCATCGTCCGCTGCATCCGCTCGGGCGTCTTCCGCCTCCGAGGGGCGCTCCCGCGGCCGGAGGGGCGCGGCGACTTCCCCCTCTGGGTTGCTCTCGCCATCTACGCCTTCGCAACCTCCTGCTACATCGTTCTCTGCCACATCCTTGTCCCGCGGTTCCCCCTCCCGATTCTCCTCTTCTTCGGGTTCGTGTGGACGCCGCTGAACTCCTACATCTCGGCCCGCATGATCGGGCTGACGGGCTCGGGCGTGGCCTTCCCCTTCCTTCGCGAGACCAGCTTCATCCTCGCCAAGTACCAGGGCGTTGACATCTGGTTCGCCCCGCTCCCGCTCGCCGACTACGGCGGCGTGGCCTCCCTCTTCCGCGTCCTGGACCTCACCCGGACGCGAATCACCAGCCTCCTCAAGGCCGAGCTCCTCATCATCCCGGTCAGCCTAGTGTGCAGCTTCCTCTTCTGGTCCTTCTTCTGGTATCTCGAGGAAATCCCCTCGGCCACCTACCCCTTCACCGCCAGGATGTGGCCCTTCTACGCCCGCAACCAGTGCCTCTTCATGACCGCAACGTCGAGCGGCACGCAATGGCTCCTCCAGGCCATCAAGCCCGCCCTCATCGTCATTGGCTTCGGCGTGGGGTTGGGACTCTACGCTGGCGTGTGGGCGTTGGGCCTCCCCGCTCTCTTCTACTACGGCCTCATCGGCGGCATCGCGGGGTGGCCCAACGCCACCATCCCGATGTTCATCGGCGCCTGCATCGGCCGCTACGCCATCGCCCGCCGCCTCGGCGAGGAGAAGTGGCGCCGCTACGTCCCCGTCCTCTGTGCCGGCTACGCCTGCGGCGTCGGCCTCATCGGCATGCTCGCCGTCGGCATCAGCATCATCTCACGCGCCGTCTCCGGCCTCCCCTTCTAACCGAAGGGACCAAAGGGACCCAAGGGACCTAAGGGACATGTCAGCGATGCTCTCTGATGTCCCTTAGGTCCCTTTCGTCCCTTATGTCCCTTCCGAGCGGCCTGGGCCGGCTGCGCGAACGCCCCCTATCGTGCATAGGGCGGCTCGTTGCCGGGCTTCCACTTGATCGAGCAGCCCATGCTCGGCGTCTGGTCCGGGGGCACGGGGCGGCTGGCCAGGACCGCGTCGAGCGCGGCGCGAAGGTCGCGCCCGGCCAGGGCCATCGCGCACCTCCTTTCCCATCGCCTCCCCATCCGGGGCCAACCTTCCGCCGCACGCAGCGGCAGTTCATCGGCCGGGCCCTCGCCGCCACATTCGAGGCTAGCCTACCCCGCGCGCAGAGTCAAGCGACGCCGCTCGCCGCCTCCTCATGGCGTGCCTTACTTGTCCTTGGGCTTCTGCCGGGGCGCACAAGGCCCGCTCGGTCGTGGCGTCGTCGCAACCCACAAACCCCCTATCATCCCGAGCGGGAATGTCACGAACTGACTCAACGCGTGGACATAGCTGTAGATGAACACGGCATGGCTGACCTCGGTGTCTGCGCCGTGCAGAGAGACGTAGTAACGCCCGTTCTCGGAGTGCCCGTTGACAGCGTCGCCACCGATGACATACGCGACCACGACAAAGGAGAAGAAGTTGGCGATCATGATGACAAAGAGAGCGCGCGCCCATCTGTTCGCGGGGTCCTTCCAGGCATCTGGCGTGGCCATGCGGCGAACTCCCAAGACCCTCACACCCCGTGAACCGTCGGTCGAGCGAACCCACGCGCGAGCCCCCCAACAATTATGCCCTGAATTGGTGGACTTGTGCAAACTTCCTCACGCTCCCAGGCGCAGTGCCCAGGTGCCAGGAGAGTGGGCGGCGGGTTCGTAGTGCGGCCTTCAGGCCGTTCGGGTACGGGCTGAAGCCCGCACTACAAACGTATGCGCGCAGTTCTTCTCCGCTCTCTCATCCGCCTCTGCGTGAGAAGGGGTTTTGGGTTCCCGGTTGTCGATTTTCGGGGTCAGGACTTGGGGCGGCGGGACCAGAGGGACTTGACCTCGGCGGGGGTCAGCGGGCGGCGGAAGACGGCGAAGTCGTCGAGAAGCGTCGGCCCTGGCCCGAGCGAAGTCGAGGGCTCGCCCTTGAGCACTCCGATGCGGAAGCGGCCCTTGGCGAACTCCTCGGCCTTGATGGGGCGCTTCAGCGTGATGCTCGGGAGCGCCTCGCCGTCGAGATATGCCTCCAGGAGCGATGGGCGCCACGCAATCACCACGAGGTGCCACTCGCCGTTCCGCCAGGTCCTTGTCGCATCGCTCGTCGTGGAGGCCGTGATGTTCGGGATGCCCGGCAGCCCGTGACAGGTGAAGACGAAGCAGTTGCCCCGCTTCCTCCCTCCCTCCAGGTCGCCCTGGCGCTGGAGGCACATCACGCCCGCGCCGAAGGCGTGGAAAAAGTAGATTGACGGCTCATCCGCCGCCCGCTTCCACTCAAGGGGGCAAATCCAGAACGCCAGGCTCCCCGGCCGGGGCACCGGCATGTTCCCCGCCATAGCGTATTCAAGCTCCGCCCCCTCCCCATCTCCGAACAGCATCGCCTGTCCCCACAGCCCCGGCTTCAGGCGCAGCTTCCCATTCACCCTCAGCGCCTTCCCCTCCCCCACCGCCATGTCCGCCCCTGTCGCCTCGTCGTTGAAGCTCTTGTAGAACACAATGTCGTCGGAGAACAGATCGAGCGCAGGCGTCGCGGGAAGCAGGTACTCCCCTGCCAGCGCCTGGCCCAGGAGAAGCGACAGGAAGGCCACGACCGGTCTCACGTTCCACGCTTCCAATTCCGATGCCTTGCTCTGGCGCCCCAACGGGGCGTGCTATAGCAGCCCAGGGCAACGCCCTGGGAAGAGGGCCACCCCATGCACAGCCCTGAAAGGGCGTACTGCGTGCGGGGGGCGCAGTACGCCCTTTCAGGGCTGACCGGAGGTTCGCGCCGTTTCCCAGGGCGTTGCCCTGGGCTGTCACAGTACGCTCCTTCGGAGCTCGGAGCGCAACCACGAAGTTGGCGAGCTCGGCCGTTCCACTGGGCAACTCAATTGCCGCACAGAAGGAGCTTGAAGTCGTGCCGCTTGAGGGGAAAGGAGTAAGAGCCGTCGGCGGCGCGCTCGATGGGCTTGTTGGTCTCGGCATCGAGGGCGGGGGCGGCGGGCTTGAGGCCAAGAGACTTGTCGAGGGTGAGGCGGCAGACTCCGTCCTGGCCGGTGTTGGTGGTGAAGATGGCGACGGCGCCGGGCTTGGCAGCCACGAGGGCCTTGGCTTCGATGCCCTCGATGCGAATCGGCTGCTTCTCCCAGTAGCGGAGCACGCGGCAGGCATCCGTGCCGTAGCCGAAGTCGTAGAGCTTCTTGAAGACGGTCTGGAACGGCTCGCCGTAGCTCCACGCGGGGTAGATTTCGTGGACGAGGCACCAGGCGAGGCAGGTGCGCGCGACCCAGGGCTGAAGCTCTTTCTTGGTGGCGTGGAGGCCGAGGAGAACGGTGGGGCGGCTGCCGGTCTGGAGGCCAATCGAGGTCGCGCGAACGTAGTCCTCGGCGAAGCGGTCGTGGGCGTCGGTGTCGCCGTAACGCCACTCCCAGTCGAGGTTGATCCCCGCCCAGGTGTTGATGGGGACGATCTGGGTGTTGGTCATGTGGGAGATGTTGACGAAGGGGCGGCCTTTCTGCCAGCAGAGGATGGCGCAGCGCTTGAGGTAGTCGCGCATCGTCCAGAGGCCGCAGGCGGGCTGGAGGGTGCCGTCGTCGCGGTAGTAGGCCCCGCCGCCGACGATGTTCTTGTTGGCCTTGAGGAAGGTGTTGTCGAAGTAGAGGCCGTCGAAGGCGCCGCTGTCGAGCATCTTCTCGAAGTAGTAGAGCGCGAAGTCCTGGAAGCTGGGCACGGGGTCAATGTCGTAGGCGACGGAGGTGGCGGCGCGACCCGTGTAGTCGCTCACGAGCCATTCGTCCTGGAAGACCGTGAAGTCCTCGCAGCGTCCGCAGCCGCGGGCGTTGGTGTAGGGGATCATGATGTCGGGCTGGCCCTTGAATGAGCCGACGCCGCTCCAGATATGGGCGTCCCACATCTTGTCGCGCTGGCCGTCGGGGGCGTACTTGCGGAGCCAGTTCTCGAAGAAGGGGCGGTCCTCCTTGCCCGTGCGGCGGATTTCGGCGAACTTGTCGTAGATCGAGGTGTCCTTGTCGCGGGGGAAGACATCGAAGTCAATGCCGCCCCAGTAGTAGGTCGCGCCGAGGGTGTGGTAGCGAAGGAAGTCAGGAGCCTTGCCCACAAGTGAGTTGATGCGCCGCCACGAGGGCTTGGCCATCATCGGCTTGGTGGGCGTGGCCTGGAGACCGAAGACGATAGCGGGCTTCTTCCCTGCGTAGAGCGCTGTCTTCTTTGTGATGAAATGCACCCGCAACTCGACCACGCCCTTCCGGCGGATGAGTTCGAGGGCAGGCTTCCTGTCGTCAAGATACCAGCCCTTGTCGCTGTCGGCGAACCACGCGATGCCGCGCTCCTCGTCCCCGAGCCAGATGTAGGGGATGAACGTGCCCGCGATCTCCAGCCGCGACGCCTTGCGGCTGTCCCAAACCACCCCCTCCCCCTTCGGCACCTCGCCGGCATAGTTGAACCGCAGCCCATCGCCGCAGACATGCATGAGCTTGGCGACATCGTCGCGCAGCGGGATGACCAAGTCGAGTCGGTCGAACGGTTCGTCGCCCGCCAGTTCGGGCTCGAACGTGACCTTCATCATTCCATCCATGTCGTACTCGTCCGTGACCAAGGCCTGCATGGGAGTGTAGCTCACCATACCCCGGACCATCACACGAGCGTCGCTCACCTTCTCGGGGTCGCCGAAGAGGCCCTGGATACCCCAGGGGATGATCGTGCTGTGGATATCCCACCTCATCGGTTCGGCGAGCAGTGGCGTTCCCTTGCTGATCACCTGGTCCCATAGCCCGTGCCGGTTCATGACGTGGCCACGCAGAACGGCACGGACAGTCTTCCCCTCGACCTCCAGCGGGGTGAACGGGGGCATGGCCTTGTCGGAGGTGCCGAGCTTGTTGTGCTCCCAGGGGAAGACCTTGCGGAGGAACTCCTTGACGGGCGATTCCTTGGGGACGCCTTTCCCGCCGGCAAGCTCGGCGAGGACCTCGTAAGTGCCCTCGGCGAGCTTCGGCAGGTCGGCAACGAGTTCGCAGCGGCCATTCTTGAGGGGCGGCATGGGGACGCGGGCGATGGACTCGGCCGCCCCCTTGCGGCGGACAACCAGGGTCGCGCCCGTGACCTCTTTGGCGGCGGGGAGGCTGCTCACGTCGAGCCGGGCCTTGAGCTTGTTGTGGTAGGGGTAGTAGCCGAAGGCCAGCTCGATGGCCTCGCGCTCGTGGAGGGCGACCTTCCAGCGGCCTTCGGGCTTCTCAAGGCTCCAAGCGAAGTCGCGGGAGAAGAAGGTGGCCTTGCCGTCGGCGCTGGTCACGGCGAGGGTGGCGAGATTGTCGCCCTTCGGATAGGTGGAGCCGTCGAGGCGAACGGTCTTCGATTCGCCCGGGGCGAGGGACACGTCCTCGGCCTTCTCGGTCGCGGGGCTGTCCACGTGCTTGTTGGAGAGGGCGACCTTGAGGGCCATCGGCTTGTCGGTGGGATTGGTGAGGCTGGTGGCGAGGGCGGCCTTGTTGGCCTTCGCGTCGGCGAGTTCGAGCATCTGGACGACGGGTGCGGTCTTCTCCCAGCGGACGACGGGCATCGTCTCGGGGTCGTCGTAGGCGATGGGTGTGGGCGACCACTCGCTTTGCTCCCAGGGCTGCTGCCAGTTGCGTCCGATGCGGATGCCCCATTCGGAGCCGGGCAAGGCGCCGATGAAATCGAAGGAATCGAGCGGAATCGAGATCTCGGCGCACCACCAGCTCTCGGCCGGGATACGGCCTGAAGGCCGCACTACGAACTCCTTGCTGGCGAAGCGCCAGTTCACCCGCCAGGCGGTGGAGGTCATGCCCTTCGTCTTGTCGTGCGCGATGTCGTAGATGGCGCCGAGGGCGTTGACGATGATCTGGTAGCAGGTTCGCTGATGGCCCTTGACAGAGCGGAAGGGGTCGAACCATAGCTCGAGCGAATCGTCGCGATAGGCCTGGGTGTCCACGTTCTCGCGCGGCTGGACGCGGGTGAGCAGCCCACCCTCGGGCGGCAGCTCGGTCTTGGCCGCGATGAAGAGCTCTTTGCCATCGGAGCCGAGCCAGAAGACGCCCTCGCGGCTCGCCAGGCGTTTTCTCCCATGCGACGAGAACCCAATCTGCCTCGTCGCCCCGGCCCACTCTTCCTCGCCGATCACACCGTCAATCGTCGGCGCCTTCGCCATCAGCGGCAGACGTATCGAGGGGTTGTGGAGTTCCGCTCCCCAACCGCGTGCGGCGATCAACACGGACAGGACGGAGGCGAGCCGGCCCATGTTCCTGTGCCCCCTACCGAGAGGTGGCGGGGTCTGAGGGTGCCTGTGGATTGCTGGCAAGGTACGCACGCGTGGCTTCGAGAAACTCGCGGGCGCGCTGGACGGTGATTTCCGCGGTCTCCTTCGTAACCCTGCGAGTGACGAGGTAGTCACTCAGATGCCGAGTGTCGAAGCCTTGGAGGATGTAGAAGTGGAACTTCCTGTCCAGCAGATTCGTCTTTGCGAACTCACGGCCAAAGGCCGCGACAACGTTTCCATGACGAGAGAAACTCATGCCCTTAGTCAGCAGAAGCGCGCTGGCGCAGTAGAACATCGTGTAGTATGCCCTCGATGACGCAGAGCGAAGCGACCCACGAGCGAGCAACGCCTCGGCATCGCCTAGTGCCTCGGCGGCTGCATCGAGGTGCGCAGCTATCTCCTGCGTCCTCATACCGGGATTGCCTCCTGCCGAACGTTTATGAGAAACGAGCTATCCTGGTTCTGGAATTCCCACTCGTCTACGGGGCAGAAACTGATGGTAATGTCGTGGTCCAAGGAAAGTCGGGAGCCCAGCTCGCCCACACGCTCCAGTTCCTCACCCCAGTCCCGCATCTCGTCCAGGACAAAGAGCACGTCCATGTCCGAGCCGTCGCGCTGATCGCCGCGCGCGTAGGAGCCGTAGAGGCAGACCTTGCGGAGCCTGGCGCCGTAGAGTTCGCGCAGGGCGTCGCGCACCTCTGTGAGGATGATACGGGTCTTGCGGTCGAGACGGGTGTGTCGTCTGGGCATGCTCTGCCTCCAGTAGGCCACCAACACTACTATACCGCACTTCGCCGCATTTTCAAGTAATCCCACGCCTCAGTTCTTCATTCCGGTGAGCGTGATGCCCTGGATGAAGTAGCGCTGGCAGAAGAAGAACATGACGACGAGGGGGAGGGCCATGAGGGCGCTGGCGGCCATGATGAGGCCGTAGTTGGCCCCCACCTGGGTCTGAAGGCCGAAGACGCCGAGGGCGAGGGGGTACTTGGCCTGGTCGTTGAGGTAGATGAGCGGCCCCATGAAGTTGTTCCAGGCGCCCATGAAGGCGAAGATGGCAATCGTAGCCAGGGCGGGCCGAATGCTGGGGAGGATGACGTGGCGGTAGACGCCGAAGAAGGAGCAGCCGTCAATCTTCGCCGCGTCCTCCAGGTCCTTCGGGATGCCGCGCATGAACTGCCGCAACAGAAATATGTTGAAGGCCGAGCCGCAGAAGCTGGGCACCCATAGCACAAGGAGGGTGTTATACCAACCGAGGTTCTTGAAGATCAGGAACGAGGGCACCATAGTAACAGCGCCGGGGAGCATGATGGTGCCGAGGAGGAGGATGAAGCAGAACTCGCGGCCTGGCCACTTGAGGCGTGCGAAGGCGTAGGCGGCGAGCGAGCTGCCGGTGAGCTGCCCCAGGATGTTCATCAGGCACAGGAAGAAGCTGATGGCGACGTAGCGCCAGAAGGGCATGTAGCGGAAGGCCCAGCGGTAGTTGTTGGCGAGCTTCGTGCCCCAGGCCGCCGCGCGCGTGCGGCCGCGAAGGGTCAGGGTCACGCGAATCTTGCCCGGCTCGGCGAAGTCGCTCGCGCCCGCGGGGTTCAGGACGATCCAGCTCCTGACCTTCATCGAGCGGTCGTCGTCGCTGGGGAGTTGCCAGACGACGTCCTGCCACTGGTCGTTTCCGGCGTTTGCCGGCTCGGCGCTGGCCCAGCGCTGGCCGTCGGCCTCAAGCGCGCAATCCAGGGCGTTCCACGAATGGTCTGGGCGGAGGCTCAGGATGAGCTTCTTCATCCGCTCGACCGGGAAGCCGAGGCCGAAGACGCCCGTGAGCTTGGCCTCACGGCTGCCTTCGGGGGCGAAGTATGAGAGTTGGGCGCAGGGCCGGCCCTCCACAGCCGTCTGCTCGCGCAGCGGGCGCGACCCGCCTTCTCCCTTCCAGAGCGCGGAGATGGGCTCGCCGCGGCGGAGAATCTCCTCCTGCTGCTCGAGGCTCCTCACGCGTACCGGCCCGATGAGGTAGCGCTTGTACGCCCTGTCGCGGCAGGTGGCGATCAGGTTTGGGGTGAGCTGCGCCTTCCACTTGGCGAGGAGGGTCTCGGCGGATTGGAACCACACATCGTCGGCCACGTTGCGCGCGGCCTGGAAGAAGACGCCCTCCACCACCTCGTCGTGAAGCTGAGGGTCGAGGCCCCCCAATGCATCCTGCACTGCGGCGCCCGTCCAGGCAACGAGGTGTCCCTTCACTTCCAACCACCTCCCGATCGGGCAGGGCCTCGGGCGCGTGATGCCCGGGAATTCGTCCCGCGCCACGTATGGCGAGACGGCCACCGCCGGGGGAGTCCTGGGAAGCCAGCGCGTGTACTGCTCCTCGTTAGGCTTGAAGCTCGACAGGAGCAGCCAGCCGAATGGAATCGAGAAGAGGATCGAGCCGCCAATGAGCAAGGCATAGAGCGTCAAGCGACGGGTGATGGCTGGGATGCCGCGTGGCTCAACCATGGGAAGTCCGTAATCCGTAATTCGTAATCCGTAACCAGAAAAGGCACCCGGTAGAGGAGTTGGCGGCTACCATGGGACGGGTTCCTCTCCGAAGGTCCCGTGCTCCGCGACCTCCTCGTGGACGGCGTAGCCGCGCTGTTGGGGGATCATGGCCTCCAGAGGCTTGATGATTTCGGTCAAGAGGCCGATCCTGTGCAAAGCAACCTGTTCACCGAGAACGTGTCGCCCGTTGTAATACCATGTCCTCGATTCCCTTGCGGAACCCAGTGAGTATTCGTAGAAGCGGACGCGGTCCTTGTTGGAGCCGCGCGAGTAGCCCTCGGACAGGTTTGCGGCGCTGGAGCCAAGGGCTTCATACAGCTCCCCTGCCAGTTTCCGCGTCCTTAGGTCGCGCATGAGCTTCGTCACATCGTGCCAGCCGATATCGGTCGCGAAGAGGGCCAGCCGATACGCCTTCACGGTCCAGAGCGGGTCGTCCCGAATCGCTTTCGGCACTGTCTCAACCCACTTGTCGAACGTGAGCCCTGCTTTCCCAATCTCGGCGCCCATTTCGGCTCTCTTCTCTGATTACGGATTACGAATTGCGGATTACGGATTCACTCACTCTCATAGTGAACCCACATCTTCGCTGTGCGGAGTTGGATGATGGTGATGATGAGCACGATGATGCAGAGGACCCAGGCCATCGCGCAGGCCTGGCCCATGCGGAAGAAGCGGAAGGCGTTGTTGAAGAGGTGATAGGCGAAGAAGAGGGTCGAGTCCACCGGGCCGCCGCTGGTCATGATGTAGGCGCTCTCGAAGACCTGGAGGGTGCCGATCATGCCCATGAGCAGATTGAAGAAGATGTAGGGGGTGAGCATGGGCAGGGTGATGTGGCGGAACTTGGCCCAGCGGCCGGCGCCGTCAATCTCGGCGGCCTCGTAGAGGTGTTCGGGGATGCCTTTGAGGCCCGCGAGCCAGATGATCATGCCGGCGCCCGCGCTCCAGAGGCCCATGAGGATGATGGCCGGCTTGCTCGTGGCCTCGCTCTGAAGCCAGAGGACGGGCACCTTGGCGCCCATCGCGCCCAGGAGCCAATTCAGCCCCACGGCGTCGAGCACGCGGTTGATCACGCCGTCGGTCGGCTGGAACATCCAGACCCACAAGAGCGCCGAGGCGACGCCCGGCATGATGGCAGGGAGATAGAAGAAGGTGCGCCAGGCCGACATCCCCTTGACCTTCTGGTTGAGGAGCATGGCGAGGCCCAGGCTCACGGCCATGCCGAGCGGCACGCCGATGAGCATGAAGGCCGTGTTCCGCACCGACTTCCAGAAGACGGGATCGCCCGTCAGGAGGTAGCCGTAGTTCTCAACCCCCACCCAGCGGCCGGGCGAGAGGACGTCGTACTCGCAGAAGCTGATGATGAAGGAGAAGACGATGGGGCCGCCGGTGAAGACGACGAAGCCGATGAGCCAGGGGAGGACGAACATGACGCCGGCGCGGTATTCGCGGCGGAAGTAGCCCTTGCTCCTGCTCAGGCGCCTGTGGCGCCACCAGAGAATCCCCGCCGTCGCTACAAGGGCCGCAACGTAGGCCACCAGCGGCACCGCCCAGTTCACCACCGGCTCCGTGCGGATGCGGTAGACGCGGTCGAGCTCGCGCTGGACCTCGGCGGCGTGGCGGTGGAGGACCTCCTGGACGGAGCCGCGATGGTAGATGGCGGCCTCCATCGCGCGCACCTGCTGGTTCCAGAGGAACTGGCCGACGGGGGTGACCGGGCGGTAGCGGCTCTCGGGCAGGAGGTTCATGAACACCTGGTAGCCGTCGCGGAACTTCTGCTCGACGCTCGGGTCGTCGGCCAGGTAGCGGCGGTAGAGGGCCTGGGCGATCTTGCGGTTGGCGTTGAGGCCGGGGATGAAGAGCTTGCCCTGGGCCTGGTTGGCCTCGCGGGCAGCGTCGTGGAGGATGAGCGCCGCCTCCTCGCTCGCCAGCCACCTGATGAGGCGCCAGGCCTCCTGGGGGTGCCTTGCGCCCTTGGGGATGACCCAGGCCCAGCCGCCGGCCCACGAGATGTAGGGTTTGCCGGCCTCGAGGCGCTGGCGCGGCATCGGGGCGGGCGCCACGCCGAAGTTCATCTCGCGGCGGAAATACCCGATCCCGCCCAGCACCCAGTTCCCGTCTATCTTCATCGCGACCCGGCCGTTGAGGAACGGGTCGAGCTCGCCGCCCTGGAAGCTGGTCTGGAAGGCATTGACGTCGGGCGCGCCGCCCAGCTTGTCGTAGAGCCTCACCACGTAGCTCATGGCCTCGGCGTTTTCGGGAGAGGCGAGGGTGCAGGTGCGGCCGTCGGGGCTGAGGAGCGCCCCGTCGTTGAGCCACGAGTAGAAGTAGAACCAGGCGTTGCCGTAGTTGGGGATGAAGCCTATTCGGCGGATGCTGGTGATCTTCCCGTCCCCGTCGCGCACGAACTCGCTGAGCTTGACCGCGTAGTCTTCGAGCTCATCCCAGGTGCGCGGGGGCCTCGCCTCGCCGCGCGCGTCCTTGAAGCCGGCGGCGGCCAGAAGGTCCTTGTTGTAGTAGAGCGCGCGGTTGTCGGTGCCGGTGGGGATGGCGTAGACGCTCCCCTCCCAGGACGCCTCGTCCCAGCAGGCGGGGAAGTAGTCTTCGGGCTTGATGCCGTCGGGCAGGGCGCGGTCGCGCGCGATGAAGGCGTCGAGGGGCATGAACGCCCCCCGCGCCGCCCACTCGGCCACGGCGTAGCGGTCGAAGATCACCAGGTCGGGCGGGTCGCCGCCGACGATGGCGCAAAGGAGCCGTTGCGGGTCCTCCACCATGTTCCGCGCGGCGCTCAGGCCGGCGACGACCTTGAGGCCAGGATTCCGCCGCTCGAACTCCTGGATGACATCCTGGTCGCCCGCCCCAAGCGTCCAGCCCAGGAAGTAGCGAATCGTCACGTGAGGCTGGCTCTCCCCGCAGACAGCTTTGGCCGAAGCCAGCAGGGAAGCGACCAGGAGAAGTGGTGCCAGACTGCTTCGCATGTAAGCAGCGTGACCTCGATCCGGTGGCTCAGCGCAGGAGTTCAAGGAACTCCTCTTCGCTCATCCCTGCGCGTCTGATCTGGCTGCGCAACAGAAAGGGCGAAAGGGATCTGTGCAGTGGAATAACAAGGATCGGGAAGCCGGGCTTCTTGAGGACCACGTGGCTGCCGTCTCCCCCCTTGGCCTCGAAGCCGGCTCGCAGGAAAGCACTGATGGCGCGCTTACCCGAGATGCCAGCGAGGCGGCCCATGTTACGCTTCCACCTGCGCCGTCAGGAGGGGGAGCGGGCGCTTGCGGTTGCCGGCCCTCGCAACCTTGAGGTAGGCTCGGATGGCCTCCCTGGCGTTCGCCAGGGCATCCTCCACCGTCTTCCCCTGCGACATACATCCGGGGAGCTCCGGGACGTCGGCCACGTAGCCACGGAACTCGGGGTCATAGATCAGGTTCACCAGGTATCGCACGTGTTCTGCTCCTGTGTTCCGGGGGCGGTTCACCGCCCACAAAGCCATTATCGCCAAAAGGGCCGGAAAGTCAAAGCCGTCAGGGGGGAGCGGTGGCTTTGCCTGGGACGGGACGCGGGGTGTCCTTCGGCGCGTCGGGCGCAGTCTGCTTGCCGTCGCTCTTGGCTTTGGGGGGTGCGGGACCCTTGGGGCTGGGGGCCTTGCCCTTGGGCGGTTGGAGGCGGTCGAGAATGAGGGCGGCGTTCTGGAAGACGGGTCCGGCCCGCGGGTCGCGTGGGTCCATGCCCTGGTGGAAGACCTGTCCTGCGGCGGCGATGGCCTTCTCCCTGTTCCACTGGAAGCTGGCGTTGGCGAGTTCGCAGTAGAGGCTGGCTCGCACGAAGGGGTCGCCGACCAACTTCAGGGCATTCTCGATGAACGAGGAGGCGGCCATGATGTCGTCGCGTGCGGCCTGGGCCTCCCCGAGCCAATGGCGTATCTCGCAGTAGCGGATCAGGAAGGGGACGGAGCCTTCCCTGGCCGCGGCCGCGAGCCCCTTGGCCCAGGCTGCGGCCTGGTCCTCGGCGAGGCGGTAGCGGGTGTCGCCGCGGAGGAGCTGGAGGTCGTAGTGGCTTGGGAGCCAGCGGAGTCCCTCCGTGGCGGCGGCGATGAGGTCCTTCGCCCAGGCAGCGGCCTGGGGGTTCTTCCTCCTGCGCTCGTCGGAGATGAAGGCGACCCACTGCCTGTAGAACGGCTTCTTGGGCTGGAAGAGGGCGCAGTAGGCCCCGAAGGGGTTCTTGCGGGCGTAGCGGCGGCAGAGGTCGTGGGCCTCGGCGGGCCGCCCGAGACGGACGAGGCAGGCGGCGCGCTGGAGGTCGAAGTCGATGGCCGGCCCGCACAGGGCAGTGAGGCGCTCGAGGCGCTCGTTGGCGCCCTTGGGGTTGCCGCATTTGGCCTCGAAGAGCGCGCGGCGCATCTGGGCATTCAGCCACATGCGGTCGCCCAGGCTCAGCCGGCCGGCCCGGCGCACGTAGCGCTCGGTGCGGGCGGCGGACTCCTGGAACTCCACGGTGGTGCTCTCGACCTTTCCCTGGAATTCCCGGACCAGGTCCTGGAGCTTGGCGATCTTGTCCTTCGCGGTGGCGGGGAGGGTCGCGAGGGCCGTCGCCGCGTCCTGGAGGTTGCGCTCGGCGAGCGATTTCTGGGCGAAGAGACGTTGCGCGGACTCGTCCTCGGCCTGCCCTTCGCGGAGGCAGTATTCGGCCCAGAACGGTGCGGCGGCCAGGCGGCACCAGGCCAGGGCGAGGGCCGCGATGCCCGCGATGGCGGCCGCGGTCCGCCGCGGCCGGAGGCGTGGCGTGGCCTCGTCGCGCCCGGCCTCCTCTTCGGGCGAGAGGCCGAGGCCGGCCGGGCGGCCAGCCTCCGCGCTCAGGGCGCCCAGCAGCCCGAGGCCCACCCAGAACATCATCCCCGACCCGAAGCCGATGGCGCCGTTGGAGAAGCAGGCGAACACGCCGATGGCCACGCCGAAGGCGGCCAGGCCGGCGCCCAGGGCGGAGTCGAGACTGTCGCGCGCGCGGCGGCAGGCGAGCGCCCCCGCCACCACCCAGGCCAGCCCCGCGGCGATGGCGATGGCGATGCCGGCGACGCCGCGCTCGAAGAGCTCCTCGGTCAACTGGCGGCGCGCGTGCTGCACCACCTCGTCCCCGTGGGCCACGTGGGTCACGGCATAGGTCCACGCCGGGCGCCCGCGGGCCGGGTCGTCCAGAGCAAGGAAGAACGTCCCGACGCCGTTGCCGAAGAGCAGCCGCGGGAGCGAGGCGCGCCTCACCATCCTCCACTCGGCGGCGTCGAGCACGGCGCGCCGCGCGGCGCCCGACTCCTCCCAGTACCTGGCGGCGTCGGCTGCCTGGCCCATCTCGCGGACGGCGGCCAGGGCCGCAAGGACGGCGGCGAGCGCCACGGCGGCGAGGCGCCAGCGCGGCATCAGCAGCCACATCAGCACCAGGAGGCCCGCCCCCAGCCCGTAGCGCCACGCCGGCACCCCCGTCCGCACCCCGGCCAGCACCAGCACGGCCAGGAGCACGGTGAGCCAGATGACCGCGCGATACCTGGACTCGGTCTCCCCCTCGGCCCGCCGATAGAGCAGTGCCGCCGCCACGAGCGTGGGCAGGAGGAGGAACGCCGCCCCTGCGTCGCGGCCCGGCAAGCTGTCTATGTCGCCCAGAAACGTCGCCCGCGGGTCCCCGTAGTAGAGCGCCATGAAGAGGGCCAGCGCGAGCGCCACGGCGCTGCCGGCGGCCACGAACATCCGCCGGTGCCCGCCGTCGCGCAGCAGCACGGCCAGCCCGAACGCCCCCAGGCCGCCGTAGAGGCCCTGAACCACCCACCCACGCGCAAGCCAGCCCTGGGGCGACCACGCCGACGTCACGGCTCCCCAGGCCACCCATGCCCCGACCGGCACGAAGAGCCACCAGGCCGGCCACCCGCCCCCCTCCAGCCGCCCGCCCCCCCACTCCCACAGCAAGAAGCCCAGGAGCAGCGTGGCCGCCGTCTCGTAGACGAACAGCTTCAGCGTGGAGCGGTAGAGGGTGAACTCGAAGTTGAAGAACGGGACGATGAGGACCAGCGCGAAGACCGCCAGCGGCACCACGCGGATGCTGATCCCCTCGGAGGGTCTTGGGGTGCTCATGAAGATGAGGCCTCGCTAGAGGAATGGATGGATGTCAAGGGGGATGAATGGAAGAATGGAAGAATGGATGAATGGATGAATGACCGGATGCCCAGTCTTCCTGCAACCATCCATTCATCCAACCATCCATTCATCCCCTTGATTATAGGCAGGTGCGTGGTGGAGTCAACCTCGCTTGACAGCGTTGGCGCATTGGCCTATATTCAGATGAGCGGGCGCAAGGGGCATGGCGGCCAAGAGGCAGACATGGCAGCGAGACAAGGGACGGCTCGGGCGCTCTGGGTGCTCTCCATCCTGGGTGTCGCGGCCATCGCGGCTACCGTGGTTCTCGTCTTGAGCATCAAGAAGCGCGTGATGGCGCAACACAAGGCCGGCAGGCTGGCCGCCAACGTCCGCTACGCGGAGGAGTGCGCCGACCTGCTCCGCAGCGGCGCCGTGCTGGCACAGCTCCACGACCTCGTGGCTCGGCACCCGAACATCAGCTCGCTGGCCGAGGTGGCCCACGAGCTGCCCGAAGCCCTGCCCAACATCGAGGACGTCCGCCTCGGCGAGCACGGCTTCCACGTCCTGGTCGTGGACGAGAAGACCCAGCCGCTCTGGCCGCCCGTGCGCGCGGGCGACCGCGACCTGACGGACTGCGCCCGCCACATCCTCGAGGGCGGGGAACGCGTCTCCGTCCTGCCCCACGACTGCCTGGCACGGGGCAACGCGCCCTCCTGCCTCTGCTTCACCTCGCCCATCCGCCGCGCTGGAAAGCTCCTCGGCGGCCTCGTGGTCCACCGCGACCTGGCCCCCACCGAGCACCTCTTCACGCGGCTCGACCGCCAGATGACCTGGGCGCTCCTGTTCTCCCAGGCCGCCCTCTTCGTCGCACTCGCCGCCATCGCCTGGTCGGCCACCAGGGCCATCGCCAGGGCCGAACGCCGCCGGGCCAAGGACGAACGCCTCATCGCCCTCGGCAACCTCGCCGCAGGCGTCGCACACGAGATCCGAAACCCCCTCAACACCATCGCCCTCACCTGCCGCTACCTCGAACGCCTCATCGCCCAGGGCGCCCACGCCCCCGCCCTCCGCGCCGAAGCCCACGCCAACTTCGAGGTCGTCGCCAGTGAGCTCGGACGCCTCACCCGCACCATTGACAACGTGGTGCTCCTCGCCAAGCCGACCGACCTCGACCTTGCGCCCTGCGACCTCGAGGCCCTGCTCGACCAAACCCTGGCCCTGTTCGCCAGGGAGTTCGGCGAGGCCAGAGTCCAGCTCCGCCGCGACCACGCCGGCCCGCTGCCCGTCCGGTGCGACGCCGACCGCCTCGGCCAGGTCTTCGCCAACATCATCCGCAACAGCGTCCAGGCCATGCGCGACGGCGGAACCCTCGCCGTCACCACCGAGCGCGCCAACGGCACGGCCCGCGTGGCCTTCGCCGACACCGGGCCGGGCATCCCGCCCGCGGACCTCCCCCGCATCTTCGAGCCCTACTTCACCACCAAGCGCTCCGGCCTCGGCCTCGGCCTCGCTCTCTCGCTCCGCATCGTCGAGGCGCACGGCGGCTCCCTCACCGTCGCAAACCAGCCCTCAGGCGGCGCACTCGTCACCGTCGAGCTCCCCGCACAACCCGAGCCCAGCGAGACCCAGAATGCCCAATAACCACATCCTGGTCGTGGACGACGACTGGCAGACGGCCGACGCGCTGCGGAAGAACCTCCGCTTCGAGGGCTACCAGGCCGACGTGGCCGGCTCGCCCCCCGAGGCCCTGGCCCTCCTCGCAAAGTCCCCTTACCCCATCGTCGTCTCCGACATGCGCATGCGCGAGATGTCCGGCGTCGAACTCTGCGACGAAATCCGGCGACTCTACCCCGACACCGACGTCATCATCCTCACCGCCTACGGCACCATTCAGGACGCGGTGGACGCGGTGAAACGCGGCGCGTACGACTACCTGACCAAGCCGGTGGACACGGAGCGGCTGCTGGGCACGCTCCGCCGCCTCTTCGAGCTCCACCGCCTGCGCGACGAGAACCGCGCGCTCCGCGAGGAAATCCAGGCCGAGCGCAAGGCCACCCGACTCATCGGCTCCAGCCCAGCCATCGCCGCCGTCCTCGAAACCGCACGCACCGTCGCCCCCACCGACGCCACCGTCCTCATCCGCGGCGAGAGCGGCACCGGCAAGGAGCTCGTCGCCTCCGCCATCCACGAGCTCAGCGCCAGGGCCAAGAACCCCCTCGTCAAGGTCAACTGCGCCGCCATCCCTGAGACGCTGCTCGAGAGCGAGCTGTTCGGCCACGAGCGCGGCTCCTTCACCGGCGCCATCGCCCTGCGCAAAGGCCGCTTCGAGGCCGCACACCGCGGAACCATCTTCCTCGACGAAATCTCCGAAATGTCTCCCGCACTCCAGGCCAAGCTCCTCCGCGTCCTCCAGGAGCGCGAGTTCCAGCGCGTCGGCGGCACCGAGACCCTCACCGTGGACGTCCGCGTCATCGCCTCGACCAATCGCAACCTCGAGAAGGCGGTCCGCGATGGCGACTTCCGCGAAGACCTCTACTACCGCATCAACGTCGTCCCAATCTTCCTCCCCCCGCTGCGCGAGCGGCGCGAGGACGTCCTCCTCCTTGCCAGCCACTTCCTCGCCCGCTTCGCGGCCCGCAACCGCAAGAGCTTCAAGGGCATCGCGCCCGCCGCTCAGCAGAAGCTCATGGCCTACCACTGGCCAGGAAACGTCCGCGAACTCGAAAACGCCATCGAGCGCGCCGTCGTCATGGCACAGGGCGACACCATCGGCCCCGACGACATCGCTCTCAACCCCGACGTGAGCCGCGAAAGCCCGGAGGACGTCGCCTCGAAGCTCCTTCAGCCCGGCTTCGCCATCGAGGAGTTCGAGCGCAAGCTCCTCGAAGCCGGCCTCCGAAAGACAGGCGGAAACCAGTCCCGCGCCGCAGAGCTCCTCGGCCTCACACGCCGAACCCTCCAGTACCGCATGGAGAAATACGCCATCCAGCCCAAAGGCGGCCCTGCCACCCCGCCCGAGGACCCGGCATGACCCGCAGCGGACGATTGATCCGACTGATCCGACCGATCCGACTGATCCGACCGATCGGTCCCATAAGGAGCACCCGTTGGCCAAACAGCCCCTCCCCGACGACCTGACCCTCGACAGCCTTGTTCAGCACCTCCAGCGCGCCCAGCTCAGCCCCGTCTACGCCATCATCGGCGAAGAGCCCTTCGCCCGCTCCCAGGCCATCCAGGCCATCCGCCAGGCCGTCCTGAAGGACTCCGACCCCGACCTCGCGCTCAGCCAGTACCTCGGCAACGAAGTGGGCGACCCCCGCGAGCTGCTCGACGAGCTCCGCACCCCCGCCTTCCTCGCCCCCCGCCGCCTCGTGCTCGTGGAGGACGCCGCCCCCTTCGCCGCCAACGCCCGCGACCCACTCCTCGCCTACCTCGAGAGGCCATCGAAGACCGGCACCCTCGTCCTCGTCCTCGAAAAGCTCCCGAAGAACGAGAAGCTGGGCATCGCCCTCCGCAGGGCCGGCATCGTCGTAGCCTGCGACCCGCCCCGCGAATACGAGCTCCCCCGCTGGATCAACGCGCGGGCGCGCGCACACGGCAAACGGGTGGACGCCGACGCCGCCAAACGCCTCGCCGACTGCGTCGGAGTCAACCTCCCCATCCTCGACCAGAGCCTCGCCAAGCTCGCCCTCTACGTCGGCTCACGCGACACCATCGCCCAGCAGGACGTCGAGGCCATCGTCGAAGACCTCCCCGTCACCACCGTTTTCAAGCTCACCGACGCGGTCGGGAGCAAGGAGCCTGGGAAGGCCCTGCGGGTCCTCGACGCCCTTCTCGCCCAGAACAGCGAGCCCGCCTACATCCTCAGCATGGTCCGCTGGGCACTCGAGCGCCTCATCAACGCCCGCACCCTCCTCGACCTTCGGCAACCCGCGGACGCCATCGCCAAGGCCCTCCACCTCAAGCCCGGCAACTACGCCGTCGAGCAGACTATCAAACACGCCCGCAACCGCACCCGCCGCGAGCTCCTCCGCTGCTTCTCCCTCCTCCTCCAGGCCGACCTCGACTCCAAGACCTCCGCCATGGACCCCCGCGCCGCCCTCGAACACCTCCTCATCCGCCTCTGTAAGGCTTGACACCAGGCCCCAAACCAGGTATCCTGCCACGTGTTGCGTGGAACCCTCGGGCGCTCACACCCCGCGGCGTAGCGGCTCATGACCAGGGAAGCCATCTTCAAGCAGTACGCCCAGGCCCTCGGAGCGGCGGCCGCGGCAGGCGACGCGCGCGAGGAGAGCTCCTACCCGGCGCTCCGCGACCTCCTCAAACAGGTCGCCGACGCCACAGGCCGCTCCCACATCCACGTCACCGTCCAGCCCGCGCCCACCGACGCCGGGAACCCCGACTTCCGCCTGTGGAACGGCACGGACGCTATAGTGGGCTACGTCGAGGCCAAGAAGCCGGCGCAGACCGACCTCGCCGGCATCGCCGACACCGCGCAACTCCGCCGCTACCGCGACACCTTCCCCAACCTGCTTCTCACCAACTTCACCGAGTTCCGCCTCTACCGAAACGGCCAACACATCCAGACCGTCCCTGCCGCCAGCCCCAGCATTCTGACCGATCTGCGCGCCGCCCCTGTCATCGAGCGCCCTGACGAGCTCTGGGCGCTCCTTGAGCAGTTCCTTGACTACTCCGTGCCCCAGGCGGCCACGGCGGAAGCACTCGCCGTCCAGCTCGCCAAACGCACCCGCTTCCTGCGCGCGACCATCCAACAGCAAGTTGCACAGAGGAATCACACCGGCGGGGCACGGCTCGCCGGCTTCTACGAGGCATTCAGGCAATTCCTCATTGCTGATCTGACCCACGAGCAATTTGCCGACCTCTACGCGCAGACGATCACCTACGGTCTCTTCGCCGCCCGCACGCGCTCAACGAACACCTTCACTCGCCGCGCGGCGTTCGACCGCATCCCCCAGACCATCGGCATCCTGCGCGACGTCTTTCGCTTCATCTCCCTTGAGGAGCTGCCGCCCCAGCTCGAGTGGATCGTGGACGACATCGCGGAGGTGCTCGCCCGGGCCGACGCATCGGGCATCCTCGACCAGTACTACCGCGAGCACAAGGGCGCCGACCCCATCGTCCACTTCTACGAGACCTTCCTCGCCCAATACAACCCCGAGGAGCGCGAGCGCCGCGGCGTCTACTACACGCCCGAACCGGTCGTCTCCTACATCGTCCGGTCACTCCACTCGATCCTGACGAGCGACTTCGGGCTGAGCGATGGCCTGGCCTCGGATGGGGTGACGCTTCTGGACCCCGCGGCGGGGACCATGACCTTTGTGGCCCACGCGGCGCAACTCGCAGTCAGTGAGTTCGTGAACAAGCATGGCGCAGGCGCCCGAGAGGACTTCATCCGCGAACGGGTGCTGAGGAACTTCTACGCCTTCGAGCTGATGATGGCCCCCTACGCCGTGGGCCACCTCAAGATGGCTTTCTTCCTTGAGGAGCTCGGCCACCGGCTCGCCGACGATGAGCGCGTGAAGTTCTACCTGACTAACACCCTCGACATGGAGGAGCTGGCCCAGAGCGAGATGCCCTTCTACCGGTCCTTGTCCCAGGAATCCCGAGCCGCGAGCAGGGTCAAGAAGCAGCAGCCAATTCTGGTTATCCTTGGCAATCCTCCCTACAGTGGCCATTCAGCCAATCTCAGCGAGAGGCCCGTGCGGATTGCGAGGGGCAACCCTTACATAGTCGGGTGGAAGCCCAGCGACCCTGGCGGCGCAAGCCCTGTGCAGCGCGTGGCAAGACGTGAGCTCGAGGACGTCTTGCAGCCGACCTTCATCGGGCGGCTTGTGAGAGACTACTTCTTCGTAGACAGCAGGCCGCTCGGAGAAAAGAACCCGAAGTGGCTCCAGGACGACTACGTGAAGTTCCTGCGCTTCGCCCAGTGGAAGATCGAGCAGGCCGGCCGCGGCGTTGTGGGCATGATCACCAACCATGCGTGGCTCGACAACCCCACGTTCCGCGGAATGCGGCAGACCCTGATGCGCACATTCGACGACATCTACGTCCTCGACTTGCACGGAAACGCGCTCAAGCGCGAGACCTGCCCTGATGGCAGCCCAGACAAGAACGTCTTCGACATCCGCCAGGGCGTCGCCATCGCCCTCTTCGTCAAGCGCGGCGGCCGGAAGAAGGAACCCGCCAGCGTCCGCCATGCCGAGCTTTGGGGCACGCGCGCACGGAAGTTCCACTGGCTCTCCGAACACGACCGGTCCTGCACAACGTGGCGGGAGCTGCTTCCGCGTTCGCCGTCTTACCTGTTCGTCCCGCGCGATGACCGGCGCCAGGCCGCCTTCCGCAGTTTCCCGTCGCTTCCCGGACTTTTGCCAATCAACAGCGTTGGCATCGTGACCGCGCGCGACCACCTCACCATTCATTGGACGCCTGCCGACGCCTGGCGCACAGTGACTGTCTTCTCGCGCATGGACCCCGAGATTGCGCGCAAAGGCTACAGGCTCGGGCGGGATGCGCGCGACTGGAAGGTGGCTCTGGCGCAGAAGGACCTCCTCGATTCAGGCCCTCATCGCCAGAATGTCGTGACCATTCTCTATCGCCCGTTCGACACGCGGCACACGTACTACACGGGAAGGTCGCGCGGTTTCCTCTGCATGCCGCGGCCCGAGGTAATGCGCGAGATGCTCCAGGACAACCTGGCCATCGTCGCGCCCAAGCGCGTCGAGCACGTGGGACCTTGGCAGCACGCACTTGTTTCATCCTGCGCTACAGACCATGTCGCTGTCTCTCTCAAGACGATCGACTACGTCTTCCCCCTGTTCTGCTATCCCAACGGGGAGCGAGACCTTTTCGAGGCGATGGAGGTCTCGGCAAGATCACCCAACCTTCACCCGAAGCTCCTTGACATCCTGAAGGCCGCCCACTGCCGCCAGCCGACGCCCGAACAGGTCTTCCATTACGTCTACGCGGTCCTGTACGCACCCCAGTACCGGGACAAGTACGCCGAGTTCCTGCGGAGCGACTTCCCGCGCGTGCCGTTCACAAGGGACGCGGCGCTTTTCGCGAAGGTTGCCAGGTTGGGCGAACGGCTGACGGGCCTTCATCTGCTGCGCTCAGAGGAAGTTGACGAGGGGAGCGTGCGCTTCGAAGGCCTGGGCGATGGCAAGGTCGCCAAGGGCACGAAGGCCGGGGTCCGCTACGACCCCGGGGAGAAGCGGGTCTATATCAACCAGACCCAGTACTTCGCCCCCGTGCCCCAGGAGGTGTGGGAGTATCGGGTCGGCGGCTACCAGGTGTGCGAGAAGTGGCTCAAGGACCGCCAGGAACGCCGCCTGGAGCTCGAGGATTCACTGACCTACTGCCGCATCGTGACGGCCCTGGGCCTGACGATCAAGATTCAGCAGGCCCTCGACGAACTCTATCCCGCCATCGAGGAGAGCCTGCTCCCCATCGAGCTTGGCCCGTGATCAATGTGGACATTGTGGACTGGGTGGACAAGGTGGACGGTCTGGACAGGGCGGGAGGAACTCCCACTACTGAGGGGAGCGCAGAATGGTTTACACTTCGTGAACGCCGCGGGTTTGTAGTGCGGCCTTCAGGCCGTTCCTGAAGGCACGGGCTAAAGCCCGCACTACGAACGCATGTCAACTGTTCTCCGCTCCCCTTAGTGTGTCCTGTTGACGCTGTCCACCGTGTCCACTATCTCCACACTGTCCACGACTGCCCAGCGCAAGCCAGCACCCCCTCCTCTGTCACCAGGATGTGCACGGGCAGGTCATGGGCGTCGTGCGGGATGGCGTCGAGCACCTGGGCGGCAAAGGCGATGCCGCAGCGGATGGCGTGGAAATCGGGGTGGGACATGTAGCGGTCGTAGTAGCCGCCGCCGCGGCCGAGGCGGTTGCCCGAGCGGTCAAAGCCCCGCGCAGGGACGAGGACGAAGTCAATCGAGCCGGGCTCAACGATCTCGCTGCCGGCCGGCTCCAGGATGCCGAAGACGCCAGGCACCAGCTCAAGCGCCGTCTCCCCCCCTCTCCCTTGGGGAGAGGGCTGGGGTGAGGGTGCTTGCCCTCCCCCTCTCCCTTGGGGAGAGGGCTGGGGTGAGGGTGCTTGCCCTCCCCCTCTCCCTTGGGGAGAGGGCTGGGGTGAGGGTGCTGCCCCTCCCCCTCTCCCTTGGGGAGAGGGCTGGGGTGAGGGTGCTTGCCCTCCCCCTCTCCCTTGGGGAGAGGGCTGGGGTGAGGGTGCTGCCCCTCCCCCTCTCCCTTGGGGAGAGGGCTGGGGTGAG
>VGYW01000005.1 GCA_016872875.1 Planctomycetota bacterium | reverse complement strand
GCGTCCCCCCCATCCAAGCCCCCGAAGGGGGCGTTTCACGCCCATTGAATCGCCCCGCTTCGGGGGCTCTACGCTGGCGGGGCCTTTTCCCAGGGCTCCCTTCGGTCGCCCTGGGCTACGGCTCAAACGCCCCTATTCGGGGGCTAAGCCCCAGCCCCCAGAAGATGTGGGCGAAGATCAGGGCGAAGCCCTGGGAAGCAGGGCCTGGCGTCGGTCAGCCCTGATGGGGCGTACTAGCCGCCGTAGGCAGGATGTGACGCCCGTACCACATAGTACGCCCTTTCAGGGCTGACCTACCCACCGCCCCCTTCCCAGGGCTTCGCCCTGGGCTGCTATAGTACGCCCCTGTCGGGGCTCCGGAGTAGTTCACCAGAACTGGGGGCCATACTCCGCGCAATGAAGCCGCTTGACAGGGCTTCGGGCCTGCGGTAGCATCGAGGGCGGGCAAGACGACACGGGCTGAGGCCCGCACTACGAGCGAATGAGGGGTGAGAGCATGCACGAGACGGCCCGGGCCGAGGCGGTGTTCCGCACGATCCAGAACGAGCTCGCCAAGCACGAGGTCCAGCGGGTGCTGAAAGTGACCCTGGTGGTGGGCGAGCTGAGCGGGGCCGACGCCGACCACATCATCGAGCATCTCCGCGAGTACGCGCGCGGCACGCCGTTGGAGGGCGCGGCCTACGAGGTGGTGGCGAAGCCCGTGGAGCTTGAGTGCGCGGACTGCGGGGAGCGGTACTCGGCCGACACGGAGGGGCGCGGCTGCCCAAAGTGCGGCGGACTCCGAAGCTCCATCGCGGGCGGACACGAGTTCGGCGTGGAGTCGATCGAGATTGAGTGATTCCGAGGAGGATGAATGGATGGGTGGATGAGTGGATGAATGTCAGAGCCAGCGCGGGTCGGCTCTTTCATTCATCCACCCATCCACCCATCCAGTGATCCCCTACGCTTGCCGCCAGAGACCGCGTTGAGGGGCCGCCATGCCGCGTCGCCTGCTGGTGCCATTCATCGAGCCGTTCGCCAGTCCCGCGGAGGCGCTGCTGGCCCTGTGCCGCTGGTTCGTGCTGCTGCGGTGGGTGGCGGTGGCCGCGCTCTTCGGGGTGGTGGGGGCCACGCGCTGGGTGATCGGGATTCATCTGCCGCTGGCCCACCTGCTCGGCCTCGGGGGGGCTCTGGCCGCCTACAACGCGCTCTTCAGGTGGTACGCCGAGACGCTCGCCGCCCGGCCGCGCGGCGAGGTGAGCTACCGCGTGGCGGAGCACTTCGCCAACGTGCAGGTGTTCGCCGACCTCTTGTGCATGACGGTGCTGCTCCACTTCTCAGGCGGGGTGGAGAACCCGCTGAGCATCTTCTACGTGTTCCACGTGATCATTGCGAGCGTGATGCTGTCGCGGGCCGAGAGCTACGCGCACGCTGCGGTGGCCTTCGGCCTCTTCGCCGTCCTCGTGTCGCTGGAGTGCACCGGGGCCATCCCGCACTACCGGCTCGCCGGCTACCTCAGCGAGCCGCAGTTCCGCAACGCGCGGTTCATCTTCGGCCACCTCGGCTCCCTCGCCGTCACCCTCTTCGTGTCGGCCTTCATGGCCACCTCCATCGTGGCCCGGCTGCGGGAGCGTCAGGCGGAGGTTGCGGCGGCGAGCGCGCGGCTGGCGGACCTGGAGGCCCGCAAGTCGCGCTTCATGCGCACCGCCGCCCACCAGCTCCGCGCGCCCCTGTCGGCCATCCAATCGCTGCTCAACGTCTTTCTTCGGAACTACGCGGCCCTGGCTGAGAGCAAGCGGGTCGAGTTCATCCAGCGCGCCGAGAACCGCACGCGGCTGATGCTCGACCTGCTCTCCGACCTGTTGGCGCTCTCGCGCCTCCGCGACGCGCGCGACCAGAAGCCGGCCCGCGAGCTGGTGGCCTTCGACGACTTCGCCCAGCGCGTCGTCGCCCTCTACAGCGTCCAGTCCGAGGAGAAGCGGCAGACCTTCGACGCCCGCCTCGCGGCCGGCGGCGCACAGGTCTACGCCGAGCCCGAGCGGCTGCGCGACGTGCTCGCGAACCTCGTCACCAACGCCATCAAGTACACCCCCGAGGGCGGGCGGGTGAGCGTGTCGAGCCGCGCCGACGACGCCGGCGTGGTCTTCGAGGTCGCCGACACCGGCATCGGCATCCCGCCCGAGGACCAGCAGCACCTCTTCGAGGAGTTCTTCCGCGCCGGCAACGCCCGCGAGCTCGTCCACGAGGGCACCGGCCTCGGCCTCTCCATCGTCCGCGAAATCGTCCTGGCCCACGACGGCACCATCACCTTCGAGAGCCAGCCCGGCCAGGGCACCCGCTTCACCGTCACCCTCCCCCTCGCGGTCTGCGAGCTGCCCAGGCAAGCTCCCTGAGCAGCGCCACAAGCCCCGCCTGCTCGAAGTGGTGGTCGCCTGTCAGCGCCCCTCGGATGCCCCCTACAATGCACCGGCGTGAGCGGCGGGCGGAGGCAGCTCGCGGCGAATCTCGGCCAGGCGATAGCCGAAGCCCGGGCCGCGCAAGGTCGAGAGGTCCACGCACCCGCCCCGGCGGCGGTAGAGGCCGGGGTGCACGGCCTCCTCGGGCTTCGAGGCATCAGGATAGAATTGCATGGCGTTGGTCTCGACGCCCATGATCGTGCCCGCGCGGGCGGCGAGGAGGCAGTGGGGTATCTGGGCGAGCATGGGGTTCGTGAGGTCCTGGACCATGAGGGTCATGCCGTGGGCCTTCGCCCAGCAGAGGGTAAGCAATGCGCCGGTCTGGGTCTTGCAGGTCTTGAGGGCGACGCCGGTCCAGCCCAGCTCGCGGCCGAGGCGGACGAGGCGCCAGTCGTGAGCGGATTCGTCCATGAAGAGCGGCTTGCGGGCCGAGACGCTGTGGACGTCGATCTGGTGCTCCTCGAGGTCGTAGGGGAAGGGCTGCTCGACGTAGAGGATCATCTGGCAGATGCGCGGCTGGTCGAGCACCAGGCGGTCGAGGATATCGGTGACATAGGCGGGGTCGGTCACGGTGCAATTGAAGTCGGCGGTGAGCCAGAGCGCGTCGCCCGCGATGGCTATCTCGCCCACGCGGACGAGGCGGTCGTAGTCCCAGTCCGCGTCGTTGCCGCGGAGCTTCACTTTCAGGCACTTCAGCCCGTCGCGGCGAATCCAGTCGGGCAGGAGCACGGGGTAGCCGTCGCTCGGCTCGGAGCCGGTCAGCTCGTCGGGCGAGAGCAGGTCCTTCCCGCCCACGAGGTGCCAGGCGGGCATGCGGGTGGGGGGCTGGGGAACGAAGAAGTCGGCGGGAAAGCGGCCGTCGAAGACGGGGCCGATTCGATTGAATCGATTCAATCGATTGAATCGACCGGTCGTGCCGGCGGAAGCCGGCTCGAGATAGGCCGCGAGGTCGCGGCTCATGAATTGCGCCGTGTAGGTCTGGTAGGCGGGCAGCCCGAGAAGAATGCCGTAGGCATCGTGGAGGGCGATGTCGAAGGCCGAGGCGCAGATGAGCGCGGCGAGCCAGGGCATTCGATTGCTGATTGCTGATTGCTGATTGCTGATTTCAGAACAACTGCGAGGGGCATTGGCTTGATCGAGGAGGCGGGGGAGTTCGGCTTCGAGAAAGGCGTGGCCGACCTCGATGGGGTGGCCGCTCTCGCGGAAGCCGGCCCAGGCCCGTGTGAGTGCGATGCAGAGGGCCTTCATCGCCTCGTGGCGCTCCTCGTAGGAGGGCGAGCTTGGCCAGGCCCATTGCACGCTGAGCGGTGTCTCGCCCCAGCCGTCAGCCGTGCGGCCATTCGCATCGGCCACGCGCAGCCGCACCCGCGCACAGGTCACGTGCGTGAGGGTTTCCGGCCCGAACTTCAGCGGAACGCGGGTCTCGACGGGGAGGAAGTAGAGCTCGCAGCCGATGGGACGAATGTCGGTTGACTTGGGCATTACGGGCTCCTCAGGATGCGTGACCCGTGACGCGTGAGAGAGCAATGAAGGAGGTGGTTTTCTCCTGGTCACGGGTCACGCGTCACGCGTCATTCCCTCACCAGGTCCCCGAGCAACATGATGTAGCCGACTCTCAGCACAGTGCCATCGTAGCGCTTCGGGTCGAAGCCCTTCTGATCCCGCACCTGCTTGAGGACCGGCTCGCGGTCGGGCTGCTCGGGGGAGATTTCGACGACGACGGAGTGCTCCTTGTCCTCCAGGCCCTCGGCGATGTTGAGCGCGGCGGGGCGGTGGCCCGTGCAGTAGATGTCGAAGCGCTGCACGGTGCGGACGACCTTGCCGTCAACCGAGCAGATGGCCTTGGCGCCGTCGGGGCCGACAAGGTCGTAGAGGCGGGCTAGGGTGCCCTTGAAGCGGAAGCTGAGCTTCTCGCCGGGCTTCGTGGCTTCCCAGATAGCGGGCAGGCGGTTGCCGAACCACTTGCCGAAGCCGTCATCGGTCGGCAGCTTGCGCCAGCCGGGCGTGAGCATCGAGGGCTCGATGGGCACGAGCTTGGCGTTCTCCCAGTTGTCGGCGCGGAGCGGCTCGGGCAGCTTGTGGGGGCCGGGCTTCGATGCCCTTTGGATCTCCCGCAACGGGTCGGTGATGACCTGTGTGAACAGCTCGTGGCCGGCATCGGTCGGGTGGCACTCGTCGTTTGCGAAGACCATCTTTCCCTCGGGCGGCTTCTCGTTGGCCGGGAAGGGGAAGACGAGCTTGCCCTCCTTGTGGAGCTCGGCCACGCGCATCGCCATGTTGATTGATGGGATGGCGTAGTGGTCGGCGACCTTCTCGTGGGCAGTGGTCGAGCGGTTACAGAAGCCCTTCTCGTAGTCGGGGATGAACGCCTTGTGGATGGTGTAGACGAAGCAGATGTCGGTTTCGGCGTTCGCCCGCCAGACTTGGCGGACGATGCCCTCCATCGTGCGGTAGATGGATTCGGGCGCGGCGCCGCCGTCGTTCACCGCGAACTCCACGAACACGAGGTCGGGCTTGTGGGCCAACACGTCCTGCCCGCAGCGGAAGGCCCCGAGGTCGGAGCCGGTGCCGCCGATGGCCGCGTTGATCTCGGTGATCTTCGCCTTCGGCCAGGTTTGCTGGAACCACTTGAGGGTCTTCGGCCGCCAGCCGTTGGCCGCCGTGATGCTGCCGCCGAAGTAAGCGATGCTCACGGCCCCGCCTGCCTCCAGCTTGGCGAACACGTTGCCCAGTCCCCCGCGCGCGTCGAAGAGCTTCGGAGGCACGAACTCCGGCTCCCCCGCCGCCAGCTCCGATCCCGCGGCCATCAGCAGTGCTCCAACCAAAGCCCATACTTCCCGGCCCATCTTCACGCTCCTTCTCCTCACGCTTGCTCCCCCTCTCCCTTGGGGAGAGGGTTGGGGTGAGGGTGCTTTAGTCGCCCCGATCACAAGGGAAGCACCCTCACCCGCCCGCCGGGGGCGGGCGACCTCTCCCCGAGGGAGAGGTTGAGGATTCCCTGGCGATTATAGCCGGTTGACAGGTGCGGCGGCAACTGATACCTTCCCGTCAGGCGGTGTTCACCCTCTCAAGGAGGCAGGAACGATGAATGCGTGGCTCGGGCTCGCGACGCTCGCGTGCGTGCTTCTGGCGGCAAGCGTGGCCTCGGCGGGGGGGGAGGCAAGGGTCTCGTGTGTCAAGGCGCCGCCGCTGGACAAGGCGAATGCTTTCTATGTGTCGAACAAGCCGCCGCTGGCCCCAAGCCCTTTTGTGAAGCTGCCCATCGGCGCAATCACGCCACGCGGCTGGCTACGGCACATGCTGGAGCTTGAGGCCGAAGGGATGACTGGCCGCCTCACCGAAATCTCTCCCTGGTGCAAGGCCGAGGGCAACGCCTGGCTCAGCCCCGAGGGCAAAGGCCACAGTCCCTGGGAAGAACTCCCCTACTGGCTCAAGGGCTTCGGCGACCTCGGCTACGTGCTTCGCAACGAACGCATAACGGCCGAGGCGAGGAAGTGGATTGAAGGCATCATAGGGAGCCAGCGCGACGACGGCTACTTCGGCCCCCGCTCCAATCTAACCCACCTGAACGGCAAGCCCGACGTCTGGCCCAACATGATCGCCCTCAACGCACTCCAATCATTCCACGAGTTCACGGGCGACAAGCGGGTCCTCGGCCTGATGGCGAAGTACTTCAAGTGGCAGTTCGGCGTGCCCGAGGCCGACTTCCTCCTCCCCTTCTGGCAACAGCAGCGGGCGGGCGACAACCTCGAGAGCGTCTACTGGCTCTACAACCGCACGGGCGACGCCGACCTCCTCAAGCTCGCCGCGAAAATCCACCGCCGCATGGCGCGCTGGGACCAGGGCGTGGCCAACCACCACTGCGTGAACTTCGCCCAGTGCTTCCGCTCCCCCGCCCTCTTCTGGATGCAGGCGAAGGACGATAAGCTCCGCCTTGCCCCCTACCGCAACTACGACACCTTCATGGGCGAGTTCGGCCAGCAGCCCGGCGGCACCTACGGCGCCGACGAGAACGCCCGCAAGGGCTACACCGACCCACGCCAGGCCACCGAGACCTGCGGCATGGTGGAATACATGCACAGCTTCCAGATGCTGCTGAAAGTCACCGGCGACCCGCTCTGGGCCGACCGCTGCGAGGAGATCGCGGTGAACTCCTTCCCCTGCTCGCAGCCGCCCGACCAGAAGGGCCTCCACTACCTCACCGCCGCCAACCAGCCGCGCCTCGACCGCCGAAACCACGCCCCAGGCATCCAGAACGGCGGCGACATGTTCTCCTACAACCCGCACGGCTACCGCTGCTGCCAGCACAACGTGAGCCACGGCTGGCCCTACTACGCCGAAGAGCTCTGGCTCGCCACGCCCGACAACGGCCTGTGCGCCTCCCTCTACGCCGCCTGCGAGGTCGAGGCAAAGGTGGGCGATGGCACAACCGTGAAGATCGCCGAAACGACAGCGTACCCCTTCGGCGAGGTCGTGGGTCTGGCCATCACCGCCGCCAAACCCATTCGCTTTCCGCTCTACCTTCGCGTGCCGCGCTGGTGCGCCGCCCCCACGCTCATGCTCAATGGCAAGCCACTTGAGGTGAAGGCCGAGCCGCTGGCCTTCCTCGCCGTCGAGCGCGAATGGAAGGACGGCGACAAGCTGGAGCTGACCCTGCCCACGAAGCTCAGCGTCCGCGTCTGGGCCAAGCACGGCGGCGCCGTCTCCATCGAGCGCGGCCCGCTCGCCTTCTCCCTCAAGATCGGCGAGGAGTGGCGCAAGTACGGCTCCGACCCCTGGCCCGGCTTCGAGGTCTTCCCCACCACCCCCTGGAACTACGGCCTCGAGCTCGACCCTGCCAACCCCGAGAAATCCATCGAGGTCGAGCCTGTCAACAAGCCGGTGTCGCTTCAGCCCTTCACGCCCGAGGCCGCGCCTATCACGCTGCGTGCCAAGGCGCGCAAGGTTCCGCAATGGGGCTTCGACCGCCACGCCCTGTGCGCCACGCTCCAGCCAAGCCCCGCCTTCACCTCCGAACCGCTTGAGGAAGTCACCCTCATCCCGATGGGCTGCGCAAGGCTCCGCATCAGCGTCTTCCCCACCGTGAGCGACAAGGCCGACGCCCACAAGTGGGCCGAGCAGCCCCAGCCCGCCTACGTCGCTTCCGCCTCCCACTGCCACCCCGGCGACACCACCGACGCCCTTTGCGATGGCCAGTTGCCCAAGAGCTCCATTGACCGCTCGATTCAGCGAATGACCTGGTGGGACCACAAGGGCACCGCCGAATGGGTCGCCTATCGCTTCCCCAAGCCCCGCACGCTCACCTGGAGCGACGTCTACTGGTTCGACGACACGGGCGTCGGCGGCTGCCGCGTGCCCGCCTCCTGGAGGCTCCTCTCCAAGGAGGGCAACGACTGGCGCGAGGTCAAGCTCGCCGAAGGCTCCTCATACGGCGTCGCGAAGGACGCCTTCAACAAAGTCGCTTTCGAGCCAATCACCACGTCCGAGCTTCGCCTCGAAGTCAAGCTCCAGCCCGCCTTCTCCGGCGGCATCCTCGAATGGCGCGTCGGCGACAAGTAGGGCGTGCACACTTGCACGCGGGAGTCTGGCCCCTGATTCTGGTGCCCCTGCGCCATTGTTGAGGGTCTGAAAAACAGCCTCAACTATGGGTGGATCGGCCTCCGGTGGCCATTTCAGCCATTCCTACCATTGTTGAGGCACACGCGCACACACACACCTACGCACCGGGCGGCGGGTGTCCCACAGGACCAAGCCCACGCATGTCTCGTGCTGTCAATGCCTTATGAAGCGCCCCACCCGCCCCCGCCGGGCTCTTTCCCCTCATTGTTGAGGGTCCCCGCGCTTGCCCGGCCCACAACAATGACCGCGGGGCTGAGGAAAGAAAGGCTCAAAGACCCTTGGGAATCCTGATTGACGCTAAGGTGTTCATCGCTCGCCGCCACGCCCTGGCCACCGACAACGTCGCCGAGCTCTCTCAAGTCCCCGGCTTGCGCCTCAAGCGATGGCCCGCCAAGCAGGAGTAGGTGCTCTGGATTCCCCTCTCCCTTTGGGAGAGGGCAGGGTGAGGGTCCTGGGAGCGGGAGCGGGCTTCAGGTCTCGGAATCGTGCGGTCGAACGCCCCTTGCATTCTCCGCTCAGAGTGATATACTACTCAAAGAAAAGGAACTGAGCCCAAAGAGGTGTCTGCTATGGAAACGGTCACAATTCCGCAAGTAGAGGAGCAGCTTCGCCGGCTGTCCCCCGACAAACTCGTGGTTGTCTACGACTTCGTCTCCTATCTGATCGAGCGTGCCGCGACTTCCGAAGCCTTCCAGACGATGCTGGCTTCTGAGGAGGTACTGGCGAGGGACTGGGACACGCCCGAGGAGGACGAGGCATGGGCCGATTTGTGAAGGGCGATATCGTTGTCGCTCGCTTCCCCTTTTCGGACCTGACGGCCTCCAAGCGGCGCCCCGCCCTCGTCGTCGCGGCTCTGACGGGTGACGACGTTCTCCTCTGCCAGATCACCAACCAAGCCAAGTCGGACAGCTATTCGATCCCCATCACGCAAAGCGATCTCGTGTCGGGCACCCTTCGCGTGGACAGCAACGCCCGCCCCAATCGCCTCTTCACCGCCGACTCGAGCATCGTCCTTTGCAAGGCAGCCACCCTCGTCCCGTCAAGACTCCGGCAGGTTACGGACAGAATTGTCCAGATCCTCCGGTCGTGAACGAGCCTCGGCATCCTGCGGGATGTTTCGCGTGGGCCTCCCCGGTGGCTTTGCTGGAGCGCGTGTCAGAAGCGGCGAGAACAATCAAGAGCGACTGCGGAGGCATGGTGAGGGATGGCTGACACGGAGTCGCAAGTGACGATCAAGAAACCAGCTCTCGCACTGGTGCTCGCAGGTGTTATCGTTAGCGCCATCGTCTTGGTCTATTCGCTGTCGTCTCGCCGCGCCCAGCGCGAAGCGCTGCGTGATGCCAGCCAGACAGCGCGCGGGGCGCGGCACCCGGACCTGATGCCATCGAGAACGCGAACATGGGTTGAGGCCAAGAGCAGGCTTGTGGTGGACGCGCTGTTCGATAAGCCACTGACCGAGCGAGCGGCTCGGGAATACGCGGACCACGTGTTCTCCTTTACGTTCCGCCCAGATGGGAAGTCTGTGACACCCGACGTGCACAAGGCAATCCTTGAGGCAGGAGGGAGCTTCTGCTCTCGTGTTCAGGTTCAGTTCTACACAGACCCTTGGTTCTTTGAAGAGGCGTTCAGTTCGGGGGAGAGACTCTCCTTGACCGAAACTTGGAAGAACACAAGGGATGGCTCGGTGTTTGTGGGGGCCGCTTTGCCGAAGACGCTCCAACTGACGGACCGGACCGCAGCCGCGGCAATCTTCGCAACACTGGGGCTTCCTGAGAAGATCGAGTGCGAAGACCTGGAGACAGGGTTGTTTCGCATGACCGCATTGGCAGCATCAGACAAAGCCGAAGCCCATGAGATAGCATCTAGCCTGGTCAACACCATGGGCTGGGGAACGCGGTGGGAAGGAGTGCTCCAGGCTTTTCCAGAGCTGAGAAGGGTCCACTTTATTGTCCCCACCAGAAAGGGCCCGTCGCTCCACGGTTACCTTGACAGGGATGGCGTCTATGGCATCTGGCGGATGGGGAAGAGATACCACGACAGGTACAAGACCTATCTTGACAGGAGGCTTGACATCGAGGATGCGCACTCAAGGCAGGGTAAACTCACTGAGCGGGAGGCAGGCGAGGCGTTGGGGCGCCTCAGCATCGAGGAGCGGGAGTTCCTCAACGATCTGTGGGGGGAGGCCAAAGAGTTCATGCAGGACGTGCAATGGAAGTAGAATCGCCGGCGTGAGGCCCCTCCCGCTTCCGCGCAGAGCGTACGAACGAGAGCTCGGCTCACGACCGCGCGGGGGCCAGGTGGTCGGCGGGGAGTGGCTTGACCTCAGCGTCGAGGCGGCAGGCGAGGCGGTCCTTCTCGACCTCGAGGTCGTAGCGGGCCTGGAGGTTGAGCCAGAAGAGATAGCGCATCAGGCCAACCGCCGGTAGAGTTCGGCATTCTTGCGGAGGACCCGCTTGACGGCCCGTTCGAAGGCATCGTCGGGGCGGGCCAGGAGGTCGTCCACGCCGACGCGCGCCAGTTCCTCGGGCGTGACGTTCAGCCGGCGGGCGAAGTCGCTCAGCCGCATCGCCTGGGCTTCGGGGAGCGTGATGGTGATGCTGCTCATGATCGTCTCCGGAGGGCCCGCTGCCTTCTCCCTTCTACCCGCTATTGTGCCCGGTCCCTGCCGGAATGTCAACTCCCCAAAGTCACGGAGCCGGTCCCCGCTTGATGGGTTCGCGGGTGATCGGGTAAGATGCTGGCCTGATACCAGGAGTAGGCCATGAAGAGAACCGTCGCGGGATTCGTCGGCATTGTTGGTTTGGTGGTTGGAGGCTCCCTGCTCAGTGCGGCGGAGCTGCCGGCGGGCAAGGAGCACACGAACTCGATTGGCATGAGGTTCGTGCGGATCGAGGCGGGGGAGTTCGTGATGGGCGCGGGGGAGGCGCCGCCGAGGTCGCGCGAGGAATGGCTCACGCGTGACTACGATGAGGCGCCCGCGCACAAGGTGAGGATCGCAAGGCCCTTCTTCACGGGCATGCATGAGGTCACAAACGCGCAATACGAGCAGTTCGACCCGAAGCACAAGGAGCTGCGCGGCAAGTTCGGGAACACGCGGGATGATGAGGAGCCAGTCACTTACGTGACCTGGCAGCAGGCGGTGGACTTCTGCGAGTGGCTGGCGAAGAAGGAGGGCAAGCCATACCGCCTGCCGACCGAGGCCGAGTGGGAGTATGCCTGCCGCGCGGGAACCATGACCATCTATTCGACCGGCGACACGCTCTCGCCGGAGCATGCCAGGCTGGGCCTGGCGAGCGATGAGAAGACGCGCCTCGGGCCGCAGCGCGTGGGGAGCCTCAAGCCAAACGCCTGGGGCATCTTCGACATGCACGGGAACGTGGCGGAGTGGTGCCAGGACTGGCACGGCCCCTACGAGCCCGGCGAGCAGACCGACCCCGTTGGCCGGGCCGACGGCCACGCCCGCGTGGTCCGAGGCTGGAGCTGTCTCGTGCCCGCCTACCAGCCGCCCGCCCGCTTCGCACGCTCCGCCAACCGCTCGGGCCACCTGCCCGAGGACGCCAACCGCTACACCGGCTTCCGCGTGGCGTTGGGCGAGGCCCCGCAGACGAAGCCGCTGCCGCCCGCCGAGCCGCCGTTGCACCAGCAAGGCGTCAAGCAGACGCCCGCGCCGAAGGAAGGTCCCGACCCGGTCAAGCCCTTCTTCGTCAACTACGCGGCGGCCAAGGCGAATCCCACGATTCCGCCGAACACCTGGGGGCCGATCTTCAGCGCACACAACCACTTCTCGGCCGTCTGCGTGTGCCCCAACGGCGACGTGCTGGCCGTGTGGTACACGTGCGCGGGCGAGGCGGACCGCCAGGTGGCCCAGGCCGCCAGCCGCCTCCGCGCCGGCGCCGACCGCTGGGACCAGGCGTCGCTGTTCTTCGGCGTGCCCGACGTCAATTGCCACGCCCCGGTCCTCCTGCGCGACGGCGGCCGAATCTACCACTTCTCAACACAGTCGCTCCACGGCTGGGACTACACGTCGAACGTCGTGCGCTACTCCGACGACAGTGGCGCCACGTGGTCGAAGCCACAGATAATGCTCTCGCGGGACGACCCGAACCGCCTGAGCCAGCCCTGCTCCGCATTCGTCGCGAAGGACGGCACGCTGGTGCTCGCCTGCGACGGGGACAACCACCGCGACGCGCGGCTGATGCTCAGCAGCGACAAGGGGAAGACCTGGCGCGTGGCCAAGGGCGATATGCGCCAGGCCGCCGGCGGACGCTACGTCATCCACCCCGCAACCGTCCCACTCGCCGATGGCGCCATCCTCGCGTTCATGCGTGGGCCTGACCCGATGCCGGTGCTCACCTCGAAAGACATGGGCGATTCGTGGGAGGCAGGCAACTCGCCCTTCGCGGGCATATCCGTGGGCAACAAGGCTGCGGCCCTGCGCCTCGCAAGCGGCGCAATCCTCTTCCTGACCCCCGACCGCAAGAAGGTCGTGGGCGGCGGGGCGATGCTGGCTCTCTCGCTCGACGACGGGAAGACCTGGCCCCACGCCCGCAAGGTGGACGCCCCGGTGGGGGGCTACATGTCCCTCGCCGAGGCCCCCAACGGTGTCATCTACATGATCGGCTCGCAACTGCGTTTCGCCGCGTGCAACGAGGCCTGGATTCGGGAGGGCAAGCCCCTCCCCCAGTGACCGGGCAGAGGAAGAGAAGAGAGTCTCACGCAGAGGCGGAAGAGACAGCAGAGTCCGCAGAGAAGAACGTTCGTAACACTTGAGCCGAATGAAGTGGGAGTTTGTAGTGCGGCCTTCAGGCCGTCTCCTGCGGTGCACGCACGGGCTAAAGCCCGCACTACGAACTCCCCCGGCGTGCAAAGTGCATGGTTGGCTCATCCGACTGTAGCGATCTTCGCCGGTCGTGGAGCGGGTCGCCGTGACCGCAACCCTGGGGGCTTTGCCCCCAGACCCCCAGGATTTGTCGCCTCGCGGCCACCGGCACCTCAGAGTTGCCCAGGGCTGACCGTAAGTCATGTGCCATCGCCAGACCAGACGCCTCTCTGGTGGTGCCGTTGGCCCAAGGGCGTAGTGGGTGCGGTGCGCGGCGAGCGTAGCGCTCTACTCGCCAAGCGCCGGCGCAAGAGGGCCACTCCCTGTGGGGAGCGAGGGGCCCTCTGGTACGCCTCACCGCCTACCTCGGGGTCTGTGTCGCCTGTGGCGGGAAGCTCGGGTGCATTGGCCGCCAGCGGCGCGGAGATTACAGTGCGGAACCGGTGAAGCCGGTGCGGCGGCGGAGGAAGTGGGTGCGCTTCTCCATCGGAAGGGCGAGGAGGCGGCGAATCTGCTCGAGCTCTGCCCGCTGGGTCTCAGCCCTCAGGGCCTCAAGGCGCCCGGCTCTCGCTCCCACGCCCCGTGCGCTCCCACGCGGAGCGCGGGAACGAGAGGGCCGGTGCCTCTCCCCTGGGGAGAGGCCGCCCGCTCCGGCGGGCGGGTGAGGGTGCCTCTTGCTGTGCCGATGGGCAGGCGAAGCACCCTCACCCCACCCCTCTCCCCGAGGGAGAGGGAGCAAGGCTCCTGGCCGGCCGAGGGCCTTCTTGCTGGCAATGGCGTCGCGGAGGGAGGCGACCCAGAGACGGGCGCGGCCAAAGGCCATGGGCTCAGCGCGGGACCGCAGGGAGGCGAACGAGCGGATGCCCGTAAGGCTGGGCATGAAGTCAAGTTGCAGCCCGGTGTCCTCCACGACCACGCGGTATAGCTCGCTCACGGGGTAGAAAGGACACAGGACCACGGCATCGAAACGGATGGCGAGCTTCTTGAGCTTGGCGAGGTTGGCCGGGGTCTTGCGGAACATGAAGTCGAAGTCGAGGGTGGTCACGGGCGCGCCCTGAAGGGCGGCCGCGGCGTTGCCGACGAGGACGGCTTCGAGGCCCACGGCGGCCAGCGCGTCGGCGATGGTGGCAAGGAACGGCGCGGCGTCCATCTCACGGCTCTCCGAACGCCTCTCCCTCGCCTGATTATAGGCAGGGGCGGGGATGTGTCAAGGAGGGTGTTGCGTCGTGGGTATGGCCCCGTGTTCTGAGCAACCGCTTCTTCTGCAATCGTCCTCGTCCTCCTCCTCGTCCTCGTAATCGACTCTTTGTGCCCAAGAGAGCGGAGGGAATCGAGGACGAGGGACGAGGACGAGGACGATTGAAGAAGGGCCGCTGCAAGGACTGGGGGCCATCCCCCTTGCGCGCGGGGGAGCGGAGCGGTATCATCGGGCGCGAACGAGAGGCGTCCCTGGGCTTCGCAGGAGGAGCGAGCATGGTCGAGACGAACATCCCGGCGGCGTCGAGGCGGCTGGAGGCGATCATCAGGGGGAACCTCCAGACGGTTCGCGGGAAGAAGGTCTATCGCGGCCACGCGGCGGAGTACACGCCCGCCGTCTGGGCCGTGCGGCAGGCCGTGCAGCAGGGGAAGTTCGGGCCGAAGGACCTGCTCCGCCGAAAGGCACACTGGCACCCGGAGTTCGCGGTTGACCTCGCCGACAACGTCGAGCAGCACAACTACAAGTTCGCCATCCACATCTTCAGCAAGCTGTGCCAGCACACGCTCGACGGTCGCCCCGTCATCTGGGTGACGCCGGTGGGGCCGATGGGGCACTACCCGATCATCGCCGAGCTGTTCAACCGCCTGGGCACGTGCTGCGTGAACCCCAAGCTCATCTTCCCCTTCGCAATGGACGAGTGGGCGAGCCGCGACGGGAAGCCTGTGGACAAGAAGCTCTATCCCTATATGACCAGCTTCAAGGAGGACATGGAGGAGCAGTTCTACGGGAAGATCGCGCCGGCGATGCGGATTCCTGAGGCTAACCGCCATTTCGCCGCGGGCAAGGGGCTACTGGGGTATGAGGCCGATATGGACAAGTTGCTGGCCCGGGGGGCGGGGGTAATTTTCACCGGCGGGGTGGGGAAGATCGGCCACATCATGTTCTGGGAGAGCACGTTCGGCGTGCGGCTGGGCAAGGCGCTGGCTGAGAAGGTGCTCTACGTCCGCGGCGCGCCCCTCACCTACGGCACGATTGACCAGAACGAGACCACGTCGAGCGGCTCGGCCCCCGTGCCCGCCTTCGCGAACACCATTGGCCTGGGGCTGTTCGTCAAGCTCCGCAAGTATGGCGAGAGGAACCCTGGGCGGGTCAACGCCTTCTTCGGCCTCGACAACGACGAGGAGCCTTTGAAGTGGCAGCGCTTCATCGCCCAGTGCATGCTGGCGATGGAGGAGGCCGACCCCAGCTTCGGCGGCAGCTATGTCCCCACGATGCCCGGCGCCTACATCATCGTCCGCAGCCACGTCGAGAAGAACTTCTGCGTCGCGTCCAAGTAGGCCCTTGCCCGCTGGGCTGCGGGTTGACACCCGCTACGCAGCGCGCTCTCATGCTTGACATCCTATGGCGGGGGTGATACGTTACAAGAGTGCAAGCGTGGCACAACGTCTAGCCGGCCCCGCAGCGAGGCCGCGGCAACCTTGAATAGGTGGGCGAACGATGGCACCCAGCACGAAGCAGGCAGTTCTTGCCGCGCGGAGGCGGACGGCCAAGATGAGGCAGCCCGAGCAGGATGAGGGCGCATTCCGCGACATGGTGGCGCTGGATATTCCGCCGAAGGGGATTATCGCTACCTTCCCCATCGAGGTGGAGCTGGCGAGCCTTCCCCGACAGAAACCGATCCCCGTCCACGAACCTCCCGACGACGAGGACGAATGATGGCGTTCCCCTGGTACGAACCCGCCGCAGCGGATGCGCCGCTGGACCAGGGCGATCTGATCTTCGATTGCCCCGTCCTCGCGTGGAGAGAGGGGACAGCGGAATTCCACAAGTCCGCGGCTCGAGCCGAGGCGCTACGGGGCCTCGTTCAGGTGGAGAGCGTAGATACTGTGGTCATGACCCAGACTTGCGATCTGGCCCAGAGCAAGGTTCGCTACATCATCCTCTGCCCTCACTACGCCTTGGAGGTATACCAAGCCGAGTGGGAGGTGGGTGAGCGCGCACTGGGCCAAGTGCCCACGGCGAGGTCGTGGGCCAAGCACCTGGATCGGATCGCCGCCGGCCGGATATGGAGCCTGAACATGCTGAACAGCGAGGATGGGCCTGGGTATCGCGCCGGTTTGAGGATCGTGGACTTCCACCGAGTGTTCAGCCTTCCGAGGGAGTTCCTTGAGGCCTGGCTTGCTGAACACGACGCGGTTCGTCTGCGCCTTCGCCCGCCCTACCGCGAGCACCTCTCGCAGGCGTTCGCGCGCTTCTTCATGCGCGTGGGGCTGCCCACCGACATCCACAGGACGTGGTAGCACCAGGGTGAGGGAAGCGTCTACAGGCCGCCGGTGTAGACGACCACGTCGGCGCGGCCGCGGTCGGCGCTCCGCAGGCGGCGCGAGTGGGAGGGCTCGAGGGCGATGGTGAGGACGTCAAGGTCGGGGCGGGCGCGGCGCAGGCGCTGGACCAGGCCCCCGTCGCGATCGCTGTGGAACCCGCCGACGAGGTGGATGACCCTTTGTGCGCCGCCGGCGAGGGCATTGAGGACCGAGCCGGCCATCGTGGCGTCCCAGAGCTCCTGCGCGCGGAACATGGCCGCCACATCGAGCGGCTTGCGTTCGGGCGGCTTCTTCGCCTCCGGCGGCTTGGGGGACGCCTCGGGGGGCTTGGGCTTCTCCTCGGACTTCTTCTCCTCGGGCTTCTTTTCCTCGGGCTTGGGCGGGGCGGGGGCGGCGTGGTGGCGCATCTTGCCGCGGAAGCCGCGCCAGTAGGCGCCGCCGACGGACCATTCGGGCACGTCGAAGAGCTTGCGCTCGGCCTCGGGCAGGCGGCGGAGCGCGGCGTAGCCCTCCTTGCGGGCCATCTCCACGTACTTGCGCGGCGCGTTGGCGGCGACGACCCGCGCCTTAGCCCCGCGGGCGGCGTCCACAATGGGCTGATACCACTTCGCCCAGGTGCCCTTGCCCGCCCAGTCGGCCACGCCCGTGTGCTTGGCGAACTCCTCCTGGCCGATCTTGCCCGCCAGGTAGTGGTCAACCATGGCCTGATGGTCGCGGTGGAGCATCTCCAACGATAGGGCGGACTTCGGCCAGCGCTTGAGCGTGTCCTCCGCTACGGCCAGCTCCACCTGGTGGCCGGCTGCGTCGGTGTGGGACTCGCCGATCACCACCACGTCGGCCAGGCGGACCGCCTCCATCAGGTCGTCCCACGCGAGTGCCAGGCCGCCGCGGCCATCGAACATCGCCAGCTCGCGTGGGGCGGCGAGCTTCTGCGTCACCGCCTTCTCCCCCGACAGCGTATCGCGGAAATGCTCCGACCACATGCCCGCCGGCCCGCAGCCCGCGAGGGCGGCCACGCACACACCCACGCACAGCGTGACCTTCCACGGCGTCATGGGATTTCGCCCTTGGCCCTGAGCTCCTTCAGAAGCTCGGCTGGGGTGACGGCTGGAACGATAGATCCCTTGAAGTGCCTCGTGTTCCGAGTGACGATCCGGTCCGCGCCGCACGCGATAGCCGCGGCGACCTGCATCGCGTCCTCCAGGTCGGATATCGCCAGCCGCAGGGCGAGTCGCATATCGCTATGGCCGACGGGCACCACCTGAAGATAGCCCAAAATCCTCGCGATGAACTCTCTGGGATCGAGCGACTCCTCGCCCTTGACAATGTAGTTGACGTTGGAAAGCGAATGCCAGGCAACGAAGCCCTCAATGGTCCCGCTTGACGCCAGCGCAAGAGCGGCCTCGCTCGCGTCGGCCCATGGCATCCTGTCAAGTCCGAGGTCCAACAGCACATCGGAGTCGAAGAGCGCCCTCATTCGTATCTCTTCTTCAGGTACTCGAACCGAGGGTCGCCCGCGCGGTCGCGGTAAACGAGCGTGCCGCGCAGTTCGTGAATGGGGTCCGGCTTCTCCTCCCGCGTGCGCCTCTCCACGTCATCTTCGAACATCCGCGACAGCGTCGTGCGGTGGCGAGCAGCATAATCCTTGCCGCGCTTCACCGTGGACTTTCTCACGAGGAGTGTGACCTTGGTCTTCTCGTCCTGCACGTTCAGGCCTCCTGCAAGGTGGTCTTTGATCTTCATACGTATATTGGACCATATCCATACGTATCTGTCAAGCTGCGCCCTCTCAGCAACAGCGATTCAGACGTAAGAAACCCGTCGTGAAGCCTTTAGTTTCCTGCCCCCGCCGACCTTGCGTCGGTGGGGCAGAGGATTGGTAACTACGCGCGGCGGCCCTCACCTCCCTTCCCCCCTCTCCCTCCGCCCGCCGCCGGCGGGCGGAGGGAGAGGGGGGTATGGGGCTGGCGGTCTTGTTAGTTGCCAATCCTACGCCCCACCGACGCAAGGTCGGCGGGGGCGGGACACCAGGCGGGGGGCTTACGTCTGAATCGCTGCTCTCAGCAAGCCTCCGGCCCGGCACGCCCAAACAAGTTTGGGCGTGGCACCCGTGGTTGACGCAAGAGAAGCAGGGTGCCACAGACAAACTTGTTTGTCCGTGTCCTTCGCTACAGGAATCACTTCGCCGGCACGGGCGGCTCGCCGGCGATGATGCGGTCGAGGCGCTTGCTGAGCTCGGGCCAGCCCAGGCCGGTCTCGTCGGTCAGCCAGCCGTTGTAGCCCACCTCGTCGAGGGCCTTGCGGACCTCGGGCCAGTTGACGCTCCCCTGCCCGATACCCGCCCAGTTGCCGCCCTTGCCGTCGGGGTTCAGCTTGTAGTCCTTCACGTGCACCTTTGCCAGGAGCGGCCCGAAGGCGCGTATCCAGACCTCGGGCATGTAGGCTAGCTCCACCTTGCCGCCGCGCAGGATGCCGCCATACTTCACGTTGTTCCCGATGTCGAAATACGCCTTCACCCACGGGCTGTTGAACGAGGCGACGAGCCACTTGTAGAGCTCGGGCCGCACGCACCAGTTGTTCCAGACGTTCTCCAGGGCGATGACGACCTTGGTCTCCTCGGCGACGGGGATGAGCCCCTTGACCGACTTGATGGCGGCGTCCATCGAGCGGTTGTGGGCCTCGATGTAGGGCTTGAACCGCTCGTTGTCGCCCGCGACGACCTGGGTGATGTGGCCGTTGGCCTCGTCGAACTTGATGTCGAACTCCCACGGCTCGGGCATGGGCTTCACGCCAACTCCGCCTGGGGGTAGGAGGAGCGCCTCGGCGCCGTATGCCTGCGCGGCGCGCAGGCCGGCCGCGCCGCCCAGGATGACCGAGTGGATGCGCAGGCCGGCCTTCTCGGCCAGCTCGCGGGCCTTCTTCGCGTCGTCCACAGGCACGGTACCCGCCTCGAGGCCGTCGAAGCCGGCGTCCTTGAGCTTCTTCAGGCCGTCCTCCGTGACCTTGTGCATGATGACGGCCTTCTTCAGGGTGGTCTTGAAGGGCGCGGCTCCCACGCGCCCGGCTGCCAACACGGCGGCCCCCGCGGCCGAAGCAGCGAGGAAATCACGGCGGCTGCACTGTGCTCCCATGGTTGATGCCTCCATCAAGTGCCAAGATGGGACTGATCCGACTGATCCGACTGATCCGACCGATCGAACAAGCCCAGCATCGCCCTACTTCTCGCGCCCGCCCGGGTCCTTCCCCTGGTTGATCAGGTCGAAGCGTCGGCTGAACTCGGCGGGCGAGAAGCCGCCGCTCTCGTTGGTGAGCCAGAGGTCCTTGCCGATCCGCTCGACCTCTGCGCGGACGGCTGGCCAGTTGACGCTCCCCTCGCCGATCTTCGCCCAGTCGCCCCCTTTGCCGTCGGGGTTCAGCTTGTAGTCCTTCGCGTGCAGCTTGGCGGTGAGCGGCCCGAGCTCGCGCAGCCACTGCTCGGGCGGGGCGTACTTCACGTGGTTCCCGATGTCGAAATACGCGCCCACGAAGGGGTTGTTGAACGACGCCACGAACCACTTGAAGATGGCCGGCTTCACCCACATGTTGTTCCAGACGTTCTCCAGGGCGATGATGACCTTCGCCGTCTCCGCGGTCGGGATGAGCTTCTTCACCGCCTCGATGGAGGCGTCGGACGACTTGTTGTGGGCCTCGATGTAGGCCTTGAACTTCTCGTTGTCGCCCGCGACCACCTGGGTGATGTGGCCGGTCTTCTCGTCGAACTTGATGTCGAACTCCCAGGGCTGCGGGGTTGGGCCGCCCATGCGGCAGGGCACCAGCAGGATGGCGTCGGCGCCGTAGGCCTGGGCCGTCTTCAGCGCCGTCTCGCAGCTCTTGATGTCCCCCTCCACGCTCGCCGGGTTGTTGAAGTTCACCCACGCCCTCAGGACCGAGTGGATTCGCACGCCGACCTTTTCTGCGACTTCGCGCGCCTTGGCCGCCGCCTCCAGCGGCGTGCTCCAGGCGGTACACTCGATCCCCTCGAAGCCGGTGTCCTTCACGCCCTTGAGCGCCGCCTCGCTGGGGTGGCCCTGGATGACGGCCTTGTGGATGGTGGTCTTGAACTTCGGCCCCGCGGCGTGGCCGATGGCCCCCAGGCCCAGGCCCGCGGCCGTTCCGGCCAGGAACCCGCGACGACTCAGTGTGCTGCCCATTACGGCTCCTCTCTTCACCCCCAGCCCCCAACACCTAGCACCCAACACCGCCATAGAGCATGGCGCGCGAGGTCATGTTTGTCAAACGGGGGTGGCCACAGGCCTTCGTTCTTCCCTTCCCCCTTTGGGAGAGGGCCGGGTGAGGGCGCCCGGGGCCGGCGGCGCGCCTGCCGCGGAGCTGAGGTGGCAAGATAGCAGACGCCCTATTCGGGCTCAGTGGCGATGAGCTCATCCATCGCTGCGCTCTGGAAAGATAATTGCAGAGTCATATGACTCTGCAATTATCTCCCAGGCCGGGCAGGACGAGCCCCTTCCGCGGGCAGCCGCGAGTCATCGCCCCACAGTGGCGAGCCCGTGGGGCGTCCGAGCCGATGTTCCGGGCCTGTGCAAATCAGTTACTGCACTTTTCGGGCGGCATGGGCTTGACAATCGGTGTCAGCTTGATATACTGTACTAGTGCCGTGGTACAGCGAACGGAGCGTCCGCGTGCCGCTCTTCAGCATCAACCTCGCGAGCAACGTCCCCGTCTACGAGCAGATCGTGGACGGGTTGCGCTACGCCATCGCGTCGGGCACGTTCGCGGCGGGGGACCAGCTCCCCTCCGTGCGCCAGCTCGCGGTCGAGCTGCTGGTGAACCCGAACACTGTGGCGAAGGCGTACCGCGAGCTCGAGCGCGAGGGCCTGACGCGCACGCGCCCGGGCCTCGGCGTCTTCGTGAGCGAGGCGGCGCCGCGGCTCTGCCTGCGGCATCGCCGCCGAGCCGTCGCCGACCGCATCGCCGCAGCCATCCACGAGGCCCTCGCGTCGGGCCTCGACCCCGAAGAGGTCCGCGCGCTCGCAGAGGAGGTGCTCGAGGGCGCCCTGGAGGGTGCAAGGCGGGGATGAATGGATGGGTGGATGGCTGTCAGTCATTCTCTCATCCACCCATCCCCTTTGACTGTGTCACGGTGCCGCCTTAATACACCGCCGGAGAAGTAGGGGGACAAAGTCGCAGTCCCGAAGGGACAGCAGTAGGTAGCCGGCGGCTTCAGCCGCCGGATCGCCGCACGCACACGGTCCAGTCCCGAAGGGACGGCAGAAGGCCACGGGAGGCGGCCCGCCGCACGTATCTGCCGTCCCGTCGGGACTTCTCTGCTCTTGGCGCACGACTCCGGCGGCTGAAGCCGCCGGCTAACCACTGTGCTCCCTTCGGGAGCAAAGAACCGAGTCGCCCGCGATCTTGTCCCCTTATTTGTGGGGCGGTGTAGTTAGGAGGGGTCTGGAATGGCCGGTGCGAACGCAATCGAGGCGCGGGGGCTGACGAAGCGCTTCCGCGGAAAGACCGCCGTTGGCGGACTCGACCTCCAGGTGCCCCGCGGCTGCGTGTTCGCCCTCGCGGGACCCAACGGCGCGGGAAAGACGACGACCATCCGCATGCTCCTGGGCCTCCTGCGACCGACCAGCGGCCTGACCAGGGTCCTCGGGCTCGACCCCGCGGCGGACGGCGTGGCGCTCCGCCGCAAGGTGGGCTACGTGCCCGAGAACCACCGCATCTACTCCTGGATGACCGTGGGCGAGGTGCTGGGCTTCTGCGCGCCTTTCTACCCCACGTGGAGCCGGAAGCGCGCCACGGAGCTCCTGGCACGCTTCGACCTGAAGGAGGACCAGCGGGTCAAAGAGCTCTCGCGCGGGATGGTGGCCAAGGTGGCCCTGACGCTCGCCCTGGCGCACGAGCCGGAGCTGCTCGTCCTCGACGAGCCGACCTCCGGCCTCGATGTCATTGTCCGCCGCGAGTTCCTCGAGAGCATCGTGAGCCTGGTCTGCGAGGAGGGGCGGACGGTCCTCATCTCGTCGCACAACCTGGCCGACGTCGAGCGCGTGGCGGAGCGGATCGCGTTCCTGGACGCCGGGCGGTTGGTGCTGGTCGAGGACCTCGCGTCGCTCAAGGCGCGGTTCCGACAGGTCGGGCTGGCCTTTGCCGATGAGCCGCCGGCCGACCTGTCCGCCGAGGGCGTGCTGACCGCCCGCAGGGACGGCCGCCGCTGGGAGCTGCTCTTCGACCGCTTCGGGCCGACGACCCTCCAGGAGCTCAGCCTGGCCTTCCCCTCCGCCCACGCCGAGGAGCGGAGCCTGAGCCTCGAGGACATCTTCGTCGCCCTGATGGGCGGCTCACAGGGGCAAGGCCACTGACTTTGCCGATGCCATCATCCTTCGGCAATCGTCCTCGTCCTCGTCCCTCGTCCTCGTCCTCGATCTTCTCTCCTGACGCCAGGGGGATCGAGGACGAAGGACGAGGACGAGGGACGAGGACGATAGGGAACCGCAATGTTCCGCCGCTTTCTCGCATTGCTCAGGAAGGATTGGCGTCAGGCGCGGCTCCTCTGGCTCGTCCTGGCGGTCTGGTGCGTGGCGATCCTCTTGGGCGCGGCACACTGGCCCGCGCTACAGCCTGAGAGGGGCCACCACCCTCTGTCGCTCGCCATCGGCCTGGCCCTGCTGCCCGCGGCCGTGATGCTCGCTGCGGACGCCATCGCGGGCGAGCGGAAACGCGGGCACCTGGACTTCCTCCTCGACCTGCCGGTGGACCGCCGCACGGTGTTCCTCTCAAAGCTCGCAGCGACCCTGGCGGGCTGGCTGGCCCTGGTGGGCCTCGTGGCCCTGCTCGGCTGGCTCCTCTCGCCCTCCCATCGCGGCGAGGCGCTCCGCTGGACGGGCGAGATGGCCACGTGGGGGAGCGTGGGCTTCGCCAGTTGCTTCTTCCTCTCCGCGTGGGTGGGCGACCCCGTGAAGGCCGCCGTGTTCGGGTCGCTGCTCGCCTTTCCCCTCACCTGGTGCATCCTGAGAGACGTGGGCGCGCCGGGGTTGGATCATCCGACCTGGTGTCTCCTGGTTGCGCAGGCGGACGCCATTCTGCTGGGGTTGGCGTCGGTGGCATTCGTCCATCGCGAAGCCGTCGGGCGGCGCGCGAGGCGCCTGCTCGGCGGAGAGCCGGTGAGGCTGCGAAGCCGCTCCGCCGCGCTGGCGTGGAAGGAATGGCGCGAGGCGCGCGCCATCGTTCTCGCGCTGGCGGCCGGCATGCTCGCCCTTCACGGCGTGCGGCTCTTCGAGCCGGTGTCCGCCGACCTGATTCAGCTCGGCCTGCTCTGCTTCGGCGCGGCGCTGCTGGGCGGGCGCCCGCTTGCCGGCGAGGCCCAGGGCGGCACGCTCCGCTTCCTCATGGGCCTGCCCGTCAGCCCGGGAGCCGTCTGGCGAGCCAAGCTGAAGGCGTCCGTCCTCTGGCTTGCGGTGTTGTACGCGCTGTGGGGCCCCGGCGCGCTCCTGCGGGAGGACTGGTGGGCATGGGTTCTCCTCTACCCCTGTTTGCCCTTGGTTCACTTCGCCCTGGCGTTCCTGCTCTCGGCGGCCGCGGACAACGCGATCCTCGCCTGCGCCGGAGGGTTCCTGGGGAGCTTCGTGGTACTCTGGCTCGTCTTGTACGCCTCGTGGTGGGCAATCAGCACTTGTTTGGCGAGCGTCACACCGCTTGCGCCGGGCACGACTCATGCGGTCTACCCGGTAGCCATCGTGTCTACGGCCCTGCTCCTCCTCGCGGCGAGCTATGCGGTGTTCCGGCTGCGTGCGAGGCGATGAGGCGGGCGGGGTCTCTGCTCCTACCGCTCCGCTGGCAACCAAAGCGGCATCCGCGATGCCGCACTCCATAATCCCCCCGTTTCACGAAGTCAGGATTGTGGAGTGCGGCGACGAGTCGCCGCTTTGGATGCCAGCGAAGCGGCCGTGGAGTCACGCCTGCGGGGAAGGCGTGGCGCCCAGTTCGCGGGCGGTGCGGTAGGTGGCCGCGGCGGTGTAGCCCATGCCGACGGCGAAGGTGGCGATCATCGCGGCCTGCGCGCCGAGCCCGCTGAGGAAGATGAGGATGCCGAGGAGGAGCCGGGCCGGGGTCATGGCGTAGACCGCGACGGTGAAGAGTTGCGCGTAGGGGAGTCCCGCGCGCGTGAGGGCGCTGACGATCAGCCCGGCCACCGAGCAGACGAGGGCAATGAAGAGAAGCTCGACGCACATCCAGACCCCGAGCTGGAAGGCCTGTGGCAGCAGGCTGCCCATGAACGCGTCGTGCCACGTCTTGCGCGCCGTGGCCGCGGCCCAGCGGGCCAGGAGCTCGGGGCTGAGGTCGCCGCGGCCCGCGAACTCGAGCGTCCGGGCCGCTGCCTCATAGGGCGACTTGAGGGCGGCTTCCGTGGCGGTGATGAGGAGGAGGAACTCTGGCGGAACGAGGCTCGGCTTCTCAATGGCGGCCATCTGCCAGGCCTGGCGGGGCGCCAGGTCCTTACCCGTTGTGTCCACGAGGGCCAGAAGCTCGGGGCCGATGACGAGGAGGTGGACCTTGTCGGCTTCGAGCTTGAACTTGGCGAGGCCGTTCTCGAGGGTGAAGTCCGGAAACTTCCCGCCCTTCTCCTCGATGAGCTTCTTGAGGTCGGCGAGGCGGGCCTGGTCGGTGTAGGGGATGGCCTCCTGGCCGCCGCCCTGCTCCTGGCTCTTGGCCTGCTCGGCTGAGATGATGGCCTTCTGGCCGAAGACGACGACGCGGCGCGGCGCGGGGCAGCCGGCGAACTCCGCCGCCTTCTCGGGCGTGGCCACGGCGCCCGTGGTGTCGAGCACGGCGAGCATGATGCGGAACCTCAGCCTCTTCTCGCCCTCGGCAGCCGGCTCGGTCTCCGGGGGGCCCTCGGCGTCCTCCCACACAATCGCGGGCTGCTTGGCGTCGGAGCGGGCCTCGCCGTCCTTGAAGCTCACGGCGGCGAGTGCCTTGGCCAGGCCAGCCGCCTGCCTGGCCTCCATGACGGGCGCCATGCGCAGGAAGCGGATGGCGGAGCCGCCGATGTTCACCGCCGCGACCAGCGCGCCGATGATCAGGCCGTAGAGCGCCGTGCGGCCGAAGCTCTGGTCGTGCACCCTGAAGTAGTGCTTGAGGCTGACGATGCTCTGGGGGATGCTCACGAGGTGGTTCGGGAACGGCTGCGGCATGCCGGCTCCTTGGCATGGGAAGCGATGCGTCGGGTAAATGGCAAGCCGTTAGGGTAACAGAACGTTCCGTGGGGCGCAACTTGACTCGTCGTCGTTGTCGTCGTCGTCCTCGTCGTCGGACCTCCAGAATGGGCGAAGGGAGAGTTCTCGACGACGAGGACGACGACGACAACGACGACGAGTCAGGAGTGGACAGTTCGAGGCGCTCAGAAGTTCTCGGGCGGGTCGTTGGCCGGGGCGCCTTTGCCTTGGCGCTCGCGCTTGGCGCCCTTGTCGGCCCTGTCGCGCTTGCCGGCCGCGGCGATGTGCTGGACGATGAGCTTGCCCGCCTCGTCGTGGTAGGCGAGCTCGATGCGGCTGGACATGGAGAGCTGTTGCTCCGCCACGGCGTCCCCCTCGCCGGTCTTGAGGGTGAGGACGACCAGTGCGCCCTGGACCTCAGCCTTGGTGAGGGTGCCCTGGACCATCTGGGCGTTGCCCTTGGCCTCGGGGGCGTGCCTGCCGCCGAGCACGCGCACCATGCGCACCCGCTTCAGCCCGTTCTTCTCCAGGTACATGACGACCACCTGAGCCGGCAGCTCGAAGACCTTTTCCCCTTCGTTGTCGAGGGCCACCTTCATCTCGAAGGTGCCCGCCCCGGGCTTGGGGGTTGCGGAGACGAAGACGCCGCTGGCGTTCTTGGGCGGCGCCTGCTCCTTCCTGCCGCCCGCCGCCGCGACGCCTGCCGCTGCCATGGCCGCCACGATAATAGCCAGCCGCTTGCTCACGCCTGATTCTCCTTTGGCTCTTGCGTTTCTGCCGCCCCTGGAGCGGAACGCCTTCGCGGCTGTGAAGAAATGACACGGACCCACACGGACAGACACGGACACACGCCCGTCGCCGGGGAATCTGCCCGTCCGTGCTTGTCCGTGGGCGTCCGTGTGACTTCCTCACGAGCTCCTTCGCGTTCCGTTCCCGACAGAACAGTGCGCGGCGCGGGCGGCGCGTTAGCGGGCCGCGGCGCCCACGGTGTCGGTTGGGCCGGTGAAGCCCGGGCCGCCGGCCGCCACGTAGCCGTGGCTGGCACCCGAGGCGTCGGGGCTGACCCAGAAGGAATACAAGCGAGCTTTGGACAGGTAGAAGCGGAAGCGCACCGGTTTGCCGGCATGAGCGCTCAGGTCGTCGCCGTTCTTCCAGGCCACGCGGGCGCACGTGGTGTCGCCCCGGACAGGCACCCCTTGCTGGCAGGAGAAGCCCGGAAGGACATTGCCATTGGCGTCCAGCACCGTGACCAGCAGCCCGCCCTCGGGCGCTGCAACGTTGACGTAGAGGTGCTTGCCGCGGAAGGTGACGAGACGGGTCGTCAGCACGCCCCCACCTTCGGCGTCCATCGAGGCGAAGCCGTCGCGGCGAAGGGTGGCCAGGCCCGTGGTGCAGACGCCCGAGGCCGTGGAGCCTTTGATGCCGGCGCGGGCGCTGAAGTAGAAGTACAGCCTGTCGCCCACGACCAGGCAGCCGCCGCCGGCCGACTGGACGTTTCCCCAGTTCCAATCGCCGTATTTCTCGGAGACGCCGATGAAGGGGCGGTGGTCGGGGCGGCTCCAGTGGAAGCCGTCGCGGCTGAAGCCGAGGCAGACGTAGTTCGGCTTCGCCCTGTCCTTCGGCTGGCCTGGCCAGATGGTGAAGAGGCCGAGCATCAGGCTCTCGTAGGCCACGGCGTCGAGGTTGTAGAGCTGCGGCTGAATCTTCAGGTCGTCGCGGGGCGGGTCTTTGGTGTCGGCGCCCACCCACGGCACGGCCTCCTCGGGCTTCCACGTGGCGCCCGCCAGGGCGTCGGGGTGCTCGCGGTAGAAGCGCGAGCGGGTGAGCATGCCGCTGCGGATGCCGTAGACCCACACCTTGCGGAACGGGTTGTAGAAGACCGTCGTGCGGTCGCCCACGGGGGTGCTCCAGGCCACCCGCTCGCCCCAGTGAATGCCGTCGGGCGAGAAGTGCACCGAGAGCTTCCACTTCTTCTCGTGGGACTGGACGACGAAGATCTTCCAGCGCTTCGCAGGGTCCTTCTCCTCGAGGTCGAGCCAGGTGGTTGAGGAATCGCGCCAGCCTTCCTGCACGACGTTTGTGCCTTCCTTGAAGTCCAGCTTCGGCTTCTCCCAGGCGATGCCGTCCTTCGAGGTCGCGTAGCAGGTGCCGCGCACGTAGCCGCCCATGTACCACATCTTGAAGAGCTTGTCTTGCGGATCGAGCCAGACTCCGTCGCTGAAGACCATCGCCGTGGGGTCGCGTTGGGTCGCCGTCTCCCAGGCCGTATCGGGCTTCAGGATGGGGTTGGCTGGATGAAGCTCGGCGAGGTGAAACGTCCGCTTCAGGTCGGTCTTCTCAACCAGGAAATCGTCCACAAAAAGCTGCCGCCCCACGTCAATCGGGATGACCGCTGGGGGCGCGGCCAGGTAAGGCGGCTTCATCGGCTCATTCGTCAGCTTCTCCGCCCGCGGCGGCCAGGTGCTCGGCAGCACGATCCCATTGTAAAGCCTCTCGCCCGCGTCCACGCGACGGCCTCCTACCGAAACCAAGGCTAGCGCTACGCAAACAGCCATCATGGGCTTTGTTCGCATGGCAACTCCTCCTGTGCGGGCAAGCCGCCGGGTCACGAGGTGGCCTCCCTGCTCAGCCGGGCGGCGGCACGGGTGCGGTAGAGCCGCTCGGAGAAGCCGCCGCGTCTCTCGAAGGCTCGGGCCTGGGCCTTGAGCTGGCGGCCGAGAAGGCTCGAGGCGACTGCGATCAGGGCCAGGGCGCCGTTGGCGACGATCTCGGCATAAGAGATGGACAAGATGGACGGAATGGACGGGTCGGTGTGGGTGGGTCGGGTGTGTTTGATGGCTTTTGCCCATTCGGCCACGTCGTTGGCGGTGGTCGGCCGGAGGGCGATGAGGCGGGCGAGGCGGGGGTCGTACGGGTCCCAGAGCGGGAGGCGGCGCTGGCGCAGGAAGTCCTCGTAGTCGCGTCGGAGTTCCTCGAGGCTGGCGCGGGCGACGTTGGTGAGCTTCATCTCCATCTTGGACGAGGTGGCCGAGGCCATGCTGCCCTCGGCGATGTTCTGGACGCCGGAGCGTGCGGCCTGGACCATCTGGTCGTGGGTGCGGCTGCGCGACGGGATGAAGCGGTCGCAGAATCGGACCGTGAGGTCGTAGACGAGCTGGGCGACCTGGAAGCTCTTGAGCCGACGATAGCCGCCGTGGGGCGGGAGGAGCGGGTGGGCGTCGGGCGAGGGGGTGCGCTTCATTGCGCGCCTCCCGGTGAATGGAGAATGGACGGAATGGACGGAATGGACAGAATGGACATGATGGAGATCGTGGATGAAGGCATTCCCTGCCTTGCGTCCATTCTGTCCATCTTGTCCATTCTGTCCATCACCTGGCCCTTTTTCACCACGAAGGAGATTGCGACGCCTTGTCGGATAAGGTGCCCATCAGGCTCTGGCGCACGCCGCGGCGACGGCGCCGAACGCCTCCGAATACTGCCTGAAGATGGCTGCCCTGGTCATTGCCAAGCAGCATACCCGCTAGCCGTCCGGGAGTCAAGGTGTTGCCGCGCGGAATGCTTGTTGACATCTCGCAGGCCGGGGGTAGAATAGGATAAAGGGGACGGCGGTCCTATGTTGTTGCGAGGGTACGCCAATGCAGCCGCGATCCAGGAGAAGGTTCCTTCAGACGTGCGTGGCGATGGCCGGCCCGGTGTGCGCGGCCTGCGGCGAGAAGGAGCGCGCATCGGCGCCGCCGGACCCGCCCGCGGGCGCGCAGGGGCCGCGGCCGGCAGCCGAGGCGGGCGCTCCCGCCAGCGCGCCGTTCGAGCCGGCGTATCTGAAACTCCACAAGAGCGGAGAACTGAAGAAGCGCGGGGAGGACCTGTGGAAGCGGATGAAGCCCTGCAAGCTCTGCCCGAGAACCTGTGGGGTTGACCGCCTCGCGGGGAAGAAGGGCTTCTGCGACGCCACTTCCGAGCTGGTCATTGCGTCGCACAACCCGCACTTCGGGGAGGAGAAGCCGCTCGTCGGCAAGGGCGGCTCGGGCACGATCTTCTTCTCCCATTGTGGCCTGCGGTGCGTCTTCTGCATCAACTACGAGATCAGCCTTGAAGGAAAGGGGCAGCCCAGGAGCATCGAGGACCTCGCACGGATGATGCTCAACCTCCAGAGAATGGGCTGCCACAACATCAACGTGGTGACGCCCACCCATTACTCCCCGCACATTTTTCTCGCGCTCGACATCGCGGCGGCCAGGGGCCTCAGGCTCCCTCTGGTCTACAACACCTGCGGGTGGGAGAACATGGAGGTAATGAAGAAGCTGGACGGGGTGGTGGACATCTATCTGCCCGACATGAAGTACGCCTCAGGGGAGATGGCGGCGAAGTACTCGAGTTGTGCCCCGCCCGACTTCGAGCGCACCCGCCCCGAGGTGGCCGAGACCTATTCGTCGTCCGAGACATATCCAGAGCTCACCAGGATGGCCCTGCTTGAGATGCACCGTCAGGTGGGGGTTGCGAAGCCGGCTAGCGACGGCCTCGCGTACAGGGGGCTGATGATTCGCCACCTCGTCATGCCAAGCCGGGTCAGCGGCGCGAAAGAGATCGTCGAGTGGATAGCCAAGAACCTTCCCAAGGACACCTACCTGAACATCATGTCGCAGTACACGCCGATGTACAAGGCATTTGACTATCCCGAGATTTCGCGGCGGCTGAGGCGCGAAGAGTACGAGGAGGTGGTGGCCGCCGCGAAGGCCGCCGGCCTCACGAACCTTGATATCCAGGGCTAACCTTGCCTCCATCCATGACGAGCCCGCCTGGGAGGAAGCGCGCTGGACTGGTCTGGGCGCGCGCCGGGGTTCAGGTGGCGTGCTTCGGGGCCTTCGTCTACATTGCGCTCGCCGCTCGCTTCGAGTGGCCCTCGCCGCTGCCGCCCGATGCCTTCCTGCGGCTGGACCCCCTGGTGTGGGCGGTCGGCTCCCTTGCGTCGCGCTCCCTGGCGCCCTATGGGCTGACCGCGCTCGCTCTGGTCGTGGTGACTGCGACCCTTGGGCGGGTGTTCTGCGGCTGGGCGTGTCCGCTGGGTGCTGCGGCCGACGGGGTTCGCCACCTGCGAGGGCGCCGCGCCGGCGTCAAGCTGCCCCGGAGGGTTACCCAGGCCAGGTTCTGGGTCCTCGCAGCCTTGCTGGGTGCGGGGGCGGCGGGCGCGAACTTTGGGGGGTGGCTCGACCCGCTCCCGATGGGCTGTCGCGCGCTCCACGTGGTGCGGGGCGCGGCGTGGGAGCCGGTGGGCGCGGCGGTGGCGTGGGCGCTTGTGGCCGTGGCGATTGGGCTGGCGCTGCTTGCGCCGCGGCTGTGGTGCCGGGTTGTGTGTCCGCTGGGTGCCGCCTTGTCGTTGGTCGCACGGGCGGCTCCGTATCGGAGGCGAACGACACAGGGGTGCACGCGGTGCGGCGCATGCGAGGCAGTGTGCCCGACGGGGGAGAGGCCGGGCGAGGGCTCGCCGGCGCGCTGCATAGGCTGCCGGCGGTGCGAGGCTGCGTGTGGGCAGGGGGCCATTGCGTTCGCCTTCAGGAGGCCCTCGGTCAGGGGCGAGGCGTGGCGCGGTGGGCTTCCGCGGCGGGGGCTGCTCGGCGCGCTGGGCGCGCTTGTGGTCGGGGGCGCGGCGGGGTGGCTGGTGCGGCGGCGGACGGGTGGCTGGGTGTTGAGGCCGCCCGGCGCGAGGGGCGAGGAGGAGTTCCTGGCCCGGTGTGTCGGCTGCGCCACGTGCGTAGGCGTGTGCCCCACGGGCGGCCTGCTGCCCCTGGTGCGTGCCGGGCGGCTGGAGGCGGCTTTCACCCCGCACCTGGTGCCGCGCGTTGGGGGGTGCCTGCCGAGGTGTACGGCCTGCGGGGAGGCCTGTCCGACCGGCGCTATTGCGAGGGTGAGCCTGGACGAAAAGCCGAGCATGCGGATCGGCCTCGCCGTGATAGACCACTCGCAGTGCCTGCCCTGGGCTCGCAGCGAGAGGTGCCTGATCTGCTACGATGCGTGTCCGCGTGAATACCGCGCGATCAGGTTGCGTCCCGCGGGCACTGGCGTGCCCCGCCCGCACGTGGACGAGCCGGGCTGCGTAGGCTGTGGCATCTGCGTGCGGGAGTGCCCCGAGGACGCCATCATGATGACCCGATGGCCAGGGCCGTCGCGAGCGCTCTAGGGCGGCAGGGCACCGCAAGTGAAGCGGCAGGGCTGACCCGCAGGAGCGGGCGGCAGGGCGATGGTGACGAGTCCGCCTTCCGCCGCAACGGCAGCGGGGCGGCCGTTGATTTGGGCATGGGCGGGGGGTGTTGGCTCTTTCGCGCGAAACCGCACTAGCACCCGCTGCGCTCCCACCCCACTGTACTCGCCTGTTACACGGTCCCGCTGCATGCGGTAGGAGAGGGTGCGGCCGCGGAAGGCGAGGGTCTGGCCGAAGCCGGAGGCCCAGAATGAGTCGGGGACCGTGGGGGCGAGGACGAGGGCGCCGTCGAGGCGGTGCTCGACGCCGAGGAGGAAGCGCTGGACGATGCGGATGAGGTTGGCGGGATATTCGCAGTACTTCTCCACGCCGTAGCCGCCCTGTGCTCCGTAGCGCTCGCGCCAGTAGTAGCCGTGCTTGGCGCCCTCGGCGCAGACCTTGCGGATGCTGGCGAGCAACCCGTCGGCATCGCCCATCCGCGCACGGGCCTGGCATTCGAGATACCAGACGCGGCCCATCGCCGCGAGGTCCTGGCGGTCGGGGTGGGTGAACTCCCACGGCTCGTAGGCCTCGGGCCGCGTGGCGATGCCGGTCGGCATGCCGCCGTAGTCGAAGCCCTTCTCCTCCTTCAGGCGCGGCCAGAGGATGGCGGTCTGCTCGGGGCTGGCGAGGCCGAGGGCGATGGCGCTCCAATCCGTGTCGGTCAGCCCGTGGCTCGTGATGGGGCCGCGGGTCGGGTGGATGTACTCGGCGAAGCGGTCGTTCGCCCAGAAGCGGGTGCGGAAGTGCGCCGTGATGCGGCGGGCAAGCTCCTCGTAGCGCTTCGCTGCCTCTGGCTTGCCCGCGACGCGGTTCAGCTCGGCGGCGCGCTGGAAGGCGTCGGCAGCGTGGCACTGGGCAACTCCGTCGTACTCCACGCGGGTCGGGCGCTCGACATAGTAGCCCGCGCCGCCGACCGCGCCGTCGGGGGTCACGAGCGTGGCGAGGTAGTCCGCCGCCAGATTCACCGAAGGCAGTTGGGCCACAAGCCACTCGCGGTCCTGGGTGAAGCGGAAGAGCACATCGGCATTCTGGATGTAGGTCGGCCCGGCCAGCGCGCGGAGCGGGTCGCCAGGCACCCAGTGTTTGTAGAGGCCGCCGTTGGGGTCAACGGGCGCGTTGTTGCCGATGCTCCTGCCCGCAAGCCCGGGGAGGATGGCGAGGGGCAACTGGCCGTTGGGCCGCTGGAAGGAGCGGACGTAGCTCCAGTTGGCCTTGGCAACATCCGTCTGGCCGAGCCAGAGCAGCGCATCGCTCATCTGGTGGCCGTCGAGGGAGGGATAGCTGTTCCCGTAGCCGTAGCCGCGCCCGTCCGCGCACACGGAGAAGTAGCCGTGGAAGACCTTTGGGTTGACGGCTGCCAGGACGTTCTGGCGTGCCGCCCGCTCGTAGGCTCGGACGAGTTCCGCATCTGGAAGGTCGAGCATCCGCCCGGGTTCCTCTGTGGCGACAACTGACGCTGCGAACGTTGCGGCCAGCGCGAAGGGCACCATGCCCAAAGAGTATACCCGGCCGCGCGCGGATTGCAATCTCGGCCCTGATTCCTCTTCAATCGTCCTCGTCCTCGTCCCTCGTCCTCGTCCTCGACTCTTCTTCCCCACCAAGGGAATCGAGGACGAGGGACGAGGACGAGGCACGAGGACGAGGGACGAGGACGATACCAGACCATCGCGCTGCTTGACGCGCGCGGGCGCGGGGTGTATCATCGTGGCGTCCAGGACACATTGAGCAAGGAGTCGGAGCCGTGGCGCGAAAGTACTCGTGGCTTGTCGTCGTGGGGCTGATCGCGGTCGGCATCTACGTGGTGCTGCGGGTGCTCGGCGGGGGCGGGGGCGTGCCGCCGGCGGGGCAGGACAGCCCGCAGGCGGTGCTGCGCAAGGCCCAGCGCGCGCTCAGCGAGGGCCAGAAGGCGCGCTTCGTCGAATGCTGCGCCGTCAGGAGCAGCAACTACACGGCCGCGGCCGAGGCGCTCTTCGACTACGTGCAGGCCGCCTATCGGCTCCGCGACGCGCTGCGGGGAACCTACGGCAAGGAGGCCTGGGAGACCCTCGTGAGCCGTCAGGCGGACCCGGCCCGCTTCACGGCCTTCGTGTGGCCGAGGGATGAGGACGTGGCTGCCGCGGCCAAGATCACGGTCAACGGAGACGAGGCGCGGGTGGAGCTCGCGGCGGACGCTGAGCCGCTGATGCTGAAGCTTGAGGGCGTGTGGCGGATCGAGGCATTTCCCCACGGCAGCGGCGTCCGCGCCCGCCGCGACGCCCTGGCCCGCGCCGCCGAGACCCTTCGCGCCGCGCGGGAAGACGTCGGGAAGCCGGGCACCCCCCTCGAAGACCTCGCCGCGAACGTGCGCAGGAACCTGCCCGGAGACCTCTAACAGGGATTGACGCGGGGGCGGCCAGACATTATCATTGCGGGCAGGCGGGGCTGACCGAACCCTCAAACCGCACGGGGGCGAGAGGAGTGCCGGGCGATGTCCATCCTTTGGGAGATGGCGCTGTTCATCGCGGGCATTAGCTGGCTGGGGTATCTCGTCTGGCGGCTGCCCGGCGACCTGGCGGAGCTGCGCCGCACCTTCAAGCGCTACCGCGATAGCAAGAACCCACACTCGCTGAGCGCACTGCGGGAGAAGGGGAAGCAGCGGGAGCAGCACCGGAAGGAGTACGCAAAGGCGTTCCTGGGCCGCCTGGCCCTCCAGGTGTTCTTCTTCTGGCCCGTCAGCGCCTTTGCCATCGTCGCAATCGTGTGGTTCGTACACACCCTCATCAGCATCATCACGCGCGGGTCCTGACCGCATGTGTCTGGCAGAGGAGAGAGGCATGATTGTTTCGGGAACGGGTGTCGCGTTGGTCGTCCTGGGCCTCATCGCGTGCGCGGCTGCCGCCGCGGAGCCGCCGAGGGCAGGAAAGCTCTCCATCGGCTGGGCGTCCGCCGACATCACGCCCCCAGAGCCCGTCGCCCTCTGCGGCCAGTTCAACACCCGCATCTCCAAGCGGGTGAACGATCCGCTCACGGCCACCGCCCTCGCCATCGAGGCGCGGGACGCCAACGGCGTCCTCGGCCAGGCGATCATCATCTCCGCCGACGTCGTGGCCTTCCGCCGCCGGGACCTCGAGCGAATCCGCGAGCTGGCCAAGCCGCGCCTGCCCGACCTCGACCCCGCCAAAATCCTCATGGGCGCGACCCACACCCACACGGCGCCCGTCCTCGTGGACGCCCGCGAGGAGGGCTACCACCCCCACGACATCATGTGCACGTTCGTCTACCGCGTGCCCGAAAAGGGCGTGATGCAGCCGCGGGACTACGTGGAGCTTTTCTGCGCCCGCATCGCCGACGCCGTGGTGGAGGCCTGGAAGGGGCGGAAGCCGGGCGGCGTGAGCTGGTCCCTCGCCTACGCGGTCGTGGGCCACAACCGCCGAGCCGCCTACTCCAACGGCCGCTCGCAGATGTACGGGGGGACCGACAGGCCCGACTTCGACACCTTCGAGAGCACTTTCGACCCCGGCGTGGAGCTTCTATACACCTGGGACGCCGAGGGGAAGCTCACGGGCGTCGTCGTCAACCTGGCCTGCACCTCGCAGGAGGTGGAGAGCGCGGACTACGTATCGGCGGACTTCTGGCACGACGCGCGGGTGGAGCTTCGGAAGCGCCACGGGGAGGGGCTATTCGTGCTGCCCCAGTGCGGCGCCGCGGGCGACATGTCGCCACACCTCCTCTTCCGCCACAAGGCCGAGGCCACGCTCCGCAAGCGCAAGGGCGGCCTCACCCCCCGCCAGGAGATCGGCAAGCGCATCGAGCGAGCCGTCGCTGACGGGTTGGAGCTGGCCAAGACCGACATCCGCACCGAACTCCCCTTGATCCATAAGACCCAGATGATCCCCCTCCCCGTGCGCAAGGTCACAAAGCAGGAATACGAGGCCGCAAAGAAGGCATACGCGGACTTCGAGGCCAAAGGCGTTGACAAGCTCGACGGCCCGAGCTATATCCGCTGGCGGCTCAGCAAGAACATCGCCGCACGCTTCGAGATTCAGGAGGAGCAGAATGTCTACCAGACGGAGATTCACACCCTGCGCCTGGGCGACATTGCGATGGCGACCAACCCCTTCGAGCTTTACATTGACTACGGCCTTCGCATGAAGGCCCGCAGCCCGGCCGAGCAGACCTTCGTCGTCCAGATCGCCTGCGATTCGCTCGCCTACCTACCCACCGAGCGAGGCGTTGCGGGGGGCCACTACAGCGCCGAGATAATGAGCAACATCGTCGGCCCCGAGGGCGGCCGCCTCCTCGTCGAGCGCACCGTCGAGGCCCTCAAGGCCATGTGGAAGTGACTTGGGCAACGGGAGGCCGGCGGAAGCCCGGCTCCGCCTGTCCGCTCCCTCTCCCCTGGGGAGAGGGTTGGGGTGAGGGTGCCTCAAGCGCCACCGCGCCATCGTTGGCGGCCCAGACGCAGCTTCATCAAGGAGGTCTGCCCCCTTGCGCGTGGCCGCAAAAGGCGCTATACATAGCTGCTGGCGCGGAAAGCCGCGCACTGGCCGGGGGGGCGAGGCTCCTGCCGAGCCGCGGGCATGGACAAAGCGCGGCTCCGAGGGACCGTCGCCCTCCCGCTCCGGGGCTTTCCGCAATCAGGAACCATGTAGGAGTCCAGCTTCCATGCCCGCCCCAAAGCGCCCGCGTTTGCCCGCCCGCGTTCTTGCCAGCGCGCTGCTCTCGGCGTACGCGCTCGCGGCGGCCGCCGACCCCAGCTACTACCTGAAGAAGGCCACGTGGCAGGAGACGATGCTGGCCTCCCGTGAGGCGCTGGCGAAGGCCCAGGCCGAGGCGCCGAAGTCCTCGGCCTTCAAGCCCTACGTCACCGGCGTCGTCCGCGGCGGACAGCCCGCCCAGCAGATTTCCCTCGACGTCTCCGACCTCGGCCAGCTCTGGCTGGTTACGGATGTCGGCGGCGACAGCTACGATTGGGACCAGGCCATCTGGGCCGAGCCGCGCCTGGTCGCCAAGGACGGCACGGAGGTCTTCCTCCCCAACCTCAAGCCCGCCTCCGCCAAGGTCGGCTGGGGCAGCCTCATCACCAACGACAACCACACGAAGGCCGGCCTCCGCATCGCCAACAAGAAGTACGCCTACGGCTTCTGGGCTCACGCCCCGAGCGCCCTGTGCTTCACCCTCGGCAAGAAGTTCGCCAGGTTCGAGGCCTGGGTGGGCATCGGCGCCGAAGCTGGCTCGAACGGCTCCGTCCGATTCCACGTCCTGGATAAGGCAGACCGCACGAGCGACCTCGACGCCCTCTGGGCGCTGGTCGCCCGCGACTTCCCGGCCGCCGCCCGCGAGATGGCCTGGGAACGCGACGACCGCATCTGGGACGACGATTGGCGCGCCGGCGACCTCGCCGCCCTCGCCGCCCGCTACGCCAGAGCTGTGGCGAGCCGAGCCAAGCCGCTGGCCCCCGAGGCCCAGAAGCTCGCCCCCGCCGCCGATGCCGCGGGCCTCCAGAAGGTCCGCGAGCTATACTACCGCGCCCGCACCATCGAGGAGGGGCTGGCGAAGCTCGGCAGCCTCAAGACCGAGCCACTCCGCCTCGCAATCAACGACCTCATCGAGACGCAGGGCGACAAGTACCCGAAGGGGCGCGAGTTCCTCCAGCGCCTTGAGGCGGTGGAGAAGGGCCTCCTGAACGATGACAAGGTGGCGGACCCGGAACGCAAGGCGAAACTCGTCGAAGAGCTGGAGTCCCTCAAGCGCGAGGCCCTCCTCGCCAACCCGCTCGTCTCCTTCGACAAGCTCCTCGTCGTGCGCCGCAACGCCCGCAACCTGGCCCTGCCCGCCAACTGGCAGGGCAACTCGTGCCTGCCGCGGGGCGGCCTCGACAACGAGATATGCGTGTTCACCATGCCCAAGGCACCCTCACCCCAACCCTCTCCCCAAGGGAGAGGGAGCATGCAGACCCTCTACAGGCCCGAGGGCGGGAGGTTCGTGGGCGACGTGGACCTGCACTTCGACGCCGACCGCATCCTCTTCTCGTCCCTCGACGCCAAGAACAAGTGGCAGGTCTTCGAGATGAAGATGGACGGCACCGGCCTGCGGCAACTGACGGGCGAGCAGCCGGACGTGGATAGCTACGACGCCTGCTACCTGCCCGACGGCCGCATCATGTTCGATTCCACCGCGAGCTTCGTCGGCGTCCCCTGCGTCTTCGGCTCCTCCCACGTCGCCATGCTCTATCGCATGGACGCCGACGGAAAGAACATCCGCCAGCTCTGCTTCGAGCAGGACCACGACTGGTGCCCAACCGTCCTCAACAACGGCCGCGTCCTCTATCTCCGCTGGGAGTACTCCGACACGCCCCACTCCCAGACCCGCATCCTCTTCCACATGAATCCCGACGGCACGGAGCAAATGGAATACTACGGCAGCAACTCCTACTGGCCGAACGGCGTGTTCTACGCCCGTCCCATCCCAAACCACCCGACGAAGGTCGTGGGCATCGTCACCGGCCACCACGGCGTGCCCCGCATGGGCGAGCTGGTCATCTTCGACCCCGGCAAGGGCCGCCACGAGGCCAGCGGCGCCATCCAGCGTATCCCTGGCTACGGCAAGCCCGTCGAGCGTGTCGTCCGTGACGCCCTCGTGGACGGCTCCTGGCCCAAGTTCCTCCACCCCTATCCCCTCAGCGAGAAGCACTTCATCGTCTCGGCCAGGCCCACGCCCCAGTCGCACTGGGGCGTCTACCTGGTTGACACCTTCGACAACATGCTCCTGCTCCACGAGGAGCCGGGCTACGCCATCCTCGAGCCCGTGCCGCTCCAGAAGACTCTGAAACCGCCCGTCATCCCCGACAAGGTTGACCCCAAGCGCAAGGACGCGGTCGTGTATATGGTGGACATTTATCAGGGCGACGGCCTGAAAGGCGTGCCGCGGGGCACTGTCAAGAAGCTCCGAATCTTCGCCTACCACTTCGCCTACCACGGCATGGGCGGCCTCCTCGGCGTCGTCGGCATGGACGGCCCGTGGGACCCCAAGCGCATCGTGGGCACCGTGCCCGTCGAGCCCGACGGCTCGGCCCTCTTCCGCGTGCCCGCCAACACCCCCATCTCGGTTCAGCCCCTCGACGCCGAGGGCAAGGCGCTTCAACTGATGCGCAGTTGGATGACCGCCATGCCGGGCGAAAACCTCTCCTGCGTCGGCTGCCATGAGCCTCAGAACTCCTCGCCGCCCGCGAAGCAGACCATCGCCCTCACCAGGCCGCCCTCCGAGATCGAGCCCTGGCGCGGCCCAGCCCGCGCCTTCAGCTACCACCGCGAAGTCCAGCCCGTCGTGGACAAGTATTGCGTCGCCTGCCACGAGGGCACGAAGGCCGTCACCCTGCGCGGCGACCAGAAGCTGAAGGACTTCGGCCTCGTCACCCCCGGCAACGGGGGCGGGAACGCGGGACGCTTCTCGGCCGGCTACGCGGAGATGACCCGCTACGTCCGCAGAAACGGCATCGAGGGCGACTATCACATGCTCACGCCGCTGGAGTTCCACGCCGACACCACGGAACTGGTGCAGCTCCTTCGCAAAGGCCACTACGGCGTCAAGCTCGACGCCGAGGCCTGGGACCGCCTTGTGACCTGGATAGACCTCAACACCCCGTACTTCGGCACCTGGACCGACATGGGCCACAACCCCGGCCGCCAGCGCCAGCGCCGCCTCGAGCTCGCGAAGCTCTACGCCAACCTCGACACCGACCCCGAGGCCGACGCCGGCCAGCCCCCCGCCAAGCTCGCCGACCCCACGCCTTTTGTCTTCTCTTCTTCAATCAGCAATCAGCAATCAGCAATCAGCAATCTTCAATGTCCGGGCTGGCCTTTCGATTCGGCCGAAGCCAAGAAGAAGCAATCTGCCTCCGGCCCCGCCACCGCCCGCAGGATCGAGCTTGCCCCCGGCATCGCCCTCGACCTCGTCCTCATCCCCGCCGGCGAGTTCCTGATGGGTGACGCCGCCGGCTCCCCTGACGAGCAACCTGTCCACCGCGTCAAGATCGAGCGCCCCTTCTGGATGGGCCGCTGCGAGGTCTCAAACGAGCAATTCGCCCTCCACGACTCCGCCCACGACAGCCGCGTGGAGGACAAGAACACTTACCAATTCGGTGTGCATGGCTACCCCTGCAACGAGCCGAAGCAGCCGGTCGTCCGCCTCGCCTGGGCCGAGGCCATGGCCTTCTGCGAATGGCTCTCGAAGAAGACCGGCGAGGCGTTCACCCTGCCCACCGAGGCCCAGTGGGAATGGGCCTGCCGAGCCGGCACCGCCACCCCCTTCTGGTATGGCGGCCTCGACGCCGATTTCTCCAAGCTCGCCAACATGGCCGACGCCAAGATGCGCGAGTTCGCATCCAACCCCTACACCGTCTGGGAGCCCCAGCGCAACGCCACCAAGTACGACGACTGGATTCCCAAGGACACCCGCTTCAACGACGGGTTCCTCGTCGCCGCCCCCATCGGCTCCTACCAGCCGAACCCCTGGGGCCTCTGCGACATGCACGGCAACATGGCCGAGTGGACCCGCTCCGCCTATCGCCCGTATCCGACCGATCCGTCGGATCGGTCCGATCTGTCCGATCCCTCTGCCCCTCGCCCCTCGTCCCTCGCCCCTCCTGCCTCGTCCCTCGCCCCTCGCTACGTCGTCCGCGGCGGCTCCTGGCGCGACCGCCCTTACCGCTGCACCTCCGCCTACCGCCTCGCCTACCCCGCCTTCCAGAAGCCCTACAACGTCACCTTCCGCGTCATCTCCGAGGCCCCGGTCAAGACCGCCGCGAGGCCCGACTAAGGAGCCGCCATCGGGGCAGAGAACAGGGAGCCGCCAGGTCCTTCGCAGAACTGGCACCCTTTGGGGACACAAGACATTGCCCTGCTGGAGCGGCTCATCCGGGGCCAACCCCAGATTGTCACGCGCGAGCGGATTGCGACCTTCTTCGCTGAAACGGTCGGCAGGGATCCCTTGTTCCCGGTCGAGCCATCGTGTCTCGCCGAGAGATGGCGCGAACTGTCGGTGAAGGGGAGCGCGCGTGACTCGCCTGCTGGGTCGTGAGGCCACTGCGGAATCGCCTTGGTTGGCTGCTATTCGAACGTTCTCTCCGGGTCGCCACTACAGGTTGTGCAGCATCGCGCGCTCTGAATCTTCGGCAACTGACGAGGCGGTCAAGACCCTGGGGGCTTTGCCCCCAGACCCCCAGGATTTGCCGCTTTGCAGCCACCGGCACACCTGCTACAATCGGGCTGCTGCCGCGGAGGATAGGGCTCCGGTGGGAACCGCCCCGAGCGCCGTGGCAGTGCCATACGGCACCGGCGGCACTCTTCGGGGCGCCTCCTGGTTCCCTTGTGCCGGTGGCGCGAAAGCGAAAAATCCCAGGGGGTCTGGGGGACTGGTCCCCCAGGGCTTCGGGCTCATCGTCTCGGAAGCACTCATGAGCAAGCTGGGACAGCCGCATATGAAGGCCAGGAAGCTGGATAGGTTGTTCGATGCTGGCGAGGATATTACGCAGTACCTCGGCCTCTCCAGCGCCCGCAGGCCCAATCAAGAGCAGAAGCGGGTGAACGTGGACTTCCCCGTCTGGATGGTGGAGTCGCTGGACAGAGAGGCGAAGCGGCTCGGGGTGGCCCGCCAATCGCTGATCAAGATGCTGATTGCCCGACACATCCAACGAACCCCCTCCACTCGCTGATGCGCCACGCCTGACGGGAACCCCGCTTGACACACCGCGCCCATCGGGCTATGCTCCAACACACTGAGAGTCCGTGCATCCCAAGCCAACCGGAGGCCCCTCGCATGCGACGAATCGGCCAGCCATCGAGGCGAAGCGTTCTGAAGGGCCTTGCCACTGCCCTCGCGGCGCCCTGGGTGGTCCCCGCCTCGGCACTCGGCCAGGGCGCGGCCAAGCCGCCCAGCGACAGGGTGACGATGGGCTTCATCGGCGTCGGAGGCCAGGGCGGCGGACACCTCGCCGGCGGGGCCTGGACCTATCTGCCAGGCGGCTATCTGGGCCGCGACGACGTGCAAATCCTCGCCGTCTGCGACGTCGTGCGCTCCAAACGCGAGGGCCACACGAATCGCGTCAATGACCACTACACCAAGAAGTTCGGCAAGGACGCCTACAAGGCCTGCCAGGCATATGTGGATTTCCGCGACGTGCTCGCCCGCCCCGATATTGACGCCGTGCTCATCGGCACGCCCGAGCACTGGCACGAGGTAATGTCCACGATGGCGGCAAAGGCGGGCAAGGACGTCTACTGCGAGAAGCCCATCGCCCTGACCGTCCGCGGCGGGCGGGCGATGGCCGACGCCGTGCGCCGCTACGGCCGCGTCTACCAGGCGGGCACCCAGCAGCGGTCGGAGTACGGCGGCAAGTTCCGCTTCGCCGTCGAAATCGTCAAGAGCGGGCGCATCGGCAAGCTCGAAAAGGTCTATGCCTACCAGAGCTGCGGCACGGGCTTCGTGCCCGACGGCGCGCCGCCGGGCGCCAAGGGCACGCCCGTGCCCGAGGGCTTCGATTGGGACCTCTTCCTCGGCCCGGCCCGCTGGGCGCCCCACGGCGCGGGCGCCACGTATTTCGGGGGAGCGGGCGGCGACACCAACTGGTCGCCCCACCACTACGACATCGCGCAGTGGGGCATCGGCGCCGACGACACTGGCCCGGTGGAAATCTTCCACGAGAAGGGCACCCTGGCCTTCCGCTACGCGAGCGGCGTGGTGCTCTACGCCTGCCCCCACCCCGGCGAGGGCTGGGGGCCGGGGCGCGTCTGCTTCGTCGGCACCGAGGGGCGCGTGACCGCCGACCGCGACACCTTCTTCTCCGTGCCCGCCAGCATCGGCGCGCAGCCGGTCGGCCCCGACGAGGCGCGCGTCTACTTCGCCAACAGCCACTCGGGCAACTTCCTCGACTGCGTCCGCACCCGCAAGAAGACCATCTGCCACGAGGAGATCGCCCAGCGCTCGATGAGCGTCATCCTCCTCGGCGGCATCGCCAACCTCCTGCGGCGGCCCCTCAAGTGGGACCCGCAGAAAGAGGAGTTCATCGGCGACCCCGATGCCAATCGCTACCTCGGCGCAGCCTTCCGCGAGCCGTGGAGGGTGTGAGGACCCGATGAGGGGATGAATGGATGGGTGGATGAATGGATGAATGAAAGACGGGGGCTCAAACAAGCACCCTCTTGGGGCTTCTCTTTCATCCAATCATCCATTCATCCAATCATCCTCCTCCATAAAGGAGTTAGCCTGTGAGTGTTCACATCCGCCTCGTCTCCGCCCTTCTCCTCCTTGCCTCCACGCGCCTCGCCGCCGCGGAGACCGAGGAAGACAAGCTCATTGCCATTCTGAAGTCCGACCGGCCTGCCAACGAGCGGGCATGGGCGTGCCGCAGGCTCAAGCTCGCGGGCACCGTGAAGGCCGTCCCCGCCCTCGCCGCGTGCCTGCCCGACAAGGAGCTGGCGCACTCCGCCCGCTACGCCATCGAGACCATGCCCTACCCCGAGGCCGCCGCCGCCCTCCGCGACGCCGTGCCCAAGGCCACGGGCCTCGCCAAGGCGGGCATCATTGATTCGATTGGCGACCGGCGCGACAAGGAGGCGGTGCCGCTCCTCGCCCCGCTCGCCGCTGACGCGGATGCGAGTGTCGCCTCTTCCGCCGCAGTCGCACTGGGCAAGATCGGCGGCCCCGAGTCCATCGCCGCGCTCAAGGCCGCCCGGCCCAAGGCCCCGGATCCAGCCAAACCGGCCATCGCCGATGGCTTGCTCCTATGCGCTGACGCGCTGCTCAGGGCCGGGGACAAGACTAGGGCGGCTGTCCTGTTCAGGGAGATCAACCAGTCCTCCGAGCCGGAGCACGTCCGCACCGCGGCGACGCTCGGGATGATTCTCGCCGCCGACGACCCGGTGCCCTTGATCGGCGCCGCGTTCATTACCCCCGACCGCGGGGTCCAGCGCGGGGCGCTCGATTCCCTGCACGAGCTTAGGGGTGAGGCGGTGACCAAAGCTGCCGCAGCCCAGATTGCGAAGGCCGAGCCTGAAGTGCGGGTCGCGCTCATCGAGGTGTTGGGCCAACGGGGCGACCCGGCGGCTGCACCCGCGATCATCGAGGCCACGAAGTACGCCCAACTGCCGGTTCGCGTCGCCGCGCTTCACGCGCTCGGCTTCCTGGGCGAGCCCGCCGCCGTGCCCGTCCTGGCCGCAGCCGCTGCCAAGGGCGAGGAAGCCGCCCGCGAGGCACTGGCCCGCATCAGCGGCAAAGGCGTTCGTGAGGCGCTCGCCGCCCAGTTGAGCAATGCCGACCCGGCCATTCAGGCGGAACTCGTGCGGACGCTCGGCGCCCGGCGCGACGCGGCAGCCGTCCCCGCCCTCCTCAAGATGGCGAAGGGCAACGACGCGGCGGCCCGCGCCGCGGCGCTACGCTCCCTCGCACAACTCGCCGACGAAACGGCGGTCTTGGAGCTCATCAAGCTGCTCGCCATGGCTGCAAACAACGACGACATCGAGGCCATCGAGAAAGCCCTCGCCGCCATCTGCTCGCGGAGCAAGAAGCCCGACGCCTGCGCCGCGCCCCTGCTCTCCGCGCTGAAGACGGTGGGCGTGCCCGAAGCCCGGTGCATCTTCCTCCGCGCCCTCGGCCGGCTCAACACGCCCGATGTGCTCGCCGCCCTGCGGGCGGCCATCGAGGGCGAGGAGCCAGCGGTCCGCGACGCCGCCATCCGCACACTGGCGGAGAATGGAGGGCTCGACGTTGCTCCCGACCTGCTGCGCCTCGCCAAGGAAGCGGCGGAGCCAACTCAGCGCGTCCTAGCGCTTCGCGGGTACTGGCGCCTCGCCGGCCTGGCCTCGGCCAAGCCGCTGGAGGAGCGCTGGAAGATGTGCGAGGCTGCCATGGCCGCCTCACAGCGCCCCGAGGAGAAGAAGCTCGGGCTCACCGAGCTGGCAGGCGTGCCACACCCCGCCGCCCTCAAGCTCGCCGAATCGCTGTGCGCCGACGCCGCGGTGAAGGGCGAGGCCGAGGCGGCAGCGGTCCGCATCGCCGCCGCGCTCCTGGGCAGCCACCGAGCCGAGGCCAAGGCCGCGCTCGAACGCCTCGCCGCCGACGGCAGCCCCGCCGCCCGCGCCGCGGCCCGCAAGGCCCTCGACACCCTCGACCAGCACGTGGGCTTCATCACCGCCTGGCAGGTCGCCGGCCCCTATCGCCAGCAGGGCAAGACGTGCTCCCAACTCTTCGACGTCCCATTCGCGCCCGAGGAGCAAGGGGCGAAGGCCGAGTGGAAGGCCCTCCCGCCCCCCGCCGACCCCGCCCTCACCTGGCAGGTCGACCTCTTGCCCATCGCCGACGGCGAGCAGTGCGTCGTCTACATCCGCTCCCGCGTCTTCGTCCCCAAGGAGATCAAGGCCAACCTGGAGATCGGCTCTGACGACGGCTACAAGCTCTGGATCAACGGCAAGCTGGTTCACGCGAACAACGTCATGCGCCCCATCGTGGCCGGGCAGGATAAGGCTCAAGCCGTCCTCAAAGAGGGCGCGAACGACTTTCTTCTGAAGGTCACCCAGAACAACATGGGCTTCGCCGCCTGCGTGCGGCTCCGCAACGCCGACGGCTCGCCCGTCGAGGGTCTCCGCTTCGAGCCCGGCCCGCCCGCCAAGACCGCGCCCTGAACGGCCCGCCGGCAGACCCCTTGCGGCGCGGTCCGTCTGGCGAACCAGTTGCCTGCAACGGCCAGCGCGCGGCGCAATGAGATGGCCGGACGCAGCAGGCACGGGATCAACGGCAAGTGTAGATTCAGCCATTCTCGCACCAGGGGGGCTCCCGGGACGATAATTGCAGAGTCATATGACTCTGCAATTACTGTTCAGCCCCGGACAGCGCGAGGGATGAACGCTGGTGTAGGTCCAGCCATTTCCGCACCAGGGTGGTTCCCGGGACGATAATTGCAGAGTCATATGACTCTGCAATTGCTGTTCAGCCCCGGACAGCGCGAGGGATGAACGCTGGTGTAGGTTCAGCCATTTCCGCACCAGGGTGGCTCCCTGGACGATGATTGCAGAGTCATATGACTCTGCAATTACTGTTCAGCCCCGGACAGCGCGAGGGATGAACGCTAGTCCTAAATAGGTATTCACGATTTCGACTCGATGTAAGTCAAGTATTGACAAGGGGTTGTGTAATCATATAGAATAGGCCCCCATGAGTGGTATTGGGTACGTTTCCATACTCACGGGG
>VGYW01000004.1 GCA_016872875.1 Planctomycetota bacterium | reverse complement strand
CTGCCCGCCGCCTGCCCGACGCGGCTCGCGGCGGGGGGGGCGGGAGGGGGGGCGGGCAGCGGGCCACAGGGGGTGTGGGGGGCCGACGCTACGGCGGCCCCCCAAAGGGCGGGCCTGGGACGTAGAACGTGGAAGGGTGGGGCCGGGGTGGATGAAGCCCAAGAATTATTTGTAAGGGGGGTATCCCCTTCACTCCAGTAGCCACAACAGGTTGTGGTGTACGTGCCAACGTGCAGAACAGCCCAACTGACCGCAACATCGCGGCCAAAGAGCCGATTTGGCGTTCAAGACGGCCTCCTTCCCCAGGGCCACCCATTGAGGTCACTGGAGTCAAGGAGATAGCCCCATTATTTGTAAAAGATTGTAACGTCTTCTGGCTCTTTCGGCGACCGGCTGTTGGCCTCAGCCCTCTTGCCTTCTTGTTTTGTTTCTTTGTTTGGAAAAGACAAAATCGGAAACGTACACCAGGCGACGCGGACAGGATGGTCCCACACTTGTACAAGTATACAATCATGGTCCAGCACCCCTTCCTGCGAGAGATGACCGTCATGGAACTCCCCGTAGGTCCCTCGTGCCCGGTAGTCGGCCAGTCGCTGGAGGCATCGGCGCGCTGCGTTGCTCGACCCGGGGAGAGGGGTTTCACACTTGTACAAGTGTGAAATCACCTCCGCGCCAGCCAGTGTCAGGGCGAACAGGCCGGGGGAATGCGGGAGTTCCCCTATCGACTTCTGCAGAAGCAATGCAACACGGCCGGCAGCATAGGAGTCGGTCTTGTAGCCCGCGAGGTGGGCGACCCAGCCGCAGCCCAGAGCCTGCCCTGAGCGAAGTCGCAGGGTTGGGCATACCATATAGTTTCTGTTGCGGAGAGTGGTTCTGCGGACACGCCCAAACAAGTTTGGGCGTGGCACCCACGGTTCTCCTCGAAGCAAGAGGGGGTGCCACGGACAAACTCGTTTGTCCGTGTCTTCCGCAACAGGAACTGTATGGGCCTTAGCTACGTTCGCACGGGCTCCTTGCCGCCTTTACCCAGTTCAGAGCCTTCAGATAGCTGAAGTCTTACGCGGCAAGCGTCCCGCTTGCCGACCGGGAGCTGTCGGTCCAGTTCCACAAGCGAGACGCTTGTGGCTACGTCGAGCGGGGCTCGTGACGGGTTATGTGGAAAGCAAGGCCGGCCCGCTGGGTTTGCTTTCGTCTTCCTTGGGGCCACGCCGAACCGCGTAGCTGGGGCGCTTATTGAACCGACCGCGGAGCCGGTCGGTTCAAGAGGGTGTGCCCACCTGCACAAGTCTGTTACTGCGCCCGAGTGCCCAGCGCCGCTTGACTACGGGTGCCGAAGCGCTATCATTGAAGGGCGCACCCGGATGGGAGATTGCCATCGGGGCCGATGGTGGGATATGGCGTGAGAGCCACTGACCGGAAGCAGCCGTTCGCATGCGAGGCCATCGTGGCAGCGCTCTTGGCGTTGCACGGGGTCTGCCTGGCGGCCTCCAAGCCACCCAAAGACAGGGACAGGGAGCGGCAGCCAGGGCACGGGCCGGAGACGCAGCTCTCCAACGAGGAGTTCAAGGCGCTCGACACCTTCGAGGGCCACGCGCTGACGAAGGCCGACAAGGTGTTCGCGTCGCGGGACTTCAAGCGGGCGGCGGCGGAGTACGACAGCTTCATCCTGGAGTTCCCGAAGTCGCGGGCCACGGCCTATGCCCTCCTGCGCAAGGCCCGCTGCCTGCACCTGGCCCAGAAGCGCTTCGAGGCGATCAAGGAGTACCAGGAGGTCCTGGACTACTTCCCCAACGTGGTGAAGTACGCTGCGGCAGCGCTCTACTACATCGGGCTGTGCCACTGGGAGAACGCGGACGAGGAGGAGGCGACGAAGGCGTGGGCCAAGCTGGCCGCCGACGCGGGCTACAGCCAGCACCCGCTCGCGGCGGCGGCAATCTGCCACCTGGCCGACCACATCGCGAAGGAGGGACAGCTCCAGAAGGCCATCGTCTACTACGAGCAGGTGGCGACCACCTTCCGGCGCAGCAACCCGGAGGTGGCCCACTACGCGATTGACCAGGTGGCGAGCTATCACATCCGCGTGGAGCCCGACGAGGCGAAGCTGCGCGCATTCCACCTGAAGGTGGGCGGCTTCGGGCCGACCCCGCAGCCAGCCGAGGCCGACATGGAGAAGAGCCGGGGCTACTGGGGCAGCCTGGGCTGGGACGTGCGCCGCCACGGACAGTTCCCCGACTCCGAGGCCGCCGCCCGCGACCGCTACTTCCGCTACTGGGCCGGCGTGCTCGAAGGCAAGTTCCCCGAATGGGACGACTTCCAGCTCAACGTCGCACACCTCAAGCTCGCCTACGAGAAGGACGCGGCGAAGTGGGTCCAGCGCCTCGACCAGCTCTTCGAGCGGAACCAGAAGCCGGGCGACTACGCGCGCGTGATCCGCTGGATCGGCCTCTTCACGGGCAACAAGGCCAAGGTGATGGACTACTACGGCAAGCTGCACTTCGAGAAGATGAAGAACAGCGAAATCCGCGAGCTGATGAAGTTCTTCTACGAGAAGGGGGGCGACCCGAAGCTGGCGCGGAATCTCTTCGGCAAGCTCCGCATCCACGAGATGCACGACGGCGAGAAGGGCGACCTGGCGAAGTTCTTCTGGCCGCGCGACGCGGGCCTGGTGAGGGACATCTGCATGAGCTTCGAGGACAAGGAGCTCGGGCAGATGGAGTACCTGCGCTTCCACCACTCGCGGAAGGACGCTACGGCCGGCGTGCCGCTGGCCGACCAGATGGCCAAGGTCGCGCGGTTCGCCAGGGACGCCCTGTGGCTGAAGGCCCAGCTCCTGCACTGGACGCAGCAGTATCCGCAGGCGATAGCCACGTATCAGCAGTGCGACAACCCGCCCGAGAACATCTGGGCGATAGCCGACTGCTACGTGAAGCTGGGGAAGGTGGAGCAGGCGGTGGCCCAGCTCCGCGAGATCGAGGCGTTCTTCAAGTCCCACGCGCCCGAGGCGGCGCTCCGCATCGCACACCTCTACCGCGAGGCCGGCATGCGGCCCCAGCAGATCGCCGCACTCAGGGCCATCCTCAAGAAATACCCTGAGAGCAGCCAGTCCAGCTCCGCCCATCAGGACCTCGAGCGCATGGGCATAAAGATGGGGGGAGGGGTGGACGCACAGTGAAGGCATTTTCGATTCTCGATTTTCGATTTTTGACTTTTGACTTTTGACCTTTGACTTTTGACTTTTGACTTCTGATCGCAGTGACAGGAGCCCTCTGGATGAAGCACTTCCTTCAGGCTTGGCACTCCGCACTCGTCCTGGCCATTGCGTACTCCCTCGGTGGCGTCGCCTGGGCGGGGATGAAGGGGGGCAAGGCGCCGAAGGAGGAACGGGTGCCCGTTGCCGGCAACGGGCACCCGAAGGCGCCAGGGGAGGGCCGGGCGGCGAAGGGGGCGGAAGATGAGTTCGCGGCCCGACGCCTCCTCAAGCGCGCTCAGGACCTCCTCCTCGCACGCGAGGTCGAACGCGGCGTCAAGATGCTCGAGTCCATCATCGAGCAATACCCCAACGACCCGATCCGCTTCGAGGCGTACCTGGCGCTCGGCAAGCAGTTCATCGAGGCCCGCGACCAGGCCACGGCCGTCAACTACCTGCGCCACCTCAACGAGATCAAGAAGGGCGATGAGGAGCCGACGGGCCAGGCGAAGGAGATGTACCTGGAAGGGCTCTACCTCACGGGCGTGGCGCACTTCCAGATGCGCCAGTATGCCGCCGCATTCCCCATCCTGCGCAAGATAACGAACAACTATCCGAACACCCTCTGGGCGAACCAGTCGTATTACTACATCGGCCTGTGCCACTTCGCGCAGGGGAACTGGAACAAGGCGATCCAGGCCCTCAGCCTGGTGGGGACGTTTGTGGACCCCAACAGCCCGGCCATCGAGTATGCCGAGGCGGGGAGGCGCTTCTACGTGAAGGTGGAGGACAGCGACCTGCCCGTGATACACAAGCTGGGCAAGGCGGTGGAGGTGACGCTCACGACGCAGAGCGGGGACAAGGAGACGGTCGCCTGCATCCCCCTGGCGGTCGAGCAGGGCATCTTCATCTGCTCCGTGCCCACCGACCTCGCGACGGCCAAGCCCGGCGACGGAGTTCTCCAGGTGGTCGGCGGCGACACGATCACGACGACGTACCGCGACGCGAACACGAAGGAGGGCCGGCCAGACGTCGCGCGGGAGAAGAAGGTGAAGGTGGTCTCCACGGCCACCCTCCGCTTCACCCTTGGCACCTTCGAGTCGAGGGCCAACGCCGCCTTCCTCGGCCAGCCGCTCTTCGTGCTGCTCAACGACCTCGATCAGGACACGACGGCGAAGGCCGACAGCGTGGGGGTGCGCCTGGTCTCGCGCTATCGGGAGGCCGTGGACGACGCGGCCGCGGGCGAGGGGCCGGCCGCCGGCGAGCAAGAGGCGCGCTACGTGGTCCGCGACGAGCTGACCCTCACGCTCAGCGAGATGCCCCAGTCGCCCGAGGCGAAAGGCGAGGTCCACACGGGACGCTTCGGGGGGAGCGTGCAGGCCGAGCCCTTCCGCGAGGGGCAGCCCATAGACAAGACCGACCAGGTGCTCTCCTGCGCGACGAACGACGAGATCGTGGCCATCTACGCGGACGAGTTGCACGCCGGGGGCGCAATGTCCCGCGAAGTGACCGCGACCATCCGCGTGGTCGGCGAGATTGACAGCCGCCCGCGGGCCACCCAGAACGTCGTGCCCGACCCGGTCATCCGCGCCAAGAAGGACCTCGTGGAGGCCACGGCCTACCTCGAGCTGGCCAAGATATTCAAGAGCATGGGCCTAACCAAGGGCGCCAAGGAGAAGAGCATCGAGGGCCTCGACCGCGTTGACGCGATCATCCGCATCGAGAGCCCCATACCGTCGGCACTCAAGGAGGAGGCATTCAAGCTCAAGTGGGAGCTCTACATCGCTCAGGACAACTTCCCCGAGGCGGTGGCGACGTGTCGGCTCTTCAACCGCCTCTACCCCAACTCGCCCTTCGTGGACCAGGCCCTGATGGGCATCGGCACGATCAAGCAGGACAACCTGGACTACCCCGAGGCGATCAAGGTCTACCAGCAGATTCTCACGATGCCGAACTCGCAGGCGAAGTCCGAGGCCCAGTTCCGCATCGCCCAGTGCATCGAGGCCCAGGGCGAAGGCAAGCTCGAGGCCGCCATCCAGCAATACAAGCTGTGCGCCGACCGCTACCCCGAGAGCGCCTTCGCCGGCCAGTCCCTCGCCAAGCTCGTGGACTACCAGGTGGAGAACAAGGACTACGCCCAAGCCGACGACCTGCTCACACAGGTCTTCCAGGACTATCCCGACGGCGATTTCCTCGACGGCATGCTCCTCAAGTGGGTGATCGTGGCCTACCGGATGAACGACTTCCAGAAGGCCTACGACAAGTGCTCCCAACTCCTCTTCGAGTACCCGGCCAGCCCTCACGCCAAGAAGGCGAAGGAAATCCTGCCCAAGATCGAGGGCAAGATAAAGGGCAAGGATGAGAAAGTGGAGGAGGAGAAGAAGGAAGATTGACGCGTGACCCGTGACGCGTGAGAAGAGACGACCCGTGCCGCGTCCCGCGTGCCAAGAGGCAGAGGCCGTGGGGCGGGCATTTGTCCCTTTGGTCCCTGAGGTCCCTTTGGTCCCTTCCGACAAGGAATGGCAAATGCGCAAGCCTCATTTCGGATTTCGGATTTCGGATTTCGGATTTCAATCCGCAATCCGCAATCGCCAATCCGCAATCGCCGTGCTGCTCCTAGCTTCCGCCCTGGCGCTGGCGGGCCAACCGAAGGCTAAGGAGAAGGGTCCGGCGGAGCCGCCGCCGAAGGCGAAGGCCACAGCCGAACCCGCGCCCAAGGCGGCGCCCGCGCCCGACAGCCCCTTCGACCAGCTCCTGCTGAAGGTGCAGACCGACCCGGCCGGCGTGACGGAGGAGCAGGTGAAGGAGCTGCTGACGACCGGGCGGCGGCTGGGCCGCTGCTACGCGGCCTCCATCGCGGTGAAGGCGTACCTCGCCCAGAACTTCCGCCCGTCGCCGCCCATCCTCCGCATGGCCGCCGAGGGCGCGTTCCTGGCCGGCGACCTCCGCTCCGCCGCCGCGCGCTACAAGCAGTTCCTCGCCGCCAACCCGCCCGCCCCCGACGCCTCCGACGGGGCTGCGGCGCTCTATGCCATCCTGGCCGACTTCCTCGACGCGCCCGGCGAGCTCTACGAGACCATGACCACCCTGGGCGAGAAGTGCAGGGCGAAGGTGGCCGCACGGAAGTTCGACTCCTGGTATCTCGACACGGCGCGGCGCAAGCGCGACTTCGCGGGCGGCGCCCGCTGGCTCACAATCGTCCTCAGCCAGCCCGCCCTGCCGCTCGAGCAGGAACGCCTCTACTTCCAGGAACACCTCGACTGGCTGATGGCCGAGGCCGTGCGGGGCCAGCAGGAGCACTTCGCCGCGCTGCCACACTGCCGCAAGCTGCTCGGCATGGTGCGCGGGGACAAGCGCCGCCAGCTCCGCTTCGCGCTCCACGTGGCGAACCTGGAGTTCAAGGCCGGCGCCGCCGGCAAGGACAAGCCGACCCTCGACAAGGCATTCGAGGCCGTGGCCATCGCAGCCGGGGCCTACCTCGACGCCTTCCCCAGCGCCGCCACGCTCAAGGACATCGTCCACGCCTTCACCGACGGCGGCGTGGGCGAGGGCATTGACGAAGCGGCCTGGCGCCAGCAGGAGCAGCAGAAGAGCGAGTTCTTCGTCCAGGCATTCCAGAAGCTCTCGGACGCCGACCGCCAGGCGGTGCTCGAGTGGCGCCTGCCGCGCGGCGGCTACGTCGCCCGCCTCCTCGCCAGCCGCGAGCAGTGGGCGGACCTCGGCGCGAAGCACCCCGACCTCTTCCGCAAGAGCCAGGCCACGCGCCACCTGCGCTTCGTCACCAGGCCCGAGACGCGCGACCTCTACAGGAAGCAGGCCGCCTTCCTCCAGGGCGTTCCCTCGCGCGACGCCGCGGCAATCAACTCCATGGCCGCAAGCGACGACCCGCTCAAGTGCGTCGAGCACCTCATCCGCAACGAGTCGTGGCACCTGGGGTTCGGCGAGGCATACGAGCTCCTCGACGGCGAGATGCTGCCCGCCTTGCGCGCCCTCGCCGAGAAGGAGGGGAGGAAGCTGCCCGACAACTTCCACCATCAGGTGGTGGCCCACTTCGGGGCCGAGCTGGCCAGCACCCCCGGCGCGCTCGACCCCCGCTCGATGGGGGCCTACCTGGAAGCCGCCTGGGAGCTGGGCTCAGGCGCGGACCGCAACGATAAGTCCAAGATGATCGCCGTCGCAGGCTCCTTCCAGTGGGTGCCCTACGACAAGCGCGAGCGCAGGGACATGGTGAACAAGGTCCACCCGCGCTTCCGTGACTGGGCGGAGTGGCTGCGCCGCGAGTCGCGCGCCAAGGGCTCAACCGTCAAGCCCGAGCTCATCAAGCAGATCGTCCCCGTCGAGGAGGCGATGCGCAAGGCGGCCGACTCGGAGGGCGAGCCGAAGAAGGCCCCGAACCCGCTGTGCCAGGCCCTCGCCGCCGCCCTGCTCGCCGAGCACAACCGCAACCAGGACGAGTTCCTCGCCCAGGCCCGCGCCCTCTACCCGCTCCTGCGGGACTACGAGGCGAAGAAGACCCCGTTCGGGCGCGCCGCCCTCCTCGCCGTGCTCGCCAACCGTCAGGACGGCATCGAGAAAGCGGAGGTCCAGGCCGAAGTTCTTGCTGATCAGCTCGCGCGCTACGACCCCGCCGCGCCCAACCCGCGCATCGAGGAGCTCTGCGAGACCGCGGCCAGGGTGCAGGGCGACAAGGGCTTCGGGCGCGCACCCAGGCAGTTCCGCGAGCGCACACTCGTCCTCAACGGCGCCCTCGGGCGCGCACTCGCCGCGCTCCTGGACAAGGGGCGCTTCTCCCCCTTCCTCTTCGACGCCTTCCGCGGCACGCGGCAGGGCGACGGCTGGACCGCGCCCCAGCAGGGCGAGTCGGTCATGGCCGCCATCGTCGAGAAGCGGGCGTTCGCTATCCTCCCGCAGGGTCCAAACCTGCGGGACGTTCCGACCCGCAGCGCCACCTGCACCTACCAGTGGCTCATCCGCAACGAGTTCCCGCGCCTCAACGACAAGTTCCCCGTCGAGCGCTACTTCGACGACATGTTCGTCGAGGAGGCCAACAGGACGAAGTACCTGGACTGGCGCTACTGGGACTTTGGCCTCGACGAGAAGAAGAAGGTCGTGAACGCCGCCGCCAAGCTCCTCCAGGGCTTCGACACCCTTCCCTCGTTCTCGTCGTCATCGTCGAGTCCTATCGGCTCCGACGCCGATGGCCCGGTCTACTCGCGCGGCGATTTCTGGAACTGGCAGGCCCGCGCCCAGGGCGCCGAGCCGGCGGCACGCGACGCCATGCTCGCCAGGCTCGAGGCCGCCTATGGCAAGACCCGCTTCGACACCTACGCGATGGGCCGCGCCTGGTTCGTGGCACAGCCGCCCGCGGCTGTGGAGACGCCGCAGGGCCGCAAGGACTTCTTCGCCCGCCTCGCCACCTACGCCGACCGCGTGCGCAACACGCCCGAGCGGATCGGCCCGCCCCTCCTCACCCAGCTCGACAAGCTCGGTGACCCTAAGAAACTCGCCAAAGATGAGCTCGACGTCCTTCTCGGTCTCTTCCCCTCCTGCGTGCCGGCCTCGTGGCCCGACCGCTGGGGCTTCGACCTCCTGGCCTCCACGCTCATCCAGGGCTGCCTGGCCCAGGAGCGCGGCGCCGACCTCTACGCCGTCGTGCCCCACGCCTGGAAGATCGCCAAGGACACCCGCAGCGTGCAGTTCCAGCACGACCTCGCGCGCCTGGCCGGACAACTTGTGGACGCCGCGCAGGGGGCCTCGGCCGTGCCGCAGGACCTCGGCCTCGTCTTCGCCTCGGTGGGCCTCGACCTCGTGGGCGCCGACCTGCCCTTGGAGGCACGCTCCGCCCTCAACGCCACACGCACCAAGACCCTCTCCACGGTCGGAAGCGTCATCCCCGTCCCGCGCGACGACCGCCGCTACCCGCTCTTCTCCGCTCAGGTGGCCTACCTGTCCGGCCGCCTCCAGAACGCCTGGGAACTCTACCTCCCGCGGCGGGCGGTAGTCCTCGCCAGCTACAAGGAGCTCGACCCGGCGTTCACCACGTGGCTGATAGACAAGAACACGGAGGTGGGCGACTACGACGCGGCGGAGGCCCTGGCACGCCAGATGATCCAGTGGTTCGACTCCGTGGCCGACGGCTTCGCGCCTGAGACGCGCGCCCGCCTGCTCCTCGCCTACGCGAGCATCTCGCTCGGGCGCCAGGAATATCCAAAGGCCAGGGCGCTCTTCGAGCGCATCGCCACGGGCAAGGAGTTCGACGGCACGGGCGGCCAGGTGGACGCGGAGATCAAGGTGGCCGAGGTGGACAGGTTGACCCGCCGCTTCGATGAGGCCATCAAGCGCCTCGAGAAGCTCACCCACCACAAGGACAAGGCGGTCCAGGCCGAGAGCTTCTACCACCTCGCGCTCGTGAAGTTCGACCAGGAGGAGTACCGCGAGGTCCTCGAACAGGTTGACCAGGTGCTCTCCCGCGTGCCCGACCACGCGCTCGGCCGCATCCTCGAAGGCCGCACGAAGGTCCGCCTCCGCAAGCTCGAAGAGCCCACCGAGCTACAGGTCGGCACCGCCACCGCTCGCCGCTTCATCGTGCCCGGCAAGCCCCTCAAGGTGAACCTCGAGGACCGCAACCTGGCAGTCGTCGGCACCTCCGCGCACATCGAGATTCGCGCCTGGTCGGACTCCGGGGATGAGGAGCACTTCACCCTGACCCCGTTCGGGGACTCCAAGACCCGGTTCGTCGGGCAGATTCCGACCGAGCTGGCGCCCACAGCGAAGGGCGACGGCAAGCTCCAGCTCCTCGGCAAGGACACTACCCACTACGACTACTCGGAGAAGTTCAAGAGGGAGCACAAGCTGGTCATGGCCGAGCCGCAGACCCTCAGCGTGGCCACGGACTCCGACCTCTACGTCTCCTCCGGCAGAATCCTCTCGAAGGAGGAGATCGAGGCCAAGGCGCTCGAGGACATGATCCGCAGCAAGCTCAAGGAGGTGGAGACCGAGAAGCCCGTGAAGGAGGACGTCGCGCTCAGCACCGTCCGCGCCGCCAACCAGCTCAAGCCGGGCAGCAAGTTCAACATCCGCGTGATCGACCCCGACCGCAGCGAGACCGCGGGCAGGGACAAGCTCGCCGTCCGCGTGGCCACCTCCAGCGGCGACGCCATCTCCGCCTTCCCGCTCGAAGAGACAGGCTCCCACACCGGCGTCTTCGAGGGCGTCGTCCAGACCAGCGCCGGGCAGCCCATCGCCTTCGCCTCCGACTCCGAGGACGGCAAGGACCCCAACTTCGCCATCTCGAAGGGCGACTACCCGGCCTGGGTCGGCCTCAACGACCTCTCCACGCCCAAGCTCTTCAGCATTGACCTCAACGACAACGTGGCCCTCGGCAAGATGGCCATCCAGGCGAGCGTGCCCGGCCGCAAGCTCAAGAGGTTCTTCCTCCAGACCTCGCTCAACGGCAGGGACTTCACGACGCTTGCCCAGTGGCCCGGCGAGCTCAAGCCCTGGGAGGGCGCCCTGACCCTCGAACTGGTCAAGCACGGGCCGGTGACCGGCGGCCCGGCCACATTCGCCGACTTCCGCCAATACCTCGAAATCGGCTACCTCAAGAACAACACCCCCAAGACCGTCGTCCCGGCCAAGGCGTTCGCCGCCAAGTGGGACGCCTCGCTTGAGGGGCAGGCCCACTCGATGGGCCTGGCCGAGGACGGGCCGGGCAGCTTCTACATCGCCCACCTCTACGGCGCCTTCTACCAGCCCCTCCGCAAGGTGCGCACCCTGGAGATCGTCCCCGTGGAAGAAGCGGCGAAGGAGAAAGAGCCGAAGGAGAAGGCGCCTAAGGAGAAAGCGCCCGAGAAGAAGCCCGCTGGCGGTGGCACAGGCGTCCCGCCTGTGATCCGCTACGTCCTCACCGTGGACGGCCAGCCGGGCGACTCGCCCACCAGGGTGCGCCGCTCGCTGGGCAAGGGGGCGCACCGTGTGGACCTCTACGTCTTCGCCAGCCGCAAGGCCGAGCCGGCCTTCGAGCTCCAGGCCGACGCCGACGAGCCGCCCTTCATGCGGCCAGTCCCCGCCGAGATGTTCGACGCCGCCAAGAACCCCCAGGTCCGCGAGGGGGTCGCCCTCAAGCCCGCCAAGATCGCCGCGGGGCAGGACAACGCGGCCTTCGACATCACCTTCCCGCCCGAGGCCCGCGCACGCGTCGTCCGCCTCATCCTTGCCGACTTCGAGACCGACGCCCCGGCCATCAACCGCATCACGCTCGCCGACGCCGCCGGCGCCACGCTCCTCCCCACCAAGGAGGACTTCGCCGCCCTGCGCAAGAACCAGGTCCTCGAAGTTGTCCCTGGCGACAAGATCACAGTGACCTACGAGGACCCGCGGGTTATCACGGAGGGCCGCGAGGTCCACGAGGCCAGCCTCGCCGCCACGTTCCACAATGCCGCGCTGAGCGCCTGCTTCGTCGAGTTCAGCGGCGAAGGGGCGAATCGCCGCCCGCGCTACATCCCCATGCGGCGCTTCAAGCCGGGCGACAAGATAAACGTCTACATCAACGACCCCGACTGCGACACGACGGCGAAGCCTGACACCGTGAAGTTCACGGCGCGGACGCAGGAGGGCAAGCCGGTCGAGTGCGCCGCACTCGAGACCGCCGAGCACTCGGGCGTCTTCGTCGGCGGCATCTTCCCGGTCGCCGCCGACCCCAAGCGCGAGAGCGAGCTCAAGGTCGCCCAGGGCGACGACGTCCTCGTGGCCTACCAGGACAAGGAGAACACCGACCCCGGCATCCCGTGGGACCGCGTGGCGACGGTGGAGCAAACGGTCTGGGCGCCCCCGCGCCTGGCCGTCTACGAGGTCACGTCCCGGCCTCTCACCGAGGAAGAACGCCCCGCCACTGGTCTGCCTGCCCAGGGCACAGGCAAGATGCCTGTGCCACCGCGCCCCGTGAGTGGCGCAGGCGTTGGTGGCACAGGTATTGGTGGCACAGGCGTCCCGCGTGTGGCCCCGCCCACCGCGGCCGAAGAAGAAGTGCCCGTCACCCGCGCACTCACCGCCTCCTGGCCCGAGAAGCCCGACCCCGCGAAGCCCGCCACCGTCTTCATCGGCGGACCGATCATCGTCGAGCTCATGTTCCCCTACATCGCGCAGTCGCCCGAGAGCGCCGCCGCGCTATACGTCCAGACCTCCTCGGGCCGCAAGGCCCTCGGCAAGCCGGCGGAGGGCGCCTTCGACCTCAAGGTGCCAGGCACCTTGAAGCTCGAGGCCAGGCCGGGCAACGCCGCCGCCGGCGGCCCAGCCCCGCCTGGCTACAAGAGCGTGACCGTGAAGGCCAGCCCGTTCGCAGGCGACGCCCTTGAGGACGGCCGCTTCACCTTCTCCATCCCCGCCGAGCTGGGCAAGCTGCCCGAAAGGCCCCTCGTGGACCTCGACCCCGAGGGCAAGGAGCGGCCAGTCCTGGCCATCAAGGGCAACGACGAGCTCTTCATCGGCTTCGAGGCCAAGGACCCCGCCGGCAAGAGCCACTGGGCCACCGCACGCGCCGTCCTCCAGGCCGACGCCTTCTTCGACGTCACCGACCCGCGCTTCCGCGAGACGGTCGAGACCGCCTACGTGGGCGAGAGCCTCCACTTCCGCGTGATTGACCCCATCCGCGACACATCGGACGAGAAGGACGCCGTGCCCGTCACCCTCAGGGTCGCCTCCGGCGCCACCCAGGAGCTCAACCTCAGCGAGACCTTCACCCACTCCGGCACCTTCAAGGGCTCGGTCAAGCTTGCCTTCAAGGGCGATAAGGGCGAGGGCGCCGCCGCCGTACAGGTCGCCTACGGCGACGCCGTCACCGCCGTCTACACCCGCGCCGCGCCCGCGGGGCGGGCACCCGAGGAGAAGCTCGAGCACACCGTGGCCATCCACAAGGGCAGCGACGGCCAGGTGGTCCCCTTCACCAAGCGCTTCTCCGACCCCCAGATCGCCGTCCAGACCCAGTTCTCCATCGCCGAGGCCTACTTCGAGCTGGCCAAGCGCCACCGCGAGCTGGGCCAGGAGGACCTCGCCCGCTCCGAGATCGCCCAGGGCAAGAAGCTCCTCGAGGAGGCCGTGCGCGACTTCCCCGACACCGAGGCCCGCGCCCAGGCCGACTACCTCCTGGCCGACCTGGCACTCGAGTCCGCAAACGAGGCGAAGGACGCCGACGTGAAGAAGAAGAGCTACCTCGAGGCCGCGGGGCGCTTCACCGACATCGTGGCCGCCTACCCCGACAGCCCCTACGCGCCCAAGGCCCAGTACAAGAAGGCCCTCGTCTACGAGAAGATGGGCCTCATTGACCAGGCCTGCGAGGAGTACGTCAAGCTATCCTACCGCTACCCCGACAACGAGCTCGTGGCCGAGACCATCGCCCGCCTGGGCCAGTACTTCCTCTCGAAGGGCAAGGAGATCAAGGCCAAGGCCACCCCAGAGGTGCCCCCCGTCGAGCGCGAGAAGATCGAGATGCAGGCCCGCGAGATGCACAAGACCGCCGCCCAGGTGTTCGGCCGCCTCGCCGTCCGCTTCCCCAACCATCGCCTCGCGGGGCGCACGCTCCTCCTCAGCGCCCAGTGCTACATGCAGGCCGAGGACCACACCAAGGCCATCGAAGTCCTCAAGGGCGTGACCGGAAACGCCAAGCTCGAGCCCGACCTCATCGCCGAGGCCATGTACTGGTGCGGCGACACCCATCTCAAGCGCGGTGACCCCGTGAACGCCTATCGCCAGTTCAAGCGCCTCACGTGGGACTACCCGGCCAGCAAGTGGGCCAAGTTCGCCCGCGGCCGCCTCACCGAGGAAGCCCTCATGCGCATCAGCGACACTGAGGATGGAAAGTGACGATTTCTGATTTACGATTTTTGATTTTCGATTTTCGATCTCCTCTCGGTCGCGCTGCGGGCCTGAGCCCCAGGCTTTCGACTTCAATCAAAAATCGAAAATCGAAAATGCCTCATGGCAGATGACCGCCTCCATGCTTACCACCGAGCTCCCCTCTGCGCTCACCACCCGGCTCGAAAGCCCGGGCGGGGCGTTCGCCGCCATGTCCAGGGCCGAGCGGCAGTTGGCCGAGGACTTCCTCGGAGCCGAGGAGGTGTTCCTCGCCGTGAGGACAGATAGCCGCGTGGACGTAGGGAGCTGGCTCGGCCCAGGCCGGCTGTGGGCCTTCGCGCTGCGCCGCGAGCTGGCCCTCGTGGCCCACGGGCCGCGGCCCCACACTGAGCGTATCCCCTTCTCCCGCCTTCAGGAGAGCACCTACAACCCCGTCACCGGCGAGCTGGTCCTGGCCCCGGCGCAGCACCACCACGCCCGCGGCCTCCGAATGCCCCCGGTCGAGGGCTATCAACTGCTGGCCCAGATACTGGCAGACCGCACCACCGAATGAGGGGATGAATGGATGAATGGATGCTTGGATGAATGCAAGACCAGTGCCTCGATTCTGACATCCATCCACCCATCCATTCATCCATTCATCCTCCCCTGACAAACAGGAGAACGCTCCCTATGTTGCAGTTGCTCATTGACGGCGGCACGATGATGGTGCCGCTGCTGCTGTGCAGCATCTTCACGATCGCGGTGCTGATTGACCGCGGCCTGGCCTTCTACCGGCACAACAAGACCGACACCCGCGCGCTGCGCGCCAAGGTGCTGGACATGATCGAGGAGGAGCGGGTGGACGAGGCGGCGGCGCTCTGCGCCACCACGCCCAGCCCAGTCGCAGCCGTCCTCCTCGCGGGCCTACAGTCCTACGCCAAGCACCACCCGCTCGCCTCCCGCGTCGAATCGCTCCTCGCCATCATGGAGAAGGCGATGGGCGACTACACCCAGCACGCAATGAACGCCGTCGAGAAGCGCTTCACCGTCCTCACCACCGTCGGCAGCGCCGCCCCGCTCTTCGGCATGACGGGCACCGTGACGGGCATGATCACGTCGTTCGGCGCGCTCTCCGCCGCGGGCGTCGAGGCCAGCGGCGTGGCCTCCGGCATCGCCGAGGCACTCATCACCACCGCGGCGGGACTCCTCATCGCCCTCGCCGCCGTCATCCCCTACAACATCTTCACCGCAATGTCCAACCGCATCGAGCTCGAGATTGACGAAGCCTCCTCCGAGCTCCTCGACCTGATTGCCACGAGAGCCGGAGTGAGGCAGTGACCGAGGAGAGGATGAATGGATGGGTGGATGAATGGATGGGTGAAAGAACAGGCCAAGCAGCCCGCTTGCTCTTGCATTCATCCATACATCCATTCATCCACCCATCCCGTGCCCCGTTTACCAGACTCTAGCAAGGCACTGTTCCATGGCTCGCCGCCAGAAGGCACATATGGGGGTTGACGACATCCCGGTGTCGTCGTTCTCCGACATCGCCTTCCTCCTTATCATCTTCTTCATCCTCACCACCACGCTCGTGGCCACGCGGGGCCTCCTCACCGAGTTCCCCTCCGGCGAGCGCTCCGAGAAGCAGGAGAAGAAGACCACCACCGTCTGCCTGCGCGACGGCAGGCTCACCCTCAACGACGCGGAGGTGGACCTCCCGCGTCTCCGCCGCGAGCTCGCCGCACTCAAGCTCGCCGACCGCACGGGACAGGACAAGGTGGTCATCCTCGAATCCGCCGGCCGGGTGGAGTACCAGGACTACTTCGAGGTGATGGCCAGCATCACCCAGGCGGGCGGCACCATCTGCATCGTGCGGGAGACGGGAGGCGGCCAATGAAGCGCCCGCGCAAGCGCCGCCGCCGCGCCAGAATCGTCATCCCCGTGGCGAGCATGGCCGACATCGCCTTCCAGCTCATCATCTTCTTCATGATTTGCAGCAACTTCGCGCGCGAGGCCGGCATCCCGGTGAAGCCCCCCACCGCGCCCAACCTGGACCGCCTCCGCGAGAGCAACACAGCCGTCTCGATCGACTCGCGCGGCCAGATATACGTCCAGGGCCGCCGCGTGCCCGACGCGCTCTCGGTCGAGGCCGAGCTGCCCGGCCTGCTGCGCAACGCCCGCACCACGGAGGCCAGAGTGGTCCTCTTCCGCTGCGACCGCGCCGTCGGCCGCGAGGTCTTCGAGCCGGTCCTCGACGCCATCGCGCGCGGCGGCGGCATCGTCGCCGCCATCGGCGAACGCGACGACAGGAAGAAGTGAGAATGAGACATGAACGCACCGCGCCAACTCCCCGCGTTGACGCCGGCCCAGCCCCCGCAAGGGGCGACATTGCTGTTGCCGCCGTCGGCCGCAGGGCCCGCCGGCCCAGCCCCCGCAGGGGGCGATAGCTCGATAGCCACGGGCGTAAGCCCGTGGGACACGGCGTTGGCGCCACCCCAGCCCCCGCAGGGGGCGGCAGAAGCCCCAGGAACCCAGGAGACCCGCCATGCCAAGTGACCCGCAGGACATCCTCAAGCACTCGCCCGACAAGTTGCTCACCGGCTTCTCGAAGACCAGAGTGGCCTGGTACTTCCTCGTCGCCGTGGCCATCCACATCGTGGCCACGGCCGCCACCTCCATCGGCTACATCCGCGACCGCTGGATTGACCCCGAGGGCGCCGCGGCCCGCCGGGCCGCCCAACTCGAGGCTGCGAAGACCCAGGAGCAGGCCCCCAAGCCCAGGGTCTCCGTCCCAACGCCCGAGCCGCCGCGCCCCGAGCCCAAGGAGGCCAAGGCCCCCGACGACCCCCGCAAGAAGGCGCCCGTGGTCAAGGAGATCACCGAGCTCCCCAAGAAGGGCGAAATCCCCAAGCAGCCCGACGACCTCGGCATCTCGATTGATGAGACAAACAAGTAGACGTGCCGCGTGCCCCGTCCCGCGTGCCCAGAGAAGACCCCAACCGCCGCTTCCCTCTGGGCACGCGGGACGTGGCACGCGGCACGCATCAACGAAGAACATGCGGCGAACCTCGTATCATCTGCTGCCCGCGATTCTCTCCCTCCCCTTCGGCATCGCCGCGGGCGTGCTGGCGCACTACGCCGTCATCCTCCCGTGGCTCTGCCGCGCGAGGATGGCTGAACAGCGGGCCTTTGAGCAGGCATTCAGGGCGGCGGCAATCCCCGGCCTCGTCTCGTTTTTCGCGGTCGTCTGCGGCGTGGGGGCGGCCTGCCTGCTCGCGGCCAGCCTGCTGGGCCTCGTGCGGCGGCCCTGGGCGCTCGCCCTCCTGCGCAAGGCCTGCATCGCCGTCTACGCCCTCGCCGTCCTCTACGCCTACGTGGTCTGGCGGGTCACTGATGCGGCCTGCGTGGCCCGCACGAGTCCCGAGGGCTACGCCCCGAGCGCGATGGCGGTGATGGGCTGGCGCTGGCAATACCTCTGGCCCGCCCTTTGTGCGCTGGTGGCCTTCGCCGCGCTCCACGTCACCGCCCTCCGCCGAGTCGCCGTCGCCGCCTACACCGGCGCCGCGCCCCCCGAGCCGCTCCTGGGCGACCGCATAGTTGAGAACATCCGCACCCACGGCTACGACCCGCCCTATCGCAAGAGCCTCATCACGAGCGTGGCCACCCACCTCGCCGTCATCGTCGTCCCGCTCCTCCTCGAGGCCTACGGCTGCGTGCGCGACTACCTCATCCCCTTCGGCAGCGGCAGGCCCTCCGTCGCCGTCGTCACAGCCGTCCAGCGCCGCCCAAAGAAGAAGAAACGCTTCGTCCTCAACCCCAACTCCGCCATCTACTTCCACGTGCCCGACCTCGATGACTCGGACAACCTGCGCCAAGTGCGGGAGTTGACGGAGCTCCAGTACGTCACCGACCCCGGCGCCGTCCACGGCAAGATGGGCGCGGGCGGCGGAAAGACCCGCGGCTGGCCCGACGGCACAGGCCGCGAGCCTATCCGCTTCATCCGACTCGAATACGACGGCGAGGGCTGGGACGACGGCATGGACCCGCGCACCCGCGCCGACATCAACTTCCTCCAGGAGTTCCGCCGCGTCACCGGCTTCAGGGTCGCGCTCCGCTCCGAGAGCCACCCCATCCGCCTCCTCCGCAAGTACACCAAGGGCTACGCCCCGCCCTTCGTCTACATGACCGGCTCGGGCCGCCTCTACGTCCCTCCCGCAGACCAGGCGACGCTCCGCGAGTACCTCCTCGACGGCGGCATGCTGTTCGCCGACGCCGGCAGCCCGCAATGGAACGGGGACTTCCGCAGCTTCGCCAAGGCCCTCTTCCCCGACAAGCGCCTCGTGCCCATCTCCGACGACGACCCCATCTTCCAGATGCCCTACGTCTTCCCCAACGGCGCCCCGCCCCTCTGGCACCACGGCGGCATGGACGCCCTCGGCGTCAAGCACAAGGGGCGGTGGGTCATCTTCTACCATCCCGGCGACATCAACGACGCCTGGAAGACCGGCCACTCCGGCCTCGCCCCCGACCTCGCCAAGGGCGCCTTCCAGATGGGAATCAACATCACCTACTACGCCTTCACCCACTACCTCGAAGCCACGAGGAAGTACAGAAAGTGAGAGGGAGAGGGAGAGGGAAAGGGAAAGGGAAAGGGAGAGTGAGAGTGAGAGTGAGAGTGAGAGTGAAAAGTGAAGAGTGAAGCCCTCTCGTTCCCACGCTCTGCGTGGGAACGCAGGCGGCGGGACGCTCCGCGTCCCGTGTGCGCGACGCGGAGCGTGGGAGCGAGACAAGCAAGGGGCGAGCGGGAGTGATGGGAAGCGATGGATAAGCTGTGCAGCTATTTCGGGGCGGTGGGGATTGGCTCCATTGTGGGGTGGGGAATGGCGCTGTTTCTGCTCGCCGCCTGCGCCACGAGCCGAAGAAGAACCACGGCTTACGTGGTGGCGCTGGTGCTCTCGATCCTCGGCTTCATCCTGGCCAAGATCAACTCCCACAACATCAGCCAGATCGAAGTAGATCGCTCCCCTGTGGGCGGGGCGTCCCTGCCCCGCGACGACGTCCCCAAACCCGGCGACCCGAAGGGGGTCCCCAGCCCCTCCTACCGCGACGCCGGCAAGCAGAAGCGCGATGAGAGCGCCAAGCTCAAGCGCCCCGAGCTCAGCGCCATCGCCGAGGACGCCGAGGTCTCCGTCGCGCGCCGCCTGCCCGAGGCCGACCTCCTGCGCGCCGACGCCTACGACCGCCTCAACCTCTTCTTCGCGCGCATCGTCCCCTGGCTCGCCCTCGCCCTCGTCTGCTTCGACTACCTCAGCCGCTTCAACCGCACCCTCGGCTACCTCCCGCCCATCCCCATCGCGGGCCGGGCAGTTGACGCCCTCTCCCGCAAGACCCGCGCCGCCCACCTCCAGACCTCCGACCCGGCCGTCGTGCGCCGCTACCTGGCCGGCGTGGTGCGGAAGGGCGAGACCTTCATCTACCTCGGCCCAGAGGACCCCATCCCCGCCGGCGAGCTCCACCGCTGGGCGTTCGGCCCCTGGCGCTGGCGTCCCCTCAAGAAGCTCCTCTTCACCGGCGAAGGCTTCCCCACCAGCGACTTCGTCTTCGACTCCGCCTGGTTCGGCCGCTACTGTTTCGTCGCCACCCGCCCCGACGCCGCGGGCGGCCTCCTCGCCGACCTCGCCGACTACCTCAGGGCCAGGACCGTGCCCCGTGCCGCCGCGCGCCGCACCGTCAACGTCGTCTGGGCCTCCCCCGAGCCTCTCCTCGCCCGAAGGCTCCGCGACCTCGCCGCCCTCGCCCGCGAGACCAACTTCAAGCTCCTCGTCATCTCCCCCGATCCCCCGCCCGACACCCTTGCGCCCCTCTTCGACGAGCGGCTGCGCCAGCCGTCTTCATCGTGCCTGTCACGTTGACGACCGGTCGGCTTGTCGCCGCCCTACCACAAGGCGTCCACCCGCAAGGCCTGGCTTTGTGCCTCTATGGGCTGGGCGGCGTTGGCCGGTTGGCGGGGCAAGGTCTGTCGCGCAACAGAAGCACTGGCCTGAGACCGCTCGAGCCCCTTCTGCCAGGGGCTTCGCTGGGCACGATGGGTGCGTGTGTGCCGCGATGGCGCCCATCCGGCGAGGGGGCGGCCTTGCGGGGTTGTCTTGGCCGCTCCGCTTCCTGCTGACGCCCTCGATGGTGGCTTTGCAGCGGCATCAAGCGCCGGCCGAAGCGGACGCCCTTGCGGACCGCCCAGGGGGGGTTGGGGGGCCTGCCACAGGCCCTCCAACAGGATCGGCGCAGATGGGAGAGGCCCACATACGCCGACGACGAGCAACCACTCGCCCGCTTCGGGCGATGGGGGACCAACGTGACAGGCACGTTGACCTTTTCAGCTGCGGTTCACCGCCTGGCTCCCTTCGCTGACGCTGCTCTCGATGGCATTCTACCGCCGCTACGCCGCGAAGTCAACTGCCCCGGCCACGCCTCCCCACGGCCCCCGCCGGTTTACCTTCTCAGTGTGGCCTCTGTGCTACAAACATGCAGAATCTTGTTTTCCGGAAAGATTTTTCCTCCGCGTTTGGTTGCGGCTTGCCGCGATGGGCCCTCTGTGGTGAGACATCTTCCTGAACCGCCAAGACGCCAAGCCCGCCATCAGTGAAGAAGAAACCCCACCACGGATTGCACGGATGAGCACGGATAGGAACCCCGCTCCTAGCTACAGGCCTCTTCCTCTATACCCGACTTGACTCGTCCCCGTTGTCTTGGAAACCAGACGCCCGCTAGCCATACTGCATCACCTCCCCCGCCGCTGCGACGTGATTCAGTATGGCGCTTTGGCGATCCGGGCGGCTCCACGGCCTCGCTCGCCATACTGTATCACTTCTCTCCCCCCGGGGGTGATACAGTATGGGCGCTCTGGCCATCCGGGGGCTCTTCTCCTGCCTTCCTGCATTCCTCATAGACCCCTCTTCTCTGTGCCCTCTGTGCCTCTGTGGCAGAGCTCTTCTGACCGCGAATCACGCGAATCCCCCCGAATCCTGAACGCGAAACGCGAAACCCGAAACGCGAAACCCGAAACGCGAAACCGACTTCTCACGCAGAGGCACATGAGGCCGCAGAGAAGAGGCAACTCCCACCTCGGATTACGCGGATGGGCGCGGATAACAACCCCAATCTCAGGCCCTGCCATCTTCTTCCGTACACGAGAACCGAACACCGATCACCGAACACCTCTCTTCCGTCCGCCGCCGAGCCGCCAAGCCCGCCAGGGATCGCGACGTAGACACGGGGAGCAGGAGAGCTGCTCAAGGGTCCCGAGCGCGAGTGGCGCGTTGGTCACACAGGCGTCTGCGGTCGCGGTGTCGCCCCATGTCGGGCCACTCGGCCTCTCACCTCGCTGCACGGTGTTCACCGTGGGCTTTCTCCGCCGCATGGCTCGCTACTCGTCTCTCCTTGTAGGATCTTACCGCCCTGATGTCCTCATGCAACCTTACCGCATCTCTCGCCACGGTTTCCCGTTCTCTTTCCTTCAGCACGACGTTTCTCACTGTTCCCAGGTAGAGACCGAAGAGCAGGTACAGCAAGGCGCATAGAGTGAACGACAGAGCAATCCCCTGGGCGTACGTGCCGCGCTCTACGGAGGCGTAAGCGAAGAGATAGACGAGGCCATACGTAAGCGCAAGGATGACACCGATGCCTAAGCACGAGAAGACACCCCTCACGGGGAAGTCAGAGGTTGGACGAGCAGCTATCGGTTGCTGCTGCCGGAAGCGACAGACATCATCGGCAAACGCCGCGGCGGTTGGGTAGCGGCGGGAAGGCTCCTTGGAGAGCGCCTTGAGGCAGATGGTCTCCATGTCCCGGGGGATGGAGCGGTCGAGGCGGCGTGGAGGTACTGGTTCTTGCTCGACGATCATCCACAGTAGTTCGGGCAGGTTGCCCGCCCGGAAGGGGGCATGCCCGATGAGCACTTCGTACAGAATAGCGCCGAGGGAGTAAACGTCGCTGCGGGCATCGGCCTGCTTCGAGCGGCCACGGGCCTGCTCGGGGGACATGTAACTGGGGGTCCCCATGATGGCGCCGGTCATGGAGAGGCTGAAGTCGGTCTCGAGGTCCTTGGCGAGGCCGAAGTCGGTGACGAGCGGCTCGCCGCGGGTGTCCACGAGGATGTTGCCGGGCTTGAGGTCGCGGTGGACGATTCGCTCGGTGTGGGCGTAGTGGACGGCGCGGGCGACTTTCTCCAGGAGCTCGAGCCGCTGGGCGAGGGGGAGCTTGCCCTCGCGCAGCACGCCGCTCAGCGACGAGCCGTCCACAAGGTCCATCGTGAAGAAGTGCTGGCCCTGGTGGACGCCGACGTGGTGGACGGAGACGATGTTGGGGTGTCGGAGCCGTGCGGCGGCCTGGGCTTCGACGAGGAAGCGCTGGATGGCCTCGTGGGTGATGATGCCTGAGGGCTTGATGAGCTTGAGGGCGACGTGGCGGCTGAGGCTCTTCTGCCAGGCCTTGTAGACCTCGCCCATCCCGCCCTGGGCGATACGCTCGACGAGCTCGAAGTCGTCGCCGAACGGGCGCGGGAGGGCGAAGGGATCAGCCCCCGCCGCCGCGTCGGGCAGCTCGTCGGGCTTCTGGCTCAGCGTGGGGGTCGAGCTGCCCGTGTGGTCGGGGGGGAGCGGCCTCGTCTCGTCGCTGGCGTGCCCCACGGACGTCTCCCCGTGAGCTCTCCCCAACGGAGACAGAGTATAGCCTCTAGCCAAGCAGACTTCAAGGGTGGAGGAGCTCTGACAGCCCCGCGGAGCCAGAAGGGGCAAGGCTCGTTGGGCGTCATTCTCACATTCTGTAGAATGTGGGAATGACGTTGAACGAGAGCCGCGGACGCGATACACTGCGGAGCGCGGGAAGGGAGGTTTCGAGGACGAAGGACGAGGACGAGGGACGAGGACGAGAAGATGATTGATGTTCACACGCACATCGGGCGGCTCAGGCGGGGGCAGGCGTGGCTCACGGCAGGCAGACTGGTCCACTGGATGAACCGCCAGGGGATCGAGAAGGCGGTCGTCCTCTCGGTGGAGAACCCCGAGGAACTGGACTACTGTGTGCCGACGACCTACGTGCTGAAGTCGTGCCGCCGGTTCCCCGACCGCCTGATTCCGTTCTGCAACGTGGACCCGCGCATCGAGAACTCAAGCCCGAAGACGGACTTCTACTCGCTCATCAAGGACTACGCGGAGCAAGGGGCGCGGGGCTTCGGCGAATCGCTCTCGGGCCTGCCGGTGGACGATCCGCGCCTGATGGCGATCTACCAGGCCGCGGGACGCCTCGGGCTGCCGGTGACGCTGCACATTGACCACCTCCGCGGCACCGACTCGCTCGGCCTGCCAGGGCTGAGGCGCGTCCTCGCGGCGTGCCCCGACACGGTCTTCTTCGCCCACGCGCTGCACTGGTGGTCAGAAATCAGCGCCGACATGCGCGAGGAGGACCGTGGCGGCTACCCGAAGCGCCCGGTCGTCCCCGGCGGGGCCGTCGAGCAAATCCTCGATCAGTTCCCGAACGTCTACGGCGACCTCTCGGCCGGCTCGGGCTACAATGCGCTCACCCGCGACCCCGAGTTCGGCCGCGGCTTCCTCGAACGCTGGGCCGACCGCCTCTGCTTCGGAACCGACTACCTGATGCCCGGCCAAGAATGCCCCATCATCAAGTTCATCCGCGAGGTGGACATCAGCCGCTCCGCCCGCCGCAAGATCACGCGCGACAACGCCCGGCGGCTGCTGAGGCTGGAGTAGGGTCGGCCGACAGAAACCCGGTTTGCCGACGTACCGCACTTTACTCCAGGGCTCCGTGGAACCCGTGTAGCCGCCGCGAGAGTTGATGCAGGATCGGCTGGGGCCGGCATGCGAAACGAGACCCTCACACAGGTGTCATGCTAGGGGGAGGCCAAGAGCGGACCCTCACACATCTGGCCCCCAAGCGAAGGAGCGCTGTTGGCTTTCAGCTCTATTGATGGTTGGCCAGAACACTCCTATCACCACCCAAGCGTTGGGGTGAGCGAGAACGGTCCCCACAAATAAGTGCGTCTCCTTGTCCGGCCCGCACAGCTCGTCCAGGAGCTTCTCGCGCACTCTCTGAGCGGCGTCCTCATGTGAGGCGCCTTTGTCCACTACTCTCCAAAACAAGGCGCCCACTTCCCAGTCCTCAATCATCATCTCGTGGCCTTTGCACCGCGCATCGTCGCACTCGAAGCTATAGGGGAACTTGAAAGGCACTTTTCGGGGTGGTTCCCTGCTGACCGTACGATCCTCCCAGAGCCGAGCTTGCTTGAGGGCCTCCTTGAACGCCGGCTTCCAGTCAGGGTCGTCGGGGGTGATCAAGAGGTCCTTCACCTTCCTAGGCCTCAGCACGCCCAGCGATGTCTGGTCCACCCTTTGCCTGTCGTACAGGTCCTCCATCGACTGGGCTTTCTTTGCGAGCGCGAACCGCGCTCGCTCAGACCAGTCGCCACGCTTTGTCGTGATTGGCTCGCCCAGGATCCTGATCGACTCGCAGTGAGGCCGGTAGCTCTCTTTGCGGACGTCCCGCCCCCGGTGCCTTTCGACGATGACCTCGATCCACTGGCGTTTTCTGTACTGCTTGCTGAAGGGCAAGTCACGGAAGTTGATTGGGTAGAGCCGAACGAAGTCGCCCGCCTCAGTGACGCCGGCGGTACAAACGAGTTCGTCGTACTTTGCCGAAGGGATGGGGTACGTCTTGACCGTGATCGGGACTCTGAGCGTCTGTTTGGCTGTGCCGCAATCGTTCATAGGTTCACGACGTCCAAGCCACTGATGCGCGAAACGGACAAGGCGAGACGACTGCGGTGACAACACCGTTCATCCTTCTCCACGCATACCAGGATGGCCGGTTTCTCCAGCATGAGTTGGGCGATCTCCCGGATCGTCTCGGCCTCGGACGGGAGTGTCTGGCTCTCATACTGGTCAAGCAAGCTTTGGTACGAATCGAACGAAGTCAGGTTCGCGCGCTGTTTGCTGGGAATCCCAAGGCTGGGAACGTGACGGTACTCAAGGCCGACCTTGGGCGCGATCTCACCCAATACCTTCCTCGAGAAGCCATATGTGCGCGAGACGGGGTTCGCTCTGACGTCAACCACGACTTGGATGCCGAAGCGGAGCAGCTCGTTCAGGAACGCGTCCACGGACTTTCCGCCATAGCCAACAGTATAGACGGCCAACTTGGCAACAGGCTTGGGGTGTGAGGGTGCCGGGCCTCCTTGGGTCATTTGGCTCATCGTTGCATACCATGGATATCGCTTGTAGACTGCGGCAACAAGAGACTTCTGATCGAGCCTCCCATAGCGCTTCACTATGCAGGCCACGGACTCACGGACCTCTTCGGGGATTTCCCTAGCCTTTGGGGTTGCCAGCGCTAGACAGTGCGCCACCTGCTCCTTGCCAGCCGTCACGTAGCCCGCCCGCTTAAGGCAGGCCAACTCCCAGTACAGGGTGAATGAAAAGGGACCGTACTTGTACGGCACGAAGTCGTAGAAAGCTCGGTCCGCCGCTAGCTTGGTCTCGTGGCGGAGAAGAAACACTAGCTTCACAAAAACGGTTGGGCTTAGCGGGCGGCCAAGTTGCTCAAGCAGTGCAAGCACTACCTTCTGACGGCTCAGCACAAGGGCTTCTCCTGTGCGGGGGTTTCGGGACAAGGCAAGGGCCGGCAGCAGACACGAGTCCTGATCGTGTGGCCGGCCGTCATCCCCACACGCCCGCCACTCGAGGCCAGTCGGCTTGCAGAGATTCGTTCTGCACACCACACCCCGGGAGCGCAATGGCTGAGGGGAAGACTGGCACGGGGAACCAAGGTCTTCTTCGGATATGCTACTCAATTGGGCGGGCATGTCAAGCCCAATCGAGGGTGTTCCGTATTGCCGCATCAAAAGTGTCTTTGTGTAGCCGCCACAGGGTCTGCCTCGACCTTGATCGCGCTTGGCCGGACCCGAGGCGCAGCGGGAAGGCTTGGGGGCTTTGCCCCCAAACCCCCAGGATTTACCGCTTTACAGCCGCCGGCACACCTGGTAAGATTGGGGTGCTGCCGCGGAGGATAGGGCTCCGGTGGGAACCGACCTGAGCGCCGTGGCAGTGCCATACGGCACAGGCGGCGCTTTTCGGAGCGCCGCCTGCTTTTCTTGTGCCGGTGGCCGGAAAGCGGTAAATCCCAGGGGGGTCTGGGGGGCTGGTTCCCCCAGGGCTTTCGCCCAACACAGTGGGAGCACCTAGAAGGAACCCGAAACGGTGTGATAGTCGAGTTGGCTATCCCCGAAGGCCAAGTGGTGGCAGTTGGGCGCGCCGGCCCAGGCTAGGTTTGCCGCGGTGGGGCGATGGTGGGAAGCCACCCCGTGACCGCCACCAACCCCGCCCCCTTTCCCGGTGCGTGTCGTCTGGCATAACTCGCCCCGCCGACACTCGGTTGGCGGGGCGGTGAACTCAGGAGCAACATGCTCCCCAAAGAACGCGTCGCGGCCATCTTCGAGCACAGGGCGGCGGACAAGGTGCCCATCTACATGGGCAGCTTCTCGTCGCGGGTGGCCTCGGCCATTCTCGGCAGGCCGAATGCCTGCGTGGGCGGAGGGATCAACCAGTACTATGAATCGCGGGCCCTCTGGAAAGGGCCGGACGCCCATGCGGAGTTCGCCGAGCGGGCGTTCCGCGACGCGATGGACTTGCCGCGCGTGCTCGACCTGGACTACGTGCGGCCCTCATATTGGCGAATGGGCGAGAGGCCGACGCGGCGGATTGACGAGTTCACTTTCCTATATGGCAATCCCGATGGCGCCTATCGCGTGATGCGGCTCGACCCCGAAACGGAGCTCTACCAGGTCATTGACCAGCGGCCGCGCCGCGAGACGACTATCGAGGAGATCGAGAGGCACGTGGCCGAGATGGAGAGGGGGCTTGCAGACTACGCGCCGCCCGAATCGCTGGTGCGGGACTGGCGTCGCGCGATGGCCGTCCACGGCGCCACGCGAGCCGTCCACGCCTTCGGCATCGCCGTGGGCATCCCGAACCAGGACGCTGCGTGGCTGATGGCGGTGGCGCTCCGGGCCGACCTCATCCGCCGCTACCTGGACGCCCAGGCCGAGCGCGCCTGCCGCAACGCCGAGCTGCTGGGCCGCGCGGGGGCGCACTACGCCCACGGCGGCGGCGACTTCGCAGGCTCCCACGGCCCGAACTACTCGCCCCGCGCCTTCCGCGAGCTCATGCTGCCCGCCCTCCAAAAGGTCTCGGATGCCTGCCACCGCTACGGCGTCTACCACATGTTCGCAAGCGATGGCAACCTCTGGCCCGTGGCCGGCGACCTTTTCGGGGCATCCGGGGTTGATGCCTACTATGAGATTGACCTGCGGGCGGGCATGGAGCTTTGGCGTCTCCGCGAGCGCTTCCCCCACCTCACCCTCCTCGGCGGCATCAACTCCCACACCATCCACCGCGGCACGCGGGACGACGTTGTGCTGGAGACCCTGGCCGCCCTGGATGCGGCGAAGGAGCTGGGCAGCATCATGGTCGGCTGCTCAAACCTCATCGTCTGCCAGACCCCGATGGAGAACTTCTGGGCGATGATGAAGACGTTGGGACAGAGTCGGTAGGCTGCGTTCTTCCTATCTGACCGCGCTCAGGAGTCCTCATTGCCTTGCTTCCCGAGGGGAGATGACTTGACGAAATCGCCATCACATGATATACAGTTTGGGAGGGGGGATAGCGCTGTAAAGGGCGACACATGCGTAGGCAAGCTAGACCACGAAAGATCACAAAGGCGCCTGATCATGGCCAAGCACCGATGGCTGGACGAGCGAAGCGGCGGGAGCTTATTGCCGCCATCGAGGAAACACGGAGGTCGCGTGTCATCTCGTACATTACAAGCGACCGTAGCGAAGCATCAGGCCAGCTGGCACAGGACGCTCTTTGGTTCATCCGTGATCAGCTCCTGAGGCTACGGCTGAGGCAGGAAAAGATCCCGAGGCTCGATCTTTTCCTCTATAGTAGAGGTGGCGATGCGAGCGTTCCTTGGCCGTTGGTTTCGATGGTACGCGATTTCGCTGATGAGTTCAACGTACTGGTTCCCTTCCGCGCCCATAGCGCTGCTACCTCGATCTGCCTGGGGGCGGACGCCATTGTCATGGCACCTGAGGGACAACTTGGACCCGTTGACGTGACGTATGACGTCCGCGCTGGTGAGGGAAAGGCGTTCCGCCTCAGCGTGGAAGATGTGATGGGGTACATAAGGCTCCTCAAGGAGACGGTTGGCCTGACGGACCAAGACCAAGTTGCCTCTGTGTTCGCGAGGCTCGTTGACAAGCTCCCAGACCCAGTTATCCTTGGGCGGGTTGCGCGTGAGCTCAACCAGACGCGGTATGTTGCGACGGGTTTGCTGGGGCAGCGCCGGCGGAAGAAGAGGCAGGCGGAGATAGAGCGGATCGTGGAGCGCATCGCGGGGTCAGACATTAAGCACGAGCATTGCATCAGTCGGAAAGAGGCGCGGCAGATGGGACTTCATGTCCAAGACGCCAGCCCCAAGATCGAGGGCGACATGAGGAATCTCCTCGCGGAGTACGAGACCTTGATGCAATTGAGGCAGCCACTGACTCCACCCCGCGAGCTCTACGCAAGGCAGGCGGATGAGGTCCACATGGAGTTGACACTCGCAAGCGTTGAGACGACAGAAGCGGCGTGGGAGTTCCGCCAAACGTGCCGATGCTGGCGCAGTGCGGCCCTGCCTCAGGTGCCGTCCTTCCAGATTCACGTTGGGGTTCCGGCGTTGCCGCCCGATCTCGCCCCTCAAGATATGCAGGTAATGCTCAAGGGCATGGCAGATCAGATCGCCCAGCAGTTGAAGGACCAAATCTGCCGAACCCTCGCAGTGGGCGTACCCACACAGATTGGGCGGGAGATCGTCCAGATGGGTTGGGTAGAAACCAGCTGATGGGGCTACCGTGACGACGGCGATGGTTGCAGAGCTGAAACATTGGTTTCGCGTCTGGCGCGCTGGAACCGCTCATTGTCGAACCGCCAGGCGTTTTGCGGCGGGATCTGGGGCAGAGCAACGACCTGCCTCGACTCGGCTCGGCATACGACCCTGCCTTCGTGAACCAGAGCGACCTCAACGCTGATATTCATTGTGGGGCCCCTTTCTCCTGTATCAGATTGTAGACGCATTTGCGTTCCCATGTCAAGCGCAATCCGATCCGAAAGCCTTTAGCACCAAGTGCTTGGGGTCATGCTGTGGGCACCACCGAGCCCTTGTGGGCACAGGAACCAGTCGAATGCTTGCGTGCTACAGCCCCAGGATCGCGAAGAAGCCGATGAGGAGGACGAAGAACAGGAGCGCGAGGAGGTTGAAGTAGCGGTCAATGAAGCGCTTGACGGGCTCGCCGAAGGCGAAGATGAGGCCCCCGACGAGGAAGAACCGCATCGAACGGCCGATGACGGATGCGAGAAGGAACGGGACGAACTGCATCTGCATGAGGCCGCTGAGGATGGTGAAGACCTTGTAGGGGATGGGGGTGAAGGCGGCGGCGAAGACGATCCAGAAGTCGTATCTCTCGTAGAGGGCGCGCGCCTGGTGGTAGGTGTCGGTCATCAGGTAGGCAGCGCCGTCCGCGGCGAGAGGGGAGGTCGTTTGCTCGACCTCGTACTGCCAGTTGCCGACGGGTGGGGTGCCGGGCGGCCTGTCGCGGTGGAGGAGGCCGCGGTGGACTGCGGCCGTGACGCCCCCGTCGGCATCCAAGGGCCGGGCTATCCCCAGCCACTTCGACCACTGGCTCGCGTGCAGCGACACCCCCTCGGGGGTGCCGACCGTGGCCATGCTCCCCTCCACGCTCCGCACGATCACCTGCTGGTGCCCGGCGTGGAGGAGGCCAAGCGACCTCAGGATGGGCGCGCCCACGGGGTTCCAGAGCGCCAGGCCGATGAGGTAGCCGAACATCCCGCCGAGCACAGAGGCAATCGAGCAGACGGTGGCATAGTAGAAGGAGCGCTTGGGCCTCGCAATCCCGAGGGCCATCAGCAACACGTCGGGCGGGATGGGGAAGAACGACGATTCGGTGAAGGCGAGCACCACGAGCGCCGGCGTGCCGTAGGGGGTGTGGGCCCAGTGGAGCACCCAGTCGTAGAGGCGGCGGTGGAGGTGCCAGCGGGGGACCGGCTTCGATGAGGGGGCGGCGGCCGCTTGGTTGCCACTCTCCGTCATTGCAGTGGTTCCCTTGCTCGTGACCCGTGACGCGTGACGCGTGACCGGAAAAGGCAACCGCAAGTGGGGGCTTCTCTTGTCACGCGGCACGCGGCACGCGGCACGGGTTTCACATCTGCTCCGGCGCCTCGATGCCGAGGAGGGCGAGGCCCTGCTGAAGGACGACTTGGACGGCCCGGCAGAGCTCGAGGCGGGCGGCCGCAAGGCCAGGGCTCTCCGCCTGGAGCACAGGGTTGTCGTGGTAGAATTGGGCGAAGGCGCGGGCGAACTCGAGGAGGTGGCTGGCCAGGCGCTGCGGGTTGCAGGTCTCGGCCGCGAGCCGCACGGCGGAGGGGAATTGGACGAGGAGGAGGCCGAGACGGGTCTCGTCGTCGTTGCCGAAGGTCTGGTTTTCTATCGTCCTCGTCCCTCGTCCTCGTCCCTCGTCCTCGATCCCCCTGGCCTGGGGAAGAGAAGAGTCGGGGACGAGGGACGAGGACGAGGACGATTGGGAAGACGCCTTTCGCAGGATGCCGCAGATGCGGGTGTGAGAGTACTGGATGTAGGGGCCGGTGTCGCCTTCGAAGCTCACGCTCGCCTTGGGGTCGAAGTAGATGTCCTTTTCGAGGTTGACGTTGAGGAGGTAGAACTTGATGGCGCCGAGGGCGATCTGGCGCTTGCGGCGGGCGAGCTCGTCGCCCGCGATGTCGGGGTGCTTCTCGATGACCGCCTCGGCGCTGAGGGCCTCCACCTCGTCCATCAGGGCGTCGGCGTCAACCACCTTCCCCTCGCGGCTCTTCATCTTGCCCTCGGGCAGGTAGACCATGCCGTAGGAGACGTGTCGGCAGCGCTCGGCCCAGGCGTAGCCGAAGCGGCGCAGGAGGGCGAAGAGGACGCGGAAGTGGTGGATCTGCTCGGAGGCCACGACGTAGTACATGCGGTCGAAGGCGAGCTCCTCGTGGCGGGCGACCGCGGTGCCGAGGTCCTGGGTGATATAGACGCTGGTGCCGTCGCGGCGGAGGAGGATTTTCTTTTCGAGGCCGTCGGCGGTCAGGTCGGCCTCCACTGCGCCGTCGGGCAGGCGGTGGCAGTGGCCCGCCGCGAGCGCCTTGAGCACGATGTCGCGGCCGTGGCGATAGGTCTCGCTCTCGTGGTAGACGCGGTCGAAGCCCACGCCCAGGCGGCGATAGGTTTCGGCGAAGCCGTCGTAGACCCAGGCGTTCATCTGGCGCCAGAGGGCTATGACCTCGGGGTCGCCCTGCTCCCAGCGGACCAGGAGCTCCTGGGCCTGCTGGGTGAGGGCGGGGTCATGCTCGGCCGCGCGGGCGAAGCGGACGTAGTGGTCGCCCACGAAGTGGTCGCCCTTGCGCGCGGTGGATTGCGGGGTGGCCCCCTCGCCCCAGCGCTGGTAGGCGAGCATGGACTGGCAGATGTGGACGCCGCGGTCGTTGATGAGGTTGACCTTTGTGACCCTGTAGCCGACGGCCTCGTGGATGCGGGCGAGGGCCATGCCGAGGACGTTGTTGCGGATGTGGCCGAGGTGCTGCGGCTTGTTGGTGTTGGGGGAGGAGAACTCGAGGACGAGGCGCTGGCCGCCGCCGAGCGTGGCGTCCCAGTAGCCCTGGGGGTGGGCGGCCAATATGTCCTTGCATGCCGCGGCCAGGAAGGCGGAGCGGTCGAGGAAGAGGTTGAGGTACGGCCCGACCGCCTGGGCCTTGCGGAAGGGCGGGGGGAGGTGGATGGCCTCGGCGAGGCGAGCGGCGAGCTCGTGCGGCTTGCGACGCAGCAGCTTGGCGAGCGGGAAGCACCCGAAGCCCAGGTCGCCCACCTTGAAGTCGGGCGTGGGCACGAGCTCGACCGGCACGGCGCTGAGGCTGGCCTCCCCGAAGGCCTGCCTCGCCGCGTCCGTCAGGGCGGACCGAAAAAGGCTGACGAGCTCTTCGCCGAGCATCAGTTGCACTCCAGATCGGGAAGCCACTATTATCCCGAAGCGGCGATTCCTTGCAAGCGTGGAACATCATCCGAGGAGCCAGCGATTACGAGGACGAGGGACGAGGACGAGGACGATTGGGAGGCGAGCAAGAATCCGGGGCATTTGGGCTTGACATGGCTCCGCCCGCGGCGGTAGAATACGGGGCACTGGCTGGGCGTGGGCAGCACGCCCACGGGTCTGGACCCTGGCATAGGAGCTCGTGCAATGGCTACCCGGCGGATCGCGCGCGGCGGTCAACGTGGCTCGCCCGTCCCCATCATCATCCTCTCGGTGCTCCTGGTGGGGCTGCTCGCCAGCACGGTGGTCCTGGGGCTGACCGTGGGCGACGTTGAGAAGAAGCTGGGGCAGACGCAGGATGACCTCCAGAAGGAGAGGAAGAAGGCTGCGGAGCAGTTGGACAAGTTCGGCAAGTACGAGGCGCGCGTCGGGTTGACGCAGGAGACCGTAGAAGAGGCCTTCGTGACGCTCAAGAAGGACCTCGAGGAGAAGACCCCCGTGTCCCAGGTGGTGGGCGTGGAGCCGGAGGGTGCGCCCAAGGCGTTCCTGACCGTCAGGCTGCTCCTCGAGGGCTACGCCAGCCGCTGCCTCGTGCTTGAGAAGGCCCTGGCCGAGCTCCAGCGGCAACTCGACACGGCAAAGGACGGGCGCGTGACCGCCGAGACCGACCGCGACGCCACGGCCAAGGCGAAGGACGACCAGCTCAAGATCGAGACCAAAGCGGTCGCCGACGCGCGCAAGTCGGAGGCGGACGCGAAGGAGACCCTGAGCAAAACGAAGGATGGCCTCACCGCGGAAGTCGAGGCGCTCAAGGGCGACAAGGCCAAGTCCTCGACCGAGCTCACGGCGGCTCAGAAGGACGTCCGTGTCCGCGACGAGAAGATCGCCAAGCTCCAGGAGCGGATCAAGGAGTTGGAGAACCCGAAGAAGCCGGGGGGCAGCCTCTCAGGAGGGCAAGTGCCGGAGCCCGCGGACGCCAAGGTGCTCACTGTGGAGCCCGACGGCAAGAACGTGATGGTGGACGTCGGCCGCAAGGACTGGGTGGAGGTCGGCATGATCTTCACCGTCTTCGAGAAGGGCGGCGAGGCCGAGGGCCGCCGCGAGAAGGGCAAGGTCCAGATACGCCAGGTCTACGACGAAATCTCGCGCGCCAAGGTCATCAAGCTCCAGGACGAGCTCGACCCCATCCTGCCTGGCATGGTCCTCGTCAACCCGGCATTCAAGCGGGGCACGAAGCTCGAGTTCCGCCTGATCGGCCGCTTCCTCGAACCGCGCATCGAGCAAATCCTCCTTCGCTACCCCTGCACCATCGTGGACAAGGTGACGCGGACGACCGACTACGTGATCCTGGGCGACGCGAAGCCCGACGAGACGAAGGGCGAGACGGCCTGGGATGACAACGAAGAGGTCCGCGAGGCCAGGAACCCGGACTACCGGGCGACGATCATGAGGGAGCGCGACCTGCTGAACTACCTCGGCGAGCGGTAGCCCGCATTTCCCACCAACGATTGGTGAGGAATGCGGGAAGCACCAAACGACAAGCACCAAGACCCAAACAATGCCCAAACTCCAATCCCCAATCACCCAGACCGAGAGGACACTGTGCTCTCGTCGAAGGTCGGGGTGCTGTTTCGGTCATTGAGCCTTTGGGGCTTGAGGGTTGTTTGGTGCTTGGTGATTGGCGCTTGAGATTTCCCGCATTTCGTGAGAAATGCGGGCCGGTCCGGTTGCCGCTTGACTTCCACCGGCGGTTCCCTATATCATGAGCGTGTGTCCGAGTAGGTCCTGCCGGGCGGCGGGCAGAGGCCCGCTGCCGGAGCCGGGAGAAGTTTGCTTGCGCACTAGCCAACGGGGCGACCTTCTGAGACCGAGGCTGCTGCGCCTCGCCGCCCTCGGCGCCATCCTGGGCGTCCTCGGCCCCGTCGTGGCCGCGGAGACGCCTGAGCAGCTCCTCGCCGGCGCAAGGCAGGCGATGGAGCGCAAGGAGTACCGCAGCGCGCGCCGCCTCGCGGAGCGCGTGGTGAGCCGCCACGCCGCCTCGCCCGTGGTGGTGGACGCCTGGCTCGTGGCGATTGACGCGCGGATAGCGCAGCAGAGCTGGGTGCGCGCCTTCGAGGAGTGCGAGAAGCTCCTCGCCGCACACCCGCAGGCGCCGCAGCGCACGGCGGTCCTGCGCCGCGAGGTCCAGATCGGCGAAGCAATCGCCGCCAGCCACGTCAATCTCCTCCTCTTCCGCCTCAAGCGCCTCGAAGAGGGCGTGAAGGTGCTCGAACGCGTCATCGAGCACGCCCCGTTCGGGCCGCTCGCCGACCGCGCGCTCTATGCAATCGGCGAGGCATACTTCAAGGACGGCGACTACCAGGCGGCCCACGACGCCTACGAGCGCCTCCTCAAGCAGTACCCGAACAGCGACCTTGTGATACGGGCGCGGGTGCGGCGCGCCACGGCCAACCAGCGCCTGGCCGAGGGGCCGGCCTACGACCTCGCCCCCGCCCAGGCCGCACGCCGCGACATGGAAGACCTCGCACGCCAGAGCGGCTCCGAGCGCGTGGCCGGCTACGCACGCGACCTACGCGACGTCATGGCACGCAGCGACTACGACTCCGGCCTCTTCTACTTCAACCGCTTCAGCATAGACGGCGGCGTGCGCTACATGAAGGCAGTCATGGCCCGCTACCCCGACTCGGAGTACGCCGAGCGGGCCGAACGCATCCTGGCACTCGTCAAGCGCCTGACCGCCGATGCCCAGAGCGAGGGAGCCCCATGATGACGCGGAAGCTCGCCGCCCCCACGACTCTCATCCTCCTCCTCGCAGGCTGCGGCTACAAGGCGAAGTTCGACCTCCCGCCCCACATCCGCACCTTCTGCGTCAACACCTTCCGCAACAAGACCCTCGAGCGGAACCTCGACTTCGAGTTCACCGAGGCCCTCATCCACGAGGTGCTGGCGCGGACCAACCTGCGGGTGGCCAAGCCTGGCGAGGCCGACATCGAGATCAACGGCGAGATCGAGGCCTTCGACCGCCACGTCCTGCGCCGCAAGCGCTTCGACGAGAAGTTCGAGATGCGCAACCTCCTCTCCGTCAACGTCGAGGTGCGCGACACCCGCAAGAACGTCCTCCTCTTCGAGGGCAAGCGCATCGTGGAGCGGGTGGAGTTCAGCCTGAACCTGGGCGAGACGCCGCGCGAGGCCCGCGACGAGGTGGTGAGGGAGCTCGCCCGCCGCGTGGTGGCCCTCGCCTTCGAGCCCTGGCCCTACAAGCAACCGGAGACCAAGGCCAGTGGCGGATAATCGCCGGAACCGCATGCCCCGCCGCACTGGCGGGGACGACGACGAAGGCGGCCCGCCGCTGCACCGCCAGCGCGGGCTGCTCGTCTGGCTGCTCCTCATCGGCGGCGTCATCCTCATCGTCAGCCTCGCCCCCACCAGGATGGGCCGCAGCAGCCGCCGCGAGCCGTCCTTCGACGAGGTCCTCGAGGCCGTGCGCGCCGGGCGCATCGAGAGCCTGCTCGTCCACGGCACCACCCTCTACGTCACTCCCCGCGAGGGCGCGCCCCCAGGGCGCATCGCCGGCGACAAGTTCGACGTCATCATCCCGCCCGACGTCAAGGAGTACCTCCTCAAGGCCGTCGAAGAGCACAACAAGGGGCGCCCCGAGCTCGACCGCGTGCGCCTCTCCTACGGCGAGCCGAGCCTGCTCATCACCAACCTCCTCAGCATGCTCCCCTGGATCGTCATCCTCGCACTCCTCTACTGGATGTTCATCCGCCAGCTCCGCTCGGCGGGGGCCGGGGTGCTCAGCTTCGGCCGCGCACGCGCGCGCACCGCAAACCCCGAACAGACCAAGATCACCTTCGACGACGTGGCCGGCATTGACGAGGCGAAGGACGAGGTGGTGGAGATCATCGAGTTCCTGCGGAACCCCGAGAAGTTCCGAAGGCTCGGCGGGCGGGTGCCGCGCGGCGTGCTCCTCGTCGGGCCGCCGGGCGCCGGCAAGACCCTGCTCGCCAAGGCCATCGCGGGCGAGGCGGGGCGCCCATTCTTCTCCATCAGCGGCTCCGACTTCGTCGAGATGTTCGTCGGCGTCGGCGCCTCGCGCGTCCGCGACCTCTTCAAGCAGGCCAAAGACCACGCCCCCTGCATCATCTTCCTCGACGAGATAGACGCGGTCGGGCGGCGGCGCGGCACCGGCCTCGGCGGCGGACACGACGAGCGCGAGCAGACCCTCAACGCCATCCTGGTGGAGATGGACGGCTTCGATTCCGACCTGGGCGTCATCGTCGTGGCGGCGACGAACCGCCCCGACGTCCTCGACCCCGCCCTCCTGCGGCCTGGGCGCTTCGACCGCCGCATCGTCGTGGACCTCCCCGACGTGAAGGGCCGCGAGGCCATCCTGCGAGTCCACGCCCGAAAGGTCAAGCTCGCGCTCGACGTTGACCTCAAGCTCATCGCCCGCGGCACCCCCTACTTCAGCGGCGCTGACCTCGAGAACCTCCTCAACGAGGCCGCGCTGCTGGCAGTCCGCCGCAACCTCGACGCCATCGGCATGCCCGAGCTCGAAGAGGCCCGCGACAAGGTGCTCTGGGGGCCGGCGAAGAAGAGCCGCGTCATCGCCGAAGAAGAGAAGCGCCTCACCGCCTACCACGAGACCGGCCACGCCGTCGTCTCCAAGCAGCTCCCCGAGGTCGAGCCCATCCACAAGGTGGCCATCGTCGCGCGCGGCATGGCCCTCGGAGCCACCATGTACCTGCCCGAGAAGGACCGCTACATCATCCCGCGCCGGCGCATCCTCGGCGAGATCACCTCGCTGCTGGGCGGCCGCGCGGCCGAGGAGCTCTTCTGCGACGACATCACCTCCGGCGCCCAGAACGACTTCGAGCGCGCCACGGAGCTGGCCCGAATGATGGTCTGCCGCTGGGGCATGAGCAAGGACCTCGGCCCCATCTCCTACACCGAGAACGAGGAGCACCTCTTCCTCGGCCGCGAGATCACGCGGGTCAAGTCCATCAGCGACGCCACCGCCGTCGCCATAGACGGCGAGATACGCCAGATCATAGACCGGTGCCACGCCCACGCCAAGGAGCTCCTCAACACGCGCCGCGAAGGCGTCGAGCGCGTCGTCGCCGCTCTCCTCAAGTACGAATCCCTCGATGGCGCGGAGGTTGACACCCTACTCGCCGGCGGCGAGCTCCACCGCGAGGAGAACAACGGCAACCACGCGCTGCCTGCTGGCGCGCCACCGCACGAGTCTAGCCTCTGATCTTGGGGTCCCAATCGTCCTCGTCCTCGTCCCTCGTCCTCGATTCCCCTCGCTGGCGCAGTGGAGAAGAGTCGAGGACGAGGACGAGGGACGAGGACGAGGACGATTCAAGAGCAACCACATCAGAGGGCAAGCAAGTCCCACTCCCCATGAGCATCTTCAAGGCCTGCGACATCCGAGGGGCCTATCCCGCCGAGCTGGATGAGCGCCTCTACGCCGACCTGGGCCGCGCCATCGGCACCGTCCTCCGCGAGAGGGCCGATGCCCCCAGCGTGGTCGTGGCGGGGGACGTGCGCCCCAGCACGCCATCGCTCCAGCGGGCACTCGTCGAGGGCCTCGCCGCCACAGGCTGCCGCGTGACTGACCTCGGCATGGCCCCCACCCCCGCCGCTTACTTCGCCGCCCGACGCCTCCGCCCCGACGGCCTCGCCATCGTGACCGCCTCCCACAACCCCGCGGGCGACAACGGCCTCAAGCTCGCCCTCGGCCCGATGCCCGTCACCGAGGAGGAGATGGCTCGCGTGGAGCAGGCCCTCGCCGCCCGTCGCTTCGCCGCGGGGCACGGGAGCGTGCGGCGCCTCGCGGTGGACGCCGACTACGCCGGCTGGCTCCGCTCCACCGCCCGGCAGGGCCGCGGGCTGCGGCTCGCCCTCGACTGCGGCAACGGCGCCTTCTCCGAGCTGGCGCCCCGCGTGTTGCGGCCACTCGGCTACGACGTGTCCGAGCTCTTCTGCACCCCCGACGGCACATTCCCCAACCGTCCGCCCAACCCCTCGGTGCGCGAGAACCTCGGCGCCTTGTGCGACGCCGTGCCCCGGTGCCGCGCCGCACTCGGCGTCGCCCTCGACGGCGACGGCGACCGCCTGGCCATCGTGGACGACCTCGGCCGCCCCCTCACCGGCGACCAGGCCATCATCCTCCTCGCCCAGCATCTGCTCGGAAAAGAAAGCCGCGAGCCGCGAGCTGCGAGCTGCGAGCCTCAGGAGGCAGGAAGCTCGAAGCTCGTGGCTCGAAGCTCGGAGCGTGTTGTGCTCGACATCAAGTGCTCGCGGGCGGTGCTCGACGCGGTGGCGGCCGGCGGCGCCACGCCGCTCCTGGAGCGCTCCGGCCACACATTCATCAAGACCCGGATGATCGCCGAGGCCGCGGCCTTCGGCGGCGAGCTCAGCGGCCACTTCTTCTACCGCGAGCTCGAGGGCGGCGACGACGGCCTCTACAGCATCCTCCGCGCCGCCGAGCTGGCCGGGCAGTGCGGCCAGCCGCTCTCGGCACTCGTGGACGCCATGCCGCGCTACGCCACGACGCCCGACATCAGGGTGCCCTACGCCGCGGGCGACGGCCCCGCCCGCCTCGACCAGCTCGCCGCCGCCGCGACCGGCGAGGTCACGCGGCTTGACGGCGTCCGCGTCGCCTACCCCGACGGCTGGGCACTCGCCCGCTGCTCCGTGACCGAGCCGCTCCTGACCTTTCGCTTCGAGGCGTTCGACGGCTCGCCGCGCCGCATCGCCGAGCGTTTCCTCGCCCCCGCGCCCGACCTGCTCCGCGCCGTCCTCGCACGACTCCAGAACCCCTGACCAGGAGGCACTTCGCCAATGGCCCAAGCCAGACGCCCTGCGTTGCTCTTACTCGCCCTGGCCGCCCGCGCGTTGTGCGGCGCCGCCGACCCCGCGCTCGACGCCGTCGTGCAGAAGCACCTCGGCGAGCGCCACTGGTACGGCGTCTACGTCAGCGGCACCAAGTCCGGCTACGCCCTCATCGAGTGCCAGCCGGGCAAAGTGGGCGACAAGGAGGCCGTCGTCGTTGACCTCAAGATGCGTCTGAAAATCGTAGCCCTCGGCCAGAAGCAGGACATGCGGGTCTTCCAGAAACGCACCTACCTCCGCTCAGGCGAGCTCCACGAGGTCACGTGCCGCATGTTCACCGAGACCACGGAGTCCGAGGCCACGGCAATCGTGAAGGGCGACAAGACGCTCGTGACCATGCAGATGGCCGGGCTCGCCTCGCCGCCCAAGGAGCTCCCGAAGCCCAAGGAGAGCCTCGGCGACTGGCTCGCCGCCGAACGCCTCTCCGCCCCCGACACCAAGCTCGGCGAGAAGATCACCCTCTGGACCCTCGAACCCCTCATGCTCAAGGAGTTCCAGGGCGAGATCATCCTCAACGAGCGCAAGGAGATCGTCTTCAACGGCGTTCCCACCAAAGTGGCCGTGATGAGCCATGCCTGCAAGGAGTTGGGGATGGACGGCACGGTGGTGGTGGACGAACGCGGAGTTGTCCTCGAGCAAACGGTCGGCCAGATGTTCGTCCTGCGCCTCGAGTCCGAGAAGCAGGCGAAGGACGTGCAGTACTCCGCCGACCTCGTCCGCGTCGGCTGCGTGAAGCTCGACCCGCCTCCGAAGAACGCGGCTGCGCTCCGCAAGGCCCGCCTCCAGATGACCGGGATCGAAGACCCCGCCCTCCTCCTGAACGACGCGCGCCAGCGCTGGACCAAGCAGGCCGATGGCTCCCAGGTGGTGGAGGTCAGCGTGGAGGCCGTGCCGGCCCAGAAGCTGGCCAAGCTGCCCGTGGACAAGGCGAAGTTCGCCGACGACCTTGCCCCAACGGTCTTCGTCCAGAGCGAGGACCCTGGCATCAGGGCTCTGGCCGCGCAGATCGTCGGGGCCGAGCGCGACGCCTACGCCGCCGCGAAGAAGCTCAACGCCTGGGTCTTCACCAACATCCGCAAGGTCGGCACCGCCGCACTCTCCAACGCCGCCGAGGTCCTCAAGACCCGTGAGGGCGACTGCACGGAGCACACCGTGCTCTTCGTCGCCCTGGCGCGGGCGGCGGGGATACCTGCACGTGAGGTCGCGGGCGTCACCGCCATCGAGCGCGGCGAGGGCCTCTACTACCACGCCTGGCCCGAAGTCTGGGTGGGCGAATGGCTCGCCATGGACCCCACGCTGGGCCAGGACCTCGCCGACGCGACCCACATCAAGTTCGCCCAGGGCGGCGCCGACCAGGTCTACCGCATCATGGCCATCTTCGGCCGTCTCAAGGCCAAGCCCCTGGACGGCGCGGCCAGGTAGGCCCGCAAAGGAGCGCATCGTGACCGACGGGCGGTTGTGCAGGTGGCTCGTTGCCTTTCTCTGGCTCACGGTTGCCGCGGCCCGCGGCGCTGAGTTCACCAAGCCCATCCTGAGCAACCAGAGCTCGTGGCGGTGCTACTTCGTCACCCGCAGGCCCGCCCTGCGGGTTGGAGGGGAGATCAAGGAACTCCTCCTCCACGGCTACAGCGGCGTCTGGATGCTCGCCGACGGCGGGAAGGAGCTGATGCCCGCCGTGGAAACCCCCGCGCCGCCGGCGAACTGGACGGCTCCTGATTTCGATGACCGGGCGTGGACGCGCTCGCCCGGCCCCTTCTTCCCCAGCCACCACGGCCACGCCTATTGCAGGGAGGTGGAGGACGCGGGCTACCTCTTCTTCGAGGGCGCCTATCCCACCCTGGCCGCCATCTGCCTCCGCGGCAGGTTCCTGGTGACTGACCCCGCGGCGGCGGGAGACCCTTCGGCTCCGCTCAGGGCAGGCATGAAGCTCGCGCTCGCTTATCGCGGCGGCATCGTGGCCTACCTGAACGGCCAGGAGTTTGCCCGCGCCCACGTCCCCGATGCCGAGAGGGCCAAGGGCATCGAGGCGCTTGCCGAGGACTACCCGAAGGAAGTCTTCGTCAAGGAGGACGGCAAGCTCATCAGTTGGGGCTTCGGCGACCCCGTGAAGTGCCACGCGCAGCTCCAGAAGCGCATCCGCAAGCTCACCGACGTGGCCGTCCCCGCCAGGCTCCTCCGCAAGGGCGTGAACGTCCTGGCCATCGAGGCCCACCGTGCGCCCTACCACGAAGCCATCATCGGCCAGGGCCGCGGGGCCAAGGGCTACGACATCAACTGGGTGCCGGTGGGCGTCACGCGTGTGGAGCTCGTCGCAGGCCCGGGTGTGGCCCCGAACATCGCTCGGCCCTCGGGGGTCCAGGTGTGGAACCAGGACGTGGCCCGGCGGACGAAGGCAAGCGACTACGGCGACCCGTGCGAGCCGCTGAGGCCGATTCGGCTGTTCGGCGCGCGGAACGGCGCCTTCTCCGGCGCCGTCGCCGTCGGCTCGCCGGAGCCGCTGCGGGGCCTCAAGGCCATCGCAGGCGACCTCGCCGGGCCGGGCACGATTCCCGCCTCCGCCGTTCAGGTGCGCTACGCCCTGGCGGACAGGGAGAACGGCCAGCCCTTCGAGGTCCTGGTGCCCGAGCCGCCAGCGGAGATCGCGCCCGACAAGGGCGGCGGCGCTGTCATGCCGGTCTGGGTCACTGTGAAGGTGCCGCGCGACGCGAAGCCGGGCGACTACAGGGGCACCCTGACCATATCCGTCGAGAGCGCCAAACCTGTTGTGGTGCCTATCGAGCTGCGCGTCGCAGACTGGACCCTGGCGGAGCCAAAGGACTTCGCCAGCCACGTCGGCCTCACCCAGTCGCCGGAGTCCGTGGCCCTGCGCTACAAGGTGCCCCTCTGGTCGCCAGAGCACTGGCGGCTCCTGGAGAGATCGTTCGAGTTGATGGGCCAGGCGGGCGCCGACGACGTTTTCATCACGGCCCTTCGCCGCACGCACTACGGCAACGAGCACGCGATGGTCCGATGGGCCAAGCAGCCGAACGGCCCGCCGAAGCCCGACCTGAGCATCGCGGAGAAATACCTGGACCTCGCCGTCAGGCACCTGGGCAAGGTGCCCGTGGTCTGCCTCTACTGCTGGGAGCCGTTCACGGGCTCCAACTACGGGGGCAGGGTGTCCCCGGAGAGCCAGGGCATGCCCTACACGGTGGTGGACCCCGCCACGGGCAAGCTGGAGGAAGCCGTGGGGCCGAAGTGGGGCACGTCGGAGGTCAGAGAGTTCTGGCGGCCGGTCTTCGACGGGATGCGTGACATGCTGAAGAAGCGCGGCCTGGAGGGCTCGCTCATGGTCGGCGTGGCCGGCGACTCGCAGCCGAACAAGGACGCCGTGGAGGACCTGCGGGCCGTGGCCCCCGAGGCCAAGTGGGTGGTCCAGGCCCACGCCCAGACCTCCAAGCTCTTCGGCCAGCCCGTGGGCTACCTGGCGGACGTTTGGGGCTCGCCCATCGCGCCCGACCCCGCCCAGAAGCGGCTCTATGGTTGGAAGGCCGAGTTCCTGCGCACCACCTTCCCACGCGAGGGGAGCAGCACGGTGATGGCCATGCGAACCTTCTCGCCACTCGTCCAGCACCGCGTGGCCCTGGAGGGGATGGCCGCGGCCGGCCTCCGCGGCCTCGGACGCGTGGGAGCCGACTTCTGGGACGTCCTTGCGCCCACCGACCCGCTGCGCAGCACCTACAGCCGCAGCCTCAACCTCCTAGGCCGCTATCCCCAGAGCAACTGGGGACAGCTCTACGTGGGCAACTCGACGCCCTACATCCTGGCCCCTGGGCCGCAGGGCGCGCTGGCCACCGTCCGCTTCGAGATGCTCCGCGAAGGGGCGCAGGACCTCGAGGCCCGCATCTTCCTCGAGAAGGCCCTCCTTGACCCCGCCCTGCGCGCCAGGCTTGGCGACGGCCTTGCCCAGCGCGCCCAGCAGCTCCTCGATGACCGCACCCGAGCCGTGCTCCTCGGGCGGACCAGTTGGCTCCTCTTCGCCGGCGGCCAGGAGCGTCTGGAACGGCTCTACGCCCTGGCCGGCGAAGCCGCCGCCAAGCTCGGCAGCAGGGATGCGAGCCTCAGCGGGAGCCGCGAACAGTGAATCGCGCAGCAGGAGCGCGCGTGGGAGTTCCCGACATGGGCGATGCGGAGTTCGAGACCCTCTCCGCGGCGCTGGAACGTGAGGGGCCACTGCCGAGCGAACGGGCGATGGCTCTGCGGCGCGTGGGGAACCCGTGAGCGACTGTTCGACGCAAGTGCTTGTCACACATAGCCTTACGAAGGAAAAGGTGAGGGCGACCTGGCTTCGGGCAGATGCGGCGGCCAGACAAAGAGCACTGCCACAGCGCTTGTGTCCGTGACCGGTATGTTGACTTCTCGCAACATGACAACATGAGTGGTATGCGCGCCACGCGCCAGAGACGAACACAGGAACGGGTGCAGGTAGGGGTGTTGCCGGAGCATCGCCGGGGGGAGTACGTTGTGGACCGACAAGACTGACGAGACTGACAAACTCTACAGTTTGTGGATTGATTTCCGTTGAACGCTACGGGTAGTATGCAGACACCGTGCCGTTAGAACCGGCTTGCGCGGAATAGGCCCTGAGCAGCACTTTCCAGGCATGCGCGGGCGCGACAACCGAACGGAGTGAGGGGCGCCACCTGAAGTTGAGGGATTGTGTTGAGAGAGGCGTGGCGCTTTACTTCACTGGCTACGGCCCACGGACCGCGGGTTGCGCCGTTCGGGGTTCCGGCAGGTGCCAGGGCTCGCGCATGGGCTGGTCAACGAGGCGGTTGGCCGCCTCGTCGCCGACGATCTGCTCCTTGACGGGGTCGAAGCGGACCCTGCGTCCGACGCGGATGGCGATGTTGGCGAGGTGGAGCGCGGTCACGCCGCGGTGGGCGGCCTCGGCGTTGCCGCCGGCCTGCTTGCGGGTCCTGATGGCTTCGGCGAAGCTCACGAGCGGCTCGGGGTTTGGCAACTCGGCGAGCTTCTTGCGGCCTTCGTCGTCAAGGTCCTTGGCGGTGACTGTCTGGCGCGGGGCGGGGCGGTCGTACTTGTTGCCCCACTTGCCGCTCTCGATGATGAACCTGAGGCCGTCGGCGTAGGTGAGCTCGACCCAGCCCCAGGGTCCGACGGCGTCGTCGTGGGCGGGCGGGGCGTGGGGCTCGGCCGCCACGGGCGCCGTGTCATCCTTGGCAAACGTCCAGGTGAACGGGTCAACCCTGTGTGCGCCGAAGTTCGTCAGGTCGCCCCCCTCGTAGTCCCAGTAGAAGCGGTTGCTGTAGTGCACCCGCGCTGCGTTGTAGGGCTTGAAGGGCGCGGGGCCGAGCCAAAGGTCATAGTCCAGGTTCGCCGGCACCGGCTGCGGCGCGAGGTTCACCCGCCCGACCCGCATGGGCACGGTGCCGCGCTGGACCACGCCCCTGAGCTCCTTGAGGAGGCCGTGCTTGATGAGCTTGTGGTTCTCGAGGGAGGGGCCGGCCCTCGCTTGGCCGTAGCGTCCGAACGTGCCGATCTGGAAGACGACGCCGTAGCGCTTGACGGCATTGACGACCGCCCGGCCCTCGGCGATGAACTTGGTCATCGGCTTCTCGCAGAAGATGTCCTTGCCCGCCTGCGCCGCGGCGATGCAGATGAGGGCGTGCCAGTGGGGCGGCGTGGCGATGCACACCACGTCGAGGTCCTTCATCTCCATCAGCCGGCGGAAGTCGGTGACCTTGGCCACCTTCTCCGCTTCCTCGGGTGGCATCTTGAATGCCTTGGGGTCCGCCACGACCCGCTTGTAGTCAACGTCGCAGATGGCGAGGAGGCGGCAGCCCCTGATGCCCATTGCGCCCCAGGAGCCCTTGCCCTGGCCGCCATTCCCGATAAGCGCGCCCGTCACCGTGTCGCTGGGGGGTGTCGCCTCGCCGCCCAGGGCGTTTCTGGGCACCACGGCCAGCGCCCCCGCCGTGGCAAGGAATCCGCGCCGCGTCAGGTTTTCCGGGAAGCCCATCGTCTCGCCTCCTTCAATGGATCGCCTCGCCCAAGATAGTATAGCTTTGTCTGGGGCGGGTCAACCCAGATCCGCAGTTCCGTCAGGCCCTCGCCGAGCTTCCGGCGGGCGATGAGGTCCCAGACGGTTGAGGGCTTCGGCAGCTTGATGGTCCGCCGGCCGGGGCGGACGGAGTGGACGGCGAGGGTGCAGGAGTCGGCGAAGACGAGGTCGTCGTCCGACTCGCTGTAGACGTGGGTGCCGCTGTAGCGTGCCAGCTCGCGGAGCAGGGGCGCGGGCAGCGGCATGGCGCAGGTGAAGACGGATGTCCAGCCCTTCATCTGGCGAATGACCAGCCCCGCCCCGTCGCGTGCCGTGGGCCACTGGATGCCGCCGAGGCGTTTCACGTGGGGGTGCTCCTGAGGGACGAGGAGCGGGCCGTAGGGGAGCGAATCGCCGTAGTCGAGCCGCGAGGCGAACGAGTTGGTGATGGGATGGTCGAAGCGGTCAATGGTGACGAAGCGGGGGGATTCTTTGCGGACGAGCTCCAGCGGGATACCTGTCAGCTCAGTGGCGGTTTCGGCGGAGAGGCGGCGGCCATCTGTGATGCCGCTCGCGGGGCCGAAGATGGCGACGTTGCCGTTGCGGAACACCTTGCGCCGCAACAGCTCCAGCCGTTCGGGTGTCACGCAAAACAGGTTCGGGAAGAGGAAGACCTTGTGGCAGGAGGGGAAGTCGTCGCGCGCGAGGTCCTCGAACAGGTGAAGGCGGAAGGGCACGCCGCATCTCGACAGGCCGTAGAGCCGCTGGTGGATGACGGCAAGGTACTGGTAGCCGATCGTGAAGTCCTCGTGGATAACGCTTGAGTCGTCCACCACCATCACGAAGCAGGGCACCTCGCGGCGGGGCCAGTCGAGGGCGGCCTCGTGGACGATGCGGCGGGCGGCGAGGACCTCCTGGATGCCGTCGTCCATGAAAAAGCTCGGGCCGCAGACGTCCATCGGATAGGTGTTGTAGCCGCGTGAGAGCGAGGAGCCGAGGTTGCGCCACAGCCCCGCCCTCGCCTCTTTCATGTCTTTCAGGTAGTTCCAGCGGCCAGCTTCGGAAAGGGATAACGTGCGCTGGTCTTCCTCGACGAAGAAGAGCTTGCCGTGGGCGACGACGGAGTCGCCGATGCCCTCGCCCTCGTAGCCGAAGCCCATGCCGCGGTGAAGGTAGTCGTGTGGGGTCACGACGACGTCGAGGTCGGGGAGGTCGAGGAGTTCGGCCAGGGCGAATGCGCCGCTGACCGGGTGCATGGCGCCGCCGTGTGTCTGGTAGTCGCCGACCCAGCGGGCGACGAGGGGCCAGCCGAGGAGGGTCTGCTTGAAGGCGTCAATGCCGGCGAGCTTGCTCGGCGCGGCGCGCTTGACGGCGGCGAGGATGGTGCGGAAGTTGCGGCCCGTCAGCTCGCGCATGTAGAGGCAATAGTCGCGCTCGGCGGCGGTTTCCTGGGGCTCGGGCCAGTGGAGGCGGCGGGGGATGCGCTCGATCTTCTTGCCATCGGTCGAGACCTCGGCGTGGCGGGTCTTGCCGCGCTCGTGGAAGTCGCGGTCGTCGGGAACCTGCGAATCGATTGAGTCGATTGAATCGAGCGAATCGAGCGAATCGAGCGAATCGGCTCGGTGTTTCCGAGCCAGATATTCGCGAAAGCCCTTCTGCATCGCGGGGCTGCGGTCGAAGAGATAGCCGTCGCAGGTGAGCTGGGTCGTGCCCTCGCCGAGGGGGTAGACCAGGTAGCCGATGACCCGCTCGCCCCAGGGCTGGCGCTCGCAGAAGCGGACGGTGTTCTCGATGAAGCGGGCGAGCTGGGTGTTGTAGCTCTCGGAGGCGAGCGACGCTTCGTCGTAGACCTTGCCGAAGCTGTTCAAGAGCAGGTCGCCGGGGTGCTTCTCGCGCCAGCGCTTGGGCGGGCTGCTCCCGAAGCGCACCCAGAGCAGCGCGTCGGGCACGGCCTTGAGCACCTCGTGAACCATCTCGCCCACGAAGTACTCGGCCTCGTCCGCCGACACGTCGGGAAACACGCCATCATCGGTCCAGAACGGCGTCGTCCAGTAGTCGTTCTCCACCCCGCCGCGGACTGGCACCATGAAGACCTTGCAGCCGTTGGCAGCGAACTTAGCGATGATCTCCCGCGCCCCCTTCCACTCCATCGCCCCGCAGTAGTTGTAGCAGAAGGCAGGAATCGGCCTGCCGTCCCGCATCACCACCGGCTTGCCGCGGTGCTGGCGAACGCAGTAGGTGGGGAGCCGCCGTCTGGCCTGGCCCAAAGTCGTGCGCCTGTCCTGACTCTGTTGAAGTAACGAGAGCGCTACCTGGCTACCGGTTCCGGGCGCCGGATTGGGCGTTTGGGCGGAAAGGAGACGACCTTTCGCCCGCTCTTCGCCTGCTCCTCCCGCAAGTCGCGCACGATCGCGTCGAGATCATAGTTGAACTTGGCGGCGTGCGCCTGGCGAACCCGACGGACTTCCTCAACGATTGGGTCCTTCCACATGGCCCAAACCTCCTGTCAGTTCCTCCGGAGTACAGATGATGGGAAGGCGAAACCCGTGCTCGGTGCAGACTTTCTCCACCGCGGCGCGCAATTGGGCATTCGCGATGTGCGCACAGTTCCACGTCACCAGGTAGTCCATGCCATGAACGGTGGCAACCGCGATGTGGAGGGCATCCTCGGTGTGAGCGACAGGGATGACCCCTCTATCGGTAAGAGCCTTGCCAAGCGCGGTCGCGGCATCTGTGATGTCCAACAGGGGGATGCCCTTACTCGCCTCCAGGCGCTCCTGAGCCGCTTCGGGATCTCCGGCGCTTGCTTCGCGGATGACCACCTGCGAGATATAGAGGTCGAACCTGTCGCGATCTCGCTCCCACCATTCCCGCGTGATCTGCTGGTGCGCGAGGACGATGACGTCCCTTGACGGCTTGGCAGTCAGGTAACTGATTACTGACGTCTCGACATAAACTCTTGGCTTCATCGCTCAGCCTCCAGTCAGTAACCAGTGGCCGCGCTCCCAAGCGTATTATACCGCGGCCCGGAGCGTTGCTTCAAGCCCTTCCTCATTGCTCCGCGGACGCCGCATAGCTCAGGCCATCGGTGACGGGGAAGCCGTAGTCGTCGCCCAGGCGGAAGTAGAAGGCCCAGCCCTCCCAGCCGCCGATGGAGCGAAGAAGAAGGGTGTTCTCGCCCTTCTTGAGGGCGACCTTGGTCTTGTCCTGGTCGGGCTCGGCGGCACGGTAGAGGGTGCGGTCGAGGACCTTCTGGCCGTTGAGCCAGAGGGCGAGGCACTGGTCGCTGCCGGTGTAGAGCGTGACCTCGCGGTCGCGGTCGGAGACGATCCTGGTGTAGGCGAAGGCGCACGCGCCCCGTGTGGGCGCCATCAGCTCCGCCAGGCTCACCGGCCCCGGCCCCAATGCCGGCTGGCCGGGCTTGAGCACCCGCTGCCAGCGAACTGGCACCTCGACCTCCTTGCCGTCCACGCGGTTCATCCCCGTGTAGGTCGCCTTGAGGTCAACGCCCTGCTCAGGCGGCCAGGTGGCCTTGACGCCCGCCCAGAGCCGTTCGTCATCCTTCACGGCGAAGGGGCCGACGACCTGCCAGTCATGGAGAAAAGGGCCGCGTCCCCCCTTCTGCATCGCCGACAGGGCATCCTTCGCGCGGCGGAGGCGTTCCTGGACACGCGGGGCGAGTGTCTTGCCATCGAGAGGGATGTACCAGGTAGTCTTCCTGTCCACCATAGCATCCAGACACCTCGGTTCCAC
>VGYW01000003.1 GCA_016872875.1 Planctomycetota bacterium | reverse complement strand
AACGACCTCGGCAATTCCTCCGTCCGCACCGCCGCCGGCGCCACCGTCCCTCAGCTCACCCTCGAGCCCTACCTTCGCACCCCCCTGGCCGAGCTTGTGGACACGGTGGACCCCGGCGAATACCCCGAGGCCGGCGCCGCCAGCGCGGGGCGCTGCCACAAGCTCCTCGAAGAGGGCAAAGTCACCATCGAATGGCTCGCCCAGTTCCTCGGCCACGCGGGGGACCAACGCATCGCCGACAAGGCCCGCCGCCACGCCGCCCGCGCCTCCGGCGACGACGACCAGCTCCTCTACGAGGCCATCGCCGAGGGCCTCGGCTACAAGCGCAACAAGGCCCCCGCCCTCGAACTCGCCCGCCGACTCCCCCTCGCCTCGCTCCGCGAGCGCCTCGCGGCGAATCCCAGATTCCACATTCCAGATTCCAGATCGCAATCCGAAATCCGAAATCCGAAATCCGAAATGTCCCTGGCAGTGGAGGCCCTCCTCTTCGGCGTCTCCGGCCTCCTCCCCGCCGGCAACAGTGGTGGCACAGGCATCTTGCCTGTGTCAGGCACAGGCGGGACGCCTGTGCCACCATCGGCGGACGACGCGGTCCGCGAGCACATCCGCCAGCTTCGCGCGCTCTGGAGCGGACTGGGCGCTGGCCTCGCCGACGACGCCCTCGACCCCGCCCAGTGGGCCTTCGACGGCACACGCCCCCCCAACTTCCCCACCCGCCGCGTCGCAGCACTCGCCCGCGTCGCCACGCGGGCAATCGAGAACGGCCTCCAGGAAGCCATCCGCCAGGCCATTGGCCCGGCCGCCGGACGCCTCGCCCCCCGCGAACTCAAAGTCCGCCGAGCACAACTCCTCGACTTCTTCCTCTCCCTCAGCGACCCGTTCTGGGACACGATGACCCACTTCACCGCCAAGCCGATGCCCCACCCCATGCGCCTCGTCGGCGCCGACCGCGCCGACACGATCATCGTGGACGAGCTCCTCCCCGCCCTCCTCTACCAGGCCCGCCGCGACGCCGACCGTCCCTTCGAGGAGCTCCTCCACCAGCTCTTCGCCGCCTACCCCAAGCTCCCCAGCACCAGCATCACAAGGTTCATGTCCCTGCGCGTCTTCGGCAGGGAGGAGAGCGACGTCAAGCTCCTTCGCAGCGCCCGCCGCCAGCAGGGCCTCTACCAGCTCTACGCCGACTTCTGCGACTCCGAGACCGCCACCTGCACCCGCTGCCCCCTCGTCCGCCTCCTCGAAAGCTGAGCCCCCTTGAGCCCACGATGGGAGGGTGAGGCTCCTGCCGAACCGCGCGCGCGGGCAAGCCGCGGCTCCGCGGGAGCGTCGCCCTCCCGCCGCGCGGGGACAAGGGACAGGACGAAAACGGTAAGACAGAGAAACGGCAAGCGGAACTCAGAAGTCTCGCAGGACCACCCGAACCCCGACGTCGCTCCACTCGCTCGCCGGGTTGCTCCTGCGCCGGCGCGCAGCGCGACAGTACCTCGGGTCGGTGTTCCAGGAGCCGCCGCGGACCACGCGAAAGCTCTGGTCCCCGCCAGCCAGCCAGGCGGAGCCATCGTCCGGCGCACCCTGGTAGTCGGGGTGCCAGGCGTCCTCGCACCACTCCCAGACATTTCCGTGGATGTCGTGCAGGCCCCAGGCGTTGGGTCGCCTCTCGCCCACGGGATGTATTGAGCCAGTGGCTTCACCAAACCAGGCGTAGGCTTCCAGCTTCGCCGCATCGTCCCCGAAGCAGAACTCCGTTAGGGCTCCCGCACGGCAGGCGTACTCCCATTCGGCCTCCGATGGCAGCCGGAAAGCCTTCCCCAGCGTCGCGGCGAGCTTCCGCACCAAGTTCTGGCAGCGCTGCCAAACCACTTGCCCCACGGGGTTCCGGGGGCTGCCGGCCGAGCGACTCGGGTTGTACCCCATCGCCGCTTCCCATTGCTCCTGTGTGACAGGGAACTTGCCGAGCCAGAAGGGCTTGGGAATCGTGACACGGTGCTGCGGGAACTCGGGCCGGAACCACTCCACATCGCCCCCCCACTTCCTGGCGAGTTCCTCGGGGCTGGCCGTGGGCGGGCTGCCCATCAGGAACTCGCCCGCGGGGATGAGGACGAGCCTCATCTTCACCCCCTTGCCCAAGTCAATGTCCTGCTCCACCCCCACGCCGAGCGCCCTGGCAGTCTCCTCCTGCCGCCGCCTCGCCTCAGCCTCGTCGAAAGGCCACCCCCTGTAGACCTGCCAGTTGGCCTGCCCAGTCACCATCGCTGTTGACTCCTGATAGGCGCAGGTGAATGACCGGACCATCGGGCGGCAGGACTTGCGTCTCGTTCGGCCGCGGGCTGAAGCCCCCAGAGCACGAAGACCAGAGGATGATCGCTTCGGCCGCGGCTATGGTAGCCGAGGTCGGATGGCATGTCAAGGAAACCCGGCAAGGGGGACTGTGGCCCCCAGCCAAAGTGCCGGCTGAAACACGCCCCGAACGCCCATGTTCATCCAGGCGATCAGTCACATGCGACAGCCCGTGGGAGTGCGGCGGCTCGACGCCGCTGTGGGCTTCTGCGGGGCCTGCCCGGAAGAGCCCTCAGCCTGGCTGGCGGATGTGACCCACGGGGCGATGGGTCGCGTCGTGCCGAGCGCTTCGGCAGTCCACAGCGGTCTCAAGCGACCGCACTCCACTGGCTGCCGCACGTCGTCCGAGGTCCCTCCTACCACAGCTAGGGGCCACACTCGGCAAGGGGGCTGGTTGCCGCTGCGACGCAGACGCAAGCGAGGCCGCGCTTCCGCTCCGCTAGCATGGAAAGCGGCATCGGAGCCTGCCCTGAGCGGAGCCGAAGGGATGCCGCACTCCACATTCCTCCCGTTTCGGTGAGCGGAGCGCTATGGAGTGCGGCGACGAAGTCGCCGCTTTGCATCCCAGCGGAGCGAGCGAACAGGAGAAGCCCCCCATATCAACACTGCGAAGGGGGTGCTTCAGCGGCAGCCGTGGTCGCCGAGGGTAGGGACGGCATGTCAAGGAAACTCGGCAGGGGGGCAATAGCGCACTTGCGCGCGTACGCCGCCCAGGTTGGCCTCTTCCCTCTCCTTCTGGGAGAGGGTAGGGTGCGGGCGCCGGGTCCCCGCGCCGGAGGCGCCTGCCCCGCCGTCATTCTCACATTCTTGAGAAGATGTGAGAATGAATGTCACTGACTTAAGGGTGCATGCCAGCCCGCAGGGCGGCAGGCCGGTAGCCACGGGCGTGAGCCCGTGGGCAGGGAGGATACCCCTATGCCAGCCCCCGCAGGGGGCGGCAGGAACCACGGGACGCGAGCGAATCAGGGCTTCTGCCGCCCCCTGCGGGGGCTTAGGAAGGGGTAAAACCGCGTCCCACGGGCTTACGCCCGTGGCTAGTGAGCTGCCGCCCCCTGCGGGGGCTCCGGCCGCGCCAACAGCCTAAGTTAGTGCCATTCAATGTGAGAATGAGAGCAAGCCACGGCCAAAGGTCCCTCGCCGGCCCCACGGGAGAGCTCCCTTGGATGTGCCCCTAGCCGTGCCGGGGGCGCGCGCCGTCATTCTCACATTCTTCAGAATGTGAGAATGAGATCAGAGACGCCCAGAGCAGCCTCGCCATGCCCTTCCCCGTGACGGCTCCGTTGCGTGCGCGCCTGACCATGCCTGCTGCGCGTGCCGCGCCGTCATTCTCACATTCTTCAGAATGTGAGAATGAGAGCAGACCGCGCCCGGAGGAACCTCGCCACGCCCTTCCCCGCGACAGCTCCGTTGCGTGCGCGCCTGACCATGCCTGCTGCGCGTGCCGCGCCGTCATTCTCACTTTCTTGAGAATGTGAGAATGAGATCAGAGACGCCCAGAGCAGCCTCGCCACGCCCTTCCCCGCGACGGCTCCGTTGCGTGCGCGCCTGACCATGCCTGCTGCGCGTGCCGCGCCGTCATTCTCACATTCTTCAGAATGTGAGAATGAGATCAGACCGCGCCCGGAGGAACCTCGCCACGCCCTTCCCCGCGACAGCTCCGTTGCGTGCGCGCCTGACCATGCCTGCTGCGCGTGCCGCGCCGTCATTCTCACATTCTTGAGAATGTGGGAATGAGAGCAAGCCACGGACATAGGGCGCTCGCCGCCCCCGCGGGACAGACCCCCTGGGTGCGCCCCTGCCCGCGGCCGCTGCGCGAACCGCGCCGGAGTATGGCCCCCAATTCTGGTGGACCGATCGGGCGCCCCGACAGGGGCGCGCTATATCAGCCCAGGGCGAAGCCCTGGGAAGCGGGGCCGTGCGTGGGCTAGCCCTGAAGGGGCGTGCTACGGGGCACGGGCGGCACCGTCTGCCCTCGCTGGTTAGCACGCCCCTAGAGGGCTAGACCGGGGCGGCCCGCTATTCCCAGGGCTTCGCCCTGATCTTTGCCCACACCTCGGGCTCCGCAGCCCGCCAAGGGCGGGCGGCAGAGGGTAGCCCACGGCGTAAGCCGTGGGTCCGGGTGGCGACAACGTTCACAGCCCCGTAGGGGCGGCAGAAGCCCTGAGGGCGCGGTTTCTGCCGCCCCTACGGGGCTGGTCCGTGGGGGCGCTGTGATCCCACGGCTTACGCCGTGGGCTACCCTCTGACGCCCCTGACGGGGCTGGCAGCGCCCCTCTCAGAGATGTGGGCAAAGACCAGGGCTTCGCCCTGGGCCGATATAGTACGCTCCGTTCGGAGCTTCGGAGCCCCAGACCGTCACCAGGATTGGGGGCCATACTCACCGCGCCGCGGTTCCTGCATTCTTGAGAATGTGGGAATGAGAGCACGCCACGGACATAGGACGCTCGCCGCCCCCGCGGGACAGAACCCCTGGGGGCGCCCCTATGCGCTATCGCACCCCGGCAAGGGGCGGATTACGGGGGAGCGGTGTATTGCGCCCGGGTGGCGGAGGGTGGGCGGGGAGGTCAGTTTTTGGGGGACTTCGGGGGGGGGGGGGGGGGGGGGGGGGGGGCGGTGACTTCGAAGGGAAGGGCGGTGAGGGTGCCGAGGGCGGTGCGGCGGGTGCCGGTCTGGGTCTTGCCGTCGGCGCTCTTGATGGGGGTCTCCTGGAAGGCGTTGAGGATGAGGTTGCCGGCCAGGCCAGGCTTGGCTTCCTTGGCATCTACGGCGAGGACGAGGGCGACCTTGTCGTCGCCTTCGGGGACGAGCTCTTTGATGGCGAAGCCTTTGGGGGGGTCGTCGAGCTCGATGCGCAGTTCCTTGGCGAGGTCGCCCTTGGGGACGGAGAGCTGGGCGCGGCCTGTGCCGCCGGCGGGGAGCTTGACGGGGCCTTCGGCGAGGGGCTTGACGGGGGGGGCCGAACCCCGTCCGCCGAGGACGTTGAGGATGCCGTCCCGCGAGGCCACGAGGTGGTGGTAGGCGAATGCCTGCATCATGTCGTCGGCGGGGACGGCGGTGCGGGAGACCTCGGCGCCGGCGATGGTGGCGCAGCCTTCGAGCCGCATCGGCATCGGCTTGGCCGGCGCGGTGGGCGGGAGTGTGAGGGTGAGGCGGACGCTCTCCTGGTTGGCGGGGATGCAGGCGCCGCCGAGGGCGAAGCCGTCCGGCATGTCCTTCAGCCGCAGGGCGATGGCCCCGGAGAAGCCGTCCCTGCGCAGGGCGTAGACGGCGATGGGGTGGTTGACGCCTGGTCGGATGTTGATGGCGGAGGGGACGACGCGGAGCTGGAAGTCGGGCTCTGCAGTGCTGATGCGGAGGCGGTAGGCGTGTGCGGCGCCGCCCTGGCGCTGGGTGTCGCCGACGTGGACGGTGTAGACGCCATCGGCTGGGAGCTTGGCGAGGAGGAAGGAGTCGGAGTGGTGGGTGGTGAGTCCGGCGGCCTTGTCCTCCCAGTCGTCGTTGATGGCGAGCTCCTTGCCGCTGGCGTCGGTGAGCTTGAGGAGGGAGTCGAGCGGGGAGCCGAGGCGTCGTGCGACGACTTCGGCGACGACCTGGTCGCCGGCGCGGCCCTGGAAGCGGAAGAGGTCCCAGTCGCCCGGGGCGTCTATCCGCCCGTTGACGATGATCGGGAGCTGGACCTGTTGGGCCTTGGGCGGCTCGCTGTTGGGCTCGGCCTCGAGGCACTCGGGCAGGGCGTCGAGGGGGAAGGTGACGGCGTTGGAGACGCGCTTCTCCTTGGAGACGGTGAGTGGGACGGAGCCAGGCGCCTGCTTCTCGGCGTCCAGGGTGAGGGCGTTAGTGGGGAGGTTCCAGCCGTCGAGTGCGACAGAGGTTTTGGAGCCGGCCTTGGCGCCGAGGGGGAAGACGCTTGTGATGAGGGGCAGGTCGCCGACGGTGATGCGGTAGACGAAGTCCTCGCGGCCGCGGTAGATGGCGTCGTAGATTTCGAGGATGTAGTCGCCTCCCTTGGGGATTTCGTAGTAGATGATGGGGTCTGGGTGGAAGCGGAAGTCGTCGCAGAAGGCGAGCTCGGTGCCGCGTGCGTCGAGGAGCCGCAGCGTGGCCTGGAACCAGCCTGGCACGGCGTCGGCGAGGTATGGGACGAGTGAGCGGGCGCTGACGGCGGCGACGAGGCGTGTGCCCTTCTTGATGGAGAAGCGGAAGCGGTCAACGTCGCCCGGCATCACCTGGCCGTTGAGGATGATGGGGAGGGAGCCCATGCCTGCGAACTCGATGTCGGCGATGGTCTCTGTGAGGACCTCGGCGTCGGGCGTGCGGTCGTTGGGCTCCTTCTCCATGTATTCGCGGCACTGGCCGACGTGGAAGAAGAGCGGGTTGGTGAAGCCGCCGCCGGTCCTCAGGCGGAGCTCGCGTTCGCCCGGCGGCGCGCCTGGGGAGATGGTGAGGCGGAGGGTGACGGTTTCCTCGATCTGGGGGTTGAGCTGGCGCTTGGGGTCGGAGAGGCGTCGGTTGAGCTCGGCGAGGCCGCGGGGGCTGGAGTCCTCGATGCCGAGCTTGAAGGCGAGGTTCTCGAACTCGTCGTGGGTCTTGGCGATGAGGACGAGGAATCCGCCGGCGAGGCGCGTGTCGCCCTCGTCGAGCGCGGCCTGGCGGCGGCGCTCGAGGACCGTGGCCTCGGCCAGCTTGTCGCGCAACTGGTTGAGGGTGCCCTGGGAGAGCGCGCGGGTGTGCTTGAGGAAGGCGACGTGGACGCCGTCGCCGGTGAGGTGCGCGCTGGCGGTGCCGCCGAGGTACTGTCCGCCGACCGTCACCTGCACCACGGTGCCCTGCTGGCCGCCGGCGGGATAGAGGTAGCCGATGTGGGGCTCGCCCGCCGCGCAGGGGAGGGCAGCAAGGACAACGAAAAGGAGAGTTTCTGTTTTCTGATTTCTGATTTCTGATTTCAAGCCCATGTCCCTTCACCCCCACACTGCATGCACACTAACTCCCTGGCGATCGTGCTCGGCAATCAGAAATCAGCAATCAGAAATCAGCAATCACATAATCTCGCTCAGCCGCCCGCCGACCTTGTAGCCCTCGTCGGCGCCGGGGACCACCTTGATGGTCTGGCCGAGCGGGTGCGGGAGCGACGCCTGCGGGTCTATGCCCAGCAGCTCGTAGATGCTCGCGTTGAAGTCCCACGGGTAGACGGGGCGGGTCTTGACCTCTTCGCCCTTGGCGTCGGACTCGCCGACGACGCATCCGCCCTTGAAGCCGCCGCCCGCGACGACCGCCGAGAAGCACGGCCCCCAGTGGTGCCGGCCGCCGTTCCAGGGGGACTCCCAGGAGACCTTGGGGGTGCGGCCGAACTCGCCGCTCCACCAGACGATTGTGCTGTCGAGCAGCCCGCGCTCGCTGAGGTCGAGGAGCAGCGTGGCCATGCCCGCGTCGAGCTGCGGCAGCATCCGCCGCATCGCCTGGAAGTTCTCCTTGTGCGTGTCCCACCCGCCGTAGTTGATGGTGACGTATGGGATGCCGCGCTCGACGAGGCGGCGTGCGACGAGGCACGACTGGCCGAAGTGGTTGAGGCCGTACTGCTGCCTGAGGGCGGGGTCCTCCTCCGCGAGGTTGAACACCATGCCCGCCTCGCCGAGGATGAGGTCGTAGGCCTGCTCTTCGCCCTTCTTGAAGGGGTCGAGGCGCGGGTCGTCCTTCAGGGCGCGGCCCAGCGCGTCGAGGTTGTGGAGCAGGTCGCGTCGGGCCTTCTGTCGCTCGCGCGAGATGCCGGGCGCGGCCACGCCTTCGACGAGGAAGACCGGCCTGGACGGGTCGCCGCCGGTGACGAACGGCTTGTAGCGGGTGCCGAGGAAGCCGGACTCCGAGAAGCGCCCCTGGGGCTCGGTGAGGACCACGTAGGGCGGGATGAGCCCCTTGTAGCCGGCGTTGTAGCCCTTGAAATATGAGACGACGGCGCCCGTGCTGGGGTAGACCTCGCGACCGCCGGGGTTGCGGCCGGTCTGGACCATGTACGCGGCGGTCTCGTGGCCGTTGTTCCCGTGGGTCATCGAGCGGATGATGGAGTACTTCTCGGCCTGGGTGGCCAGGAGGGGGAGGAGCTCGCCGATCCTGATGCCGTCCACGTTGGTGCGGATGGGGCTTCCGAGCGGGCCGCAGTAGTCGCGGCCGGCGTCGGGCTTGGGGTCGAAGGTATCGAGGTGGGGCGGCCCGCCCCACATCCAGATTTGGATGACCGCCTTGGCCTTGGCGGGCGGTATGGCGGCGGCGGCGGGCTTGGCCAGGCCGTTGGCGAGCAGGAGCCCGCCTGCGCCAGCCAAGCCGCGGCGCAGCGCCTCGCGCCGGGACAGCTCACCCCCCTGCCCCACGACCGAACCGCGTTCCGTCCTCATCCAGTCACCTCGCTTTCTTGATGCAGGCCGTGGCCGTGGCCGAAGGGGATGAATGGATGTATGGATGAATGGATGAATGAAAGAGACGATCGCTCTGACATCCATCCACCCATCCAATCATCCATTCATCCCCACACCGATTCACGGAGTACCTCAATGCCGATACAGGAACTCGGCGCTGTTGATCAGCGCCCACGCAAGGTCAATCAGGGCATCGGAGCCCTTGAGCTCGGGTGTGTCGGCATATGCCTTCAAGACGGCCAACTCGTCTTCCGTGGGGAAGCGCGAGAGGATCGTGAGATAGAGTTCGGTCGCGGCGCTCTCGCGGCCGCCCTTGCTGGCCGTGAGGAAGGGCTGAAGCGTCTTGCTCTGTTCCATTTTACGCCGGATGTGGCTGGAGTTCAACATGTGGAGCCGCTGGGCGGCGGAGGGGGTGTTGTTGCGCTCGTCCTCCATCCCGGTGTCGCGCGGCGGGCGGCCGAACATGTCGAGGAACGGGCTGGAGATGCTGCCGTCGGGGAGCGCGATGGAGCGGCGGTCGTCGGGGATGAAGGTGAACGGCTCGGGGATGCGGCTGAGGTATTCCTCGGTGGTGCCGGTGATCTGGCACAGGGCGTCAATGAGCACCTCGGCGTCGAGGCGGCGGATGGCGTAGAAGGCGAAGTTGGCCTGGGCCTCCGCGTGGTTGCTCTTGGGCACGCAGGAGAGCTGATACGTCCGCGAGTTCACGATGACCCGGCAGAGGTGCTTGAGGTCGTATCGTGAAACGACAAGCTCCTCCTCCAGGAGTGCGAGGAGGTCGGGGTTGGATGGCGGGTTGTCGGGGCGGATGTCGTCGGGCTCGTGGATGATGCCGCGCCCGACGAGCCAGTGCCAGAGGCGGTTCACGATGTTGCGGGCGAACCAGGGGTTTTTAGGCGAAATCAGCCAGTCGGCGAAGGCCTCGCGCGGGTCCTTCGACGCCGTGAGCTTCGCAGTGGTGCCATCTGGGAAGACCGCGGGCTTGGCCGCGGCTGAGGCTAGCTCCTTCGCCGCCTTCTCGTAGTCGAAGTAGATGATCTCCTCTTTCCACTCGAGGGTTTTCTTGTAGCCGACATAAGAGAAGAAGGGGGCGAGGCCCTCCTGGCGGTCCTTGGGCCACTTCTCGGTGCGGCTGCCCATGAGGAGTAGCGCGACGGACTTGGCGATGGCCTGGGGCTCGCGGCTCTGGAGCGCGCGGTAGAAGTTCACCTGTCCCACGCGGAAGTTGCTGCCGCTGGCGGTGAGGAGTTCGCGGGCGAAGCGGTCGTAGGGCAGGTTGTCCCGCACCGCCGTCCGTATCCAGCGATAGTAGGCGTTGGCCGCGTTGGGCCAGAGGTTGATTGGGAACTCGGCCTTCACGCGGAGCAGGTCGCTCCAGCGCATCGCCCAGTAGTCGGCGAACTCCTCGCGGGAGAGGAGGCGTTCGACGAGAGCCCGGCGCTTGTCGGGCGCCGGGTCGCGCAGGAACGCCCTCACCTCCTGGCGGGTCGGCAGCGTCCCGATGAGGTCGAGGTAGGCCCGCCGCAGGAACACCGCGTCGTCGCACGGCTGGGCCGGCTCGATCCCCAGCGCCTTGAGCCTGGGGAAGACCGCCTCGTCAATCGTCTTTCGGGGAGTAGTGGGACGCGCCGGCTCTGGGGACTCTGCGGCCAGGGCGCACGCCCCCACCAAGCCGCCCATCATGACAGCCGCCAGAAACCTGGGCAACACCATGACTGTTCCCGGGGCTCAACGCGCCCGGGTTCCCCCGGCACAGGCCCACCGGCCACCATCGCGTATAACTGAGCTAATTCTACTCCCTTTCGCGGCGGAGTCAAGCGCTTTTCGCACTTGTCGAGAAGGACGTTGGTAGGGTTCGTAGTGCGGCCTTCAGGCCGTCTCCGAGGAGGACGGGCTAAAGCCCGCACTACAAGGCGAAGGCAAGGGCCTCCCCGTATGGGAAGCGAATGATGAATGTTGAATGATGAATGATGAATGCTGAATGGCCAGAGACCGGCTCGCGGGTTCTTCTCTTCCCAATCCAACATTCGCTTTGCCCCCTCACGCAGGCTCCATTGTTGAGGGTCAGGGAGCCTCAACAATGGGGCCGGGAGGGAGCGCTCAAGCGGAGCTTGGGCCAGGGAGCGACCGCGTAACCGTCTATGTGCCAAGAGCTTACGGTGTCGTGGAGCGGCGTCGCGCGGCGCTTGGCCGGAGGTGCCGCCGTGTGTGGGTGTGTGTGCGTGTGAGCCTCAACAATGGGTGGATCAGGCTAGGCTTCGGGCTCGGGGGGTTGGGGGCCGCGGAGCTCGGCGCCCACCTGGTCGAGGAGCCTGGTGATCTCGATGGCCTTCTGGATGGAGGGGTCGAACTGGAAGGCGACGTCGGGGGCTTCGCGGAGCTTGAGGCCCTTGGCCAGGTAGGAGCGGATGAGGCCGCGGGCGCTGGCCAGGCCGCGCTCAGCGGCACGCTCCCGCCCTTCGCCGCCGAGGACGGAGTAGTAGATGGTGGCGTGCTTGAGGTCGTCGGAGACCTCGACGCGGGTGATGGTGACGAGCTCGAGCCTGGGGTCGCGCAGCTCGCGGAGGAGGAAGAGGCTGACGTCCTGGCGGATGCGCTCGGCGACCCGGGCGGCGCGGCGGTTGGGCATGGGAAGGTTACTCCGTGGTCTGGGGTTGCGCGTGTTTGAGGAGGGGATGAATGGATGAATGGATGGGTGGATGGGAGAGAAGAACCTGGATGAATGGATGGGTGGATGGATGTCAGAGGGCGACTCTCTCATTCATCCATTCATCCATGCACCCATTCGTCCAGCCATCCAATCATCCATTCATCCAATCGTCCATCCACTTCAGTATATCTCCACCTCGTAATCCAGAAGTTGTGCGACGGGGTGGAGGCGGACGAGGTCAACGATTTTGGCGAGGCCGCCGTCGACGTACTGGGCGTCGGTGCCGACCATGGCGATGCCGAGGACGGCTTGCTGGCGGTTGTCCTGATGGTCTACTTCGGCGACGGAGACGTTGTGGCGGCTGCGGATGATGTCCTTGAGGCTCTTGAGGACGCGGCGCTTGTCCTTGAGGGAAAGCGAGTCGCGGATGATGAGCCTGATGGTCAGAGTGCCAACGGTCATGGGTCTGGGAACCTGGGGAGTGAGGATACCCGTCCACAGATTTCCCATCGCGGCAAGCCGCAACCAAACACGGAGGAAAAATCTTTCCGGAAAACAAGATTCTGCATGTTTGTAGCACAGATTGACACAGATGAAGAGAAGAGGGCACTCGGGGTGAAGACAAGAGACATACAGCCCCCGGTCGGTTCTTTCTTCGCCCGGTATGCCTCTTTCGTTCTTCTATCTGTGTGAATCTGTGGAATCTGTGGACGGTTCTACAGTTTTCGCTTGGTTTCCTGGATTTCGTAGGCTTCGATGATGTCGCCCTCCTTGACGTCGTCGAAGTCGGTGATGCGGATGCCGCACTCCTGGCCGTTGGCGGCCTCGCGGATGTCGTCCTTCTGGTGGCGGAGGGAGGCGACTTTTCCCTCGTAGACGACGATGCTGTTTCGGGTGAGACGCAGGAGGCTGCTGCGGGTGATGCGGCCGTCGGTGACGTAGGAGCCGGCGACGTTTCCGACCTTGGTGATGCGGAAGACCTTGCGGACCTCGGCGTGGCCGGTGACGACCTGTCGGCGCTCGGGCTCGAGGCGCCGCTCCATGGCCGCCTTCATCTCGTCGGTGAGGTGGTAGATGACGTTGTAGAGGCGGACCTCGATGTCCTTCTTCTCGGCCAGTGCGCGGGCGGAGGGCTCGGGGACGACGCTGAAGCCGATGATGACGGCGTCCGAGGCGTCGGCGAGGAGGACGTCGCTGTCGTTGATGCCGCCGACGGCGGAGTGGAGGAGGTTGACGCGGACCTCGGCGGTGGCGAGGTCGGCGAGGGCCTTGCGGATGACCTCGAGGGTGCCGTGGACGTCGGCCTTGAGGATGACGCGGACCTCCTTCTGGCCGGTGTCCTTGAGGGTGGCGAAGAGGTTTTCGAGTGTGACGTGTTTTCGTTCGGCGAAGCTGGCCTCGCGGACGCGGCGCGCGCGGGCCTCGGCGATCTGGCGGGCCGTGTCGTAGTCGGGGAGGACCACCGCCGCGTCCCCCGCGGCGGGGACGCTCGACAGGCCGGCGATCTCGACAGGGATGGAAGGCCCGGCTTCATCGAGTGCGAGGCCGCGGTGGTCGTGGAGGCTGCGCGCGCGCCCGAAGGCGCTCCCGCAGAGCAACACGTCGCCGCGCCGCAGGGTGCCCTCGCGCACCAGGATGGTCGCAACTGGGCCACGCCCCTCTGAAATCTTGGCGTCCAGGACCACCCCGCGCGCCGGCTTGGTGGGGTCGGCCTTCAGCTCAAGGACCTCGGCCTGGAGGGCCAGCGTCTCGATCAGGTCGGCGATGCCGGCGCCGGTGACTGCGGAGACGAGCATGACCTCGACGTTTCCGCCCCACTGGACGGGGAGGATGCCGCGGTGGGAGAGCTGCTCCATGACGCGCTGGGGGTTTGCCGAGGGGAGGTCAACCTTGTTGACTGCGACGACGATGGGGACGTTCGCCGCCCGCGCGTGGTTGATGGCCTCCTCGGTCTGAGGCATCACGCCGTCGTCGGCGGCGACGACGAGGACGACGATGTCGGTCACTTGAGCGCCGCGCGCGCGCATGGCGGTGAACGCCTCGTGGCCGGGGGTATCGAGGAAGGTGACGATGCGGCCCTCGTGGGTGACGGTGTAGGCGCCGATGTGCTGGGTGATGCCGCCGGCCTCCCCCGCGGCCACACGGGTCTTGCGGATGGCGTCCAGCAGCGAGGTCTTGCCGTGGTCCACGTGGCCGAGGAATGCGACCACGGGGGGGCGGGGCCTGAGGGCCTCGGGGCGGTCGGGGGCGGCTTGGGCAATGGCCAGCTCGCCTTCGAGGTTGCGCTCGCGCCTGACCTCGATCTGGAGGCCGCGCGCCGAGCCCAGCATCGCCACCACGTCATCGCCCAGCGCGTCATTCACGTTGACCATCAGGCTGTTCTTGACGAGGACAGCCATCAACTCGTCCACCTTGACCCCGGCGCTCTGGGAGAGGGAGCGAATGGTGACCGGGTAGTCCACGACGATTCTGGTGGGCTTGACGGGGGGCGGCGGAACGTAGGGGCGGGCTGGCATGCCGCGCCGCTCGTCGCGCTGCGGGCGGCGGACGCGGTGGCGCGGCGGAGCGCCGGTGACGGCACGGCGCTCCTTCACCCGCACGTGGGGGCCGTACTCACGCACGGTGGTGTCGTAGCGCGGGAGCTCAATTCGGCGGACGATTTCGGCGGCCTCGCCGCGGGGGCGCTCCGCCGGGCGCTTGTGGAACTTCTCCTTCCCGCCCGGCCCAACGGGGAACTCCTCTGGCTCGCCGAGCCCCGGCTTGCCCGGCTTGGGGCGCGCTTGAGGCTTCCCGGGCTCCTCTCCGAGCGGGAGCAGGGGAGGGAGCTCGGGCTCCGGTGGAGCGGGTGGCGCTGCCGCCTCGGGCGCTGGCGGGGCGGGGGGCGCGGCGGGAGCCGTCCTGCCGTAGGCCGCGCGAACCTGCGCCGCCGCCGCAGCCTCGATGCTGCTCGAGTGCGACTTGACGTTCATCCCCATCGCCAGGCACTTGGCGACGAGGTCGTTGTTCTTGACCCCCAGCTCTCTGGCGAGGTCGTGCAACCGGATACGCAAGCTTTATCTCCTAGGGCGCCTCGGCGCCCTCCTGCTGTGGTGGCTGCTGGGGTGGCGGCTCGGCGGCTTCGGGGGCAGGCTCCTGCGCCGGGGCTTGCTCGGCCGGTTCGGGGGCCGCGCCCTCCGCCTCCGCAGGCTGCGGCTCGGCCCCCTCTTCGGGGCCTGCTGGCTCGGCACTGGGCTGCTCCTGGGCCTGGCTCTCGGCGGCTGCGGCGGCCGCGGCTTCCTCGGCGGCGCGGGCCGCGGCGATCTGCTCGGCGGCCACCTTGGCGCGCGCGTAGATTTGCTGGGAGAGCTCCTCGCCGATGCTGAAGCGCTCGCGCCAGGCGACCGCGCCCTCGGCGACGTCCTCCACCGAATAGCCCATCTGGAAGAGGCGCGCGGCGAAGCGGTCGGGCAGGCCCTCGAGGCCCTCGAGGGCGGCGGCGAGCTCCTGCTGCTCCCGCTCGGCCTCGGCCTCGCTCAGCACGTCTATGTCGCAGTCGCACAGCTTCGCGGCGAGGCGCACGTTGCGCCCGCGCTTGCCGATGGCGAGCGAGAGTTCCTCCTCGGTGACTATCACCCGCGCGCGGTTGAGCTCGTTGATCACCACCACGTCCTTCACCTCGGCCGGCTTGAGGGCGTTGGCGATGAAGACGTCGCGCGAGTCGCTCCACCGCACGATGTCGATCTTCTCCTCGTTGAGCTCGGAGACGATGTTCTTGATGCGTGAGCCTCGGACGCCCACGCAGGCGCCCACGCAGTCCACCTTCGCGTCGGCGCTGGCCACGGCGACCTTTGTGCGGTAGCCTGGCTCGCGCGCGATGGCCATGATCTCGATGACCCGCTCGCCGATCTCGGGCACCTCGAGCTCGAAGAGCCGGCGGATGAAGTCCTCCTGGGTGCGGGAGAGGACGATGCGGACCTTGCTCCCCTCGCGGCGCACGTCCTTCAGGTAGCACCTGATGCGGTCGCCGATGCGGTAGTTCTCCTCGCCCACCTGCTCGCCGCGCGGCAGGATGCCCTCGGTGCGCCCGAGGTTCACGATGATGCGGTTCCCCTCGAAGCGCTGGATGGTGCCGCTGACGATCTGCTTGACGCGGCTCTCGTAGTCCTTGAAGATCGCCTCCTGCTCGGCGTCGCGTATCTTCTGGATGATCACCTGCTTGGCGGTCTGCGCCGCGATGCGCCCGATGTCCACCGCGTCGATCGGCTCGTTCCCGTCGTAGGCCTCGATCTTCCCGCTCTCGCGGTCAACGAAGACCGCGATGTCGGACTTCGGGCCGTAGAACTTGCGCGCCGCCGACAGGAGGGCATCCTCGACCGCGTCGAAGATGATCTCCTTCTCGATGTCCTTATCGCGGTGGATGCTGTCCACCAGCCTCAGCAGGTCGCCATTCAAATATGCAACTCCTCTTCACGCGGCCGTCGGCCGCAACGAGAGGGGATGATTGGATGGGTGGATGAATGGATGATTGTCTGACACCCATCCACCCATCCATTCATCCCCTCAGCCATTGGTCCAATTGTCCACCCCGTACCAAAAAAAGAGTGGGAGACGGTCCCACTCTTGACCAAACAGCCGCAAGGCGGGCAAGGGTGAGCTGTCCCCTTGACCGCCCCTCAGGCATTGGCCGTTGCGGGCGTCGCCGTAAGGTTCACCCCGGTGTCCGGGTCGAACACGTGGCTGCGGGCCACCTGGATCGCAACCGTCATCTCCTGTCCCACTTCGGCCCTCTGGTGCGCGTCCATCTTGGCAATCAGGTCGTGGCGCGGAGTGGAGAGGTAGAGCAGCATCTCGTCGCCGAGTGGCTCGACGACGTTGATCTTCACGCGAAGCGTGTTCTGCTGGCCGGCCGCCGCGGGGTCGGGCTGCGCGGTGACCGTTTCGGGGCGGACGCCCAGGATGGCCTTCTGCCCCGCGCGCCTCGCCAGGAGCGGCCAGAAGCGTTCGGGCAGGCGCAGGCGCGCCGACCCCTCGTCGAAGAACAGCGCCCCGTCCTGCGCCACCAGCGTGCCCTTGAGGAAGTTCATCGGGGGGGTGCCGATGAAGCCGGCCACGAACTGGTTGGCCGGGCGGTCGTATATCTCGAGCGGCGGGGCCACCTGCTGGAGCGTGCCGTCCTTCATCACCGCGATGCGGTCGCCCAGCGTCATCGCCTCCACCTGGTCGTGGGTCACGTAGATCATGGTGGTTTCGAGGCGGTGGTGGAGCTTGTTGAGCTCGGCGCGCATCTCCACGCGCAGCTTGGCGTCGAGGTTCGACAGCGGCTCGTCGAAGAGGAAGACCTTTGGCTTGCGGACGATTGCCCGCCCGACGGCCACGCGCTGGCGCTCGCCGCCTGAGAGCGCCTTCGGCTTGCGGTCGAGGAGCGCCTCGATGCCCAGGATGCCCGCCGCCTCGCGCACCCGCTCGTCTATCTCCGGCTTCGGGTAGCGCCGCAGCTTCAGCCCGAAGGCCATGTTGTTGTACACCGTCATGTGCGGGTAGAGGGCGTAGTTCTGGAACACCATCGCGATGTCGCGGTCCTTCGGCGGGACGTCGTTGACCACCCTCCCGCCGATGGAGATGACCCCCTCCGTGATCTCCTCGAGCCCGGCCACCATACGGAGCATGGTGGACTTTCCGCAGCCCGACGGCCCGACCAGCACCATCAGCTCCAGGTCCTTGATGTGCAGGGAGACGTTGCGCACCGCCGCCACGTTCCCCGGGTAAACCTTCGTCACGCCTTCGATCACGACCTCAGCCATGGCGTCCCAATCCGCAGGTGCAACCTGACCCGCGCGCCGCGTTCCGCGGGCGCGCACATTCTCCGCAGCCTGCGATTATACTTGCACGGGGGCGCGTGTCAAGCGCCAATTCACCCTTGGCACGGCCGCCCTTGTCGGCTCTTATCGTAATCGTCCCTCGTCCTCGTCCTTCGTCCTCGATTCTCCTGCGTCGGGGGAGAAGAGTCGAGGACGAGGGACGAGGACGAGGGACGAGGACGATTTCAGATGCTCATCGGCTCGGCGTTGTGTATCGCCTCCCCCGCCACCCGCGCCCGTGTGCCCTCGAACCAGAGGAGCAGCTCCGAATCGTCGTCCAGCACGAGCGTGGCGCGCGGCACCCGCCGCGGCGCGTGCGGCTCGCCGTAGTTCGACACCGCCCTCCCCTCCACTGCGGCGGGGTTGGGGTAGACGTCGAGCATCAGCCGGGCGTGTCGGGTGGGCAGTCCCTCTCTGCTCCCCGCGCGCAAGGTGCCCTCCCCTTCCACCACGAAGCTGCCCAGGAGCCCCGCGTCGCGCGCCAGCCGCTCGAGCCCCTGGAAATACGGGTTCCGGGCGCTCGCCTTGATGGCATAGGCGGGTTCGACCACCAGGTTGAACAGGTCGGCCGGCCTGCGACGGCAGAGCCTGCGTACCCACTGCCACACACCCACACGGGGAATCCGAACTAAGAGACCTTGTGCTTGCTTCGGAACCGCTTGGCTATCGCCTTCAGGCATTCCGGGCGCTCTTCTGCCCTGATCAGCTTCGCGATGTCATCAGGGCCGAGGAGGATGATCGCCAGCCCCCTGGCACTGACATTCCACGCGACCAGCTCAGCGTCGTGGCCCAAGGGCAACAGTGAGAAAAGGAGGCCCACTGACCAGCCGCGCAGGAGGACATCCGAGAGCAGCTCAACCACAGGCGCCTTGTCGAGTTGGCCGGCGTGGGGTGCGACGCACTTCACGAGCACTAGGGGCTCCAGCCCCGTGAGGAATCGAGCGCGGAACTGGTTGCGGTAGCTCAGACCCGATTCAGACAAGGGGACGAGTCCGGGGACGCGGGAGAGCAGATCCGAGACGAAGGTGACGAATCGCTCGGTTGCTTCTGTGCCCGCTTGCAGGCGCCCTTGGAGGTCCATCAGCCTTGCCTGCAAGGCTTCCCTGCTGAATCCTTCCGCGTGGAGTTCAATGAGCGCCTTCAGTTGCAGCCAATGGCGGCGGTCCATGCCTGGACGCGGCGTACGGGCAAGCTTGTGGTGCTCCCTGCAGAGGACCAGGATGTTGTGCTGGTCGTTGTTGCACCTGTCCTCATCAATGTGGTGGAACTCGATGTGATCCTTGCGGAGGCACGTAAGCACTGAGCACTTGTAACCACACTCGCAAAGGAGTGCACGCTTCACCTTCGCGGGAATCCCTCTCCGCTCGCGGCGTTGCCTCAGGGGGGCCGCTCCGACAGGGCTCACTATCTCCATTCCAATCCCCGGCACTCCCCAGAGGAGGGCTCCTACCCCTTCGCCTTTCCCTCTAGTGGTGGCGTGGAGCGCAACTCATCCTTCAGGCCTTCACACACTGCGCGACCGAACCCCGGCCTGCGCTCGCGCGCCAGTTCGTGGTGCCCGGGACATAACGGCAGGAGGTTCTCCGCCCTGTCGTCGGTCGGATCACCGTTGATGTGATGGAGCACGAGTCGGTCTCGGAAGGGACACGTCGGGATCGCGCACTTGTGCCCGCTTTCCTCAAGAACCTCCTGCCGGACCTCGGCGCGTATTCCGCCGCCGCTCCTGGCCTTGGCCAGGTCAATGCCGCGCATCCGCTTGGTGGCCTCAAGCAGGATTCCACTATCGGCCGACGCCTCAGCCGGCGCATCTTCGTCCGGAGCTGGGAGTTTCACCCCTTTGCCGCCGGTCCTGGCGGCCTCCACGAGTATCCCGGTCTGCCCTCGGGTCGCCCCAAGCAGGATGCCCCGCATGCTCATCTATGCTCTCTCCTGTATCGCCTGGCGCGCGAACTGGCGTCCAGGCCATATGATAGCAGGAATCCGAACACGATCAAGTCGAGTCGCGCATCGCGGGCGCCGATTCACTGCCCCGCCCGGCTGATGGCGTCGTAGTAGCCCTTGATGTAGTCCTTGAACTCCTCGGGCACGGCGGCGCCGGCGGTGTCGAGGATTTCCTCCTGCATGTGCGCGGGGAGGCTGGGACTGCGGATGGCGTCAATCGAGACCTCGCCTTCGAGAAACATCCGCGTGCCCTTGAGGTTGTTGAGCACGACATTGTGCTGGCGGCGGGCCTCCATGTAGCGGCCGCTGTTGAGGGCGGCCTCAAGGACCTTCATGTCCTTGACCACCGGCTCGAAGATAGGGGCGTAGTTGAGGACTTCGAACTTCAGGGCAATCTTCTCCGCCTTGTTGCGCAGTTGGGCCTGCTTCAGGGCGAAGTCCTTCATCTTCATCTGGATGTCGGGCGGGGCGGGGCCTTCGAGGCCCTCGCCAGAGGAGCCGCCGGCCTTGCCGCCACCCGTGGCGCCGCCGGGCGGGGTCGAGCTGGTGTCCTTGATCTGCCCCTTCTGGAAGGCCTCGGGCGTCAGGCGGGTCGGGGTGCGGCGGCCGCCCTTGCCGTCGAACTGGTTCTCGACGAACTCTCCCGTGCTCTTGCCCTGGCGGCCCTCGCCGCTGCGGCCGCTCAGCTCGCTCGTGTTCGGCAGGCGGTTGCCCGTCACGCCGTTCGCCGCGAAGTTGCTGATCGGGCCGTCCATCGCGTCCCAGCCCGCCGCGTCCATCGAGTCCGCCCACGAGCTGGTCGCGTCCTCGATCTCCTGCTGGAGGTCCTCCTCTTCCTCCATCAGGTCGCCCACGATGTCCTCTAGCTCCTTTGGCAGCTCGGCCATGGGCGTCTCGTAGCCGTCGGTCAGCGGCTCCTCCATCTGCCAGCGGTCGCGGTCCGGGGTGTCGGGGAGCCATTTTTCGAGCTGCTTGGTGAGCTTCTCGGCGAGCATCAGGCCGTTGTCCTCGAGGGCGGTGGCGATCTCGGTGGCCTTGGCCTGGAGGGCGTCCTTCGCCATCTCGATCTCCGTGTGGATTTCGATCAACTCCTCGAGGAGCGTGGTGTTCGCGAAGTCCTGCTGCTGCATCTTCGAGAGGTCGGAGATGGTGGCCTTGAGGAACTGGGACCACTTCTCTTCGATGGCCTTGACGTCTTCGAGCTTCTTCTCGGCCTCGGGCGTGAAGTCCTCCATCGGCAGCTTCGCCAGCTCGTCCGTGGTCTCGACGGCCTTCTTCTGCTGGCGCACCATGTCCTTGAGGTTCTTCAGGAGGTCCTTCATCTTCTCCTGGTCCTCTTCGGGGAAGTCGGCGACGTCTTCCTTGTCCATCTTGTCCTTGTTCGGCCCCTCGGCGATGTCGGGCAGGATGTTGAGGAGCTGGCGGAGGACCTTGATGATCTTGTCCTGGGAGGCCGCCACGGTGCCGAAGACCTGCCGCGCGGCCTCGGCGTTGGGGGCCTTGGGGATGGTGCTGGCAGCCCGGGCGCACTGGGTCATCTCGCCGTAGGCCAGCAGCTCGATGCTCTCCTTCACCGCCTGGGTCGGCTCATCGGTCGGCTTCATCTCCTTGCCCACGGCGGCCGTGCGGGCGAAGAGGTCGGTCTGTATCTTGTGGACCTCGCGGCCCTCCTTGTGCAGGATGTCGAGGTCCTGCTGCTTGTCGAGCGCGGCCACGCGTGCGCGGGCGGCCAGTTGGTCCTCCAGCACGCGCCGCAGCTCGGTCTCCCAGTTGCTGATGGCCTTGGCCTTCTCCTCGGCGAGCTTCTCCTTGTCCTCGATGGTGATCTTGAACTCGCCGGTCTTCGATTCCTGGGGCTTGGCGACCTCGCGGCCGCCGGTCAGCTCCGCGTGGTTGTCCAGCGCCACGGCGTAGTAGAACACCTCGTCGCCCGCCTGGAGCTTCTCGCCGCCGCTCGCCAGGTCCCAGGTGAACGGCACCGTGGCCTCGCGGGGGGTGGCGAACTCCTTCCACTCCTGGATGAGCTTCTGCTGCCCGTCCTTGCCGCGGCGGGCGATGAGGCGCAGGCCGGTCAGCCCGTAGTCGTCCTTCACGCCAATGGCCAGCTTCACGCTCTCGGCCGGCCCGGCCTTGATGTCCTTCGCCGGCGCCTTGAACTCCACCGCCGGCGCACGGTCCACCAGCGCCGTGATCTTGTTCTCACGCTGGTCCGAGTTCGCTACCCCGTCCACGTCCTCCAACTGCACGCTGTACACCGCGTCCTTCTCGACGACGAACGTGACCTCCTGCTGCCTGGGGTCTTCCAGCAGCTTGAGCTTGGGCTGCTGCCCCGTGCCCATCTGGAGGAGGCCGCTCTTGATCGGCTTGTTGGTCGTGAACCGCAGCGTCACGATGGTGTCAGCCGGCGCCCGAACGTCCCCGTTCGTATCGTCGTCCGTGCGGTCCACCCAGCCCGCGGCGCGGGTGTACGTCGGGAAGTCATAGACGATGGTCCGCTTGACGATCACCGGCGGCTCAACGATGTCCACCTGGTAGCCGGGCGACTGGGTGCCGCCGATGATCACGTGGTAGCCGAGGGGCGTCTTCACGTCGTCCACGCGGCAGGTATAGACGTCCTGCCGCAGGCCGATCATCGCCTTGCTGAGGACCTTTCCGCCGTCGGCGTACTGGTAGTAGAGCGTCGCGTCGAGGTCCTCCGCCGCCTCGCCGTCGGTGCGGACCACCACCTCGAGGTCGGCCCCCTTATTCAGCCGAGTGGTGCCCGGGCTGACCTCGAGGATGCGGACGCGGCCGAGCGCCGCGATGTCCTTCCCAGGGAAGATGATCCGCTGGAGGGCGTTGGAGAAGAGGTCGAACGACAGCCCGGCCCAGAGTCCCAGGGCGAGGAGCGCCCCGCCCGCAGCCAGGGCCATCCAGCGGGCGCGCCGCGTGTCCACCGCCTGGCGGAGCGGGTAGCCGCGCACGTCCGCCGCCGCCTGCGCCACGAGCGCCTCCACCATCCCCGGCGACTCGACCTTTCGGTCCACCCCGAGCTGAAGGGCATTGATCAACTCGTTGTTCAGTTGGGGGAAGCGGCGTTCGACGTGCACCGCCACCTCCTCCTCCGTCCACTCGTGGAACAGCGGCCGGAAGACAAGCCAGGCCAGCCCCCCCGCGAAGTAGCCCATCAGCACGGCGAACATCGGCCAGCGCACGGCCCGCCCGAAGTGCACATGCGCCTCGACGAACGTGAGCACCAGCACCGCGGCGAACAGCCCCGCCGCGTACAGCAGCACCCGCTCCAAGATGTACACCGTCCGCCACCAGTCGCGCGTGCGGTACACCGCGTCGAGCAGATCGTCGTAGCCTGGGTACTTCAGGGATCGAGCAGCGGCCATGGCGCACTCTCCTTGCGCACCCTCCCTGCCATCGAGCCGTCCACCATATAATACACCCCCTCCGCCGTCAAATCCAGCGCTTTTCGCAACACTTCAACCGTCTGAAGTGCCCGCCCCCACCGACCTGGTGTCGGTGGGGCGGAGGATTGGCCACTACGCAGGACTGCCCTCAGCCCTCCCCCGCCTTGACCGTGCGCTGGGGATTTGGTAACATCGCGTGGTCTCAGGGACGCCTCCCCCGGTTCGCTCTTGGGCAGGTGGTGGGACATGGCTGTGTCGCTGGGCGCTGACCTGTACCGGGTCGAGGCGGTGGTGTGGACGGGCGAGAGCGCCGAGATTTGCCGCGCGGTGGCGCCGAACGGCGCGGTGGTGGCCCTCAAGCGCCTGCGCGCCGACAAGTTGCGCGAGTGGGGCCGCGTCCGCCTTCTGCGCCGGGAGGCGCGCATGGCCATCGGCCTCAGCCACCCCAACGTCATCAACGTCACAGAGTTCGTCCCGCCGCCACCTTTTCCCCTGATGGTCATGGAGTATTTCCCCTGCCGCAACCTCAAGGTGCGGGTGCTCGACCGCAAGGGCGACCCCCTGCTCGCCAGCGGCTGCGAGAACATCGTGCAGCAGATGGCGACGGGGCTGAACTACGTGCACGAGCAGGGCCTGATCCACATGGACCTCAAGCCCGAGAACTTCCTGGTGTCGGACGAGGGGGTGGTGAAGCTAACCGACTTCGCGCTGGCGACGCCGGCGCCGAAGGGCTGGCACCGCTATCTCCCAGGCGTCCGCCGCATCGCAGGCACGCGCCCCTACATCGCGCCCGAAACCATCCGCCGAAAGCTCCCGGACTTCCGCACCGACATCTACTCCTTCGGCGCCACCCTCTTCGAGCTCCTCACCCGAAGGCCCCCCTTCATCTCGACCAACCGCAACGAGTTGCTCACCATGCACCTCCACGTCCCTCCCCCGTGGCCGTGGACGTTCAACAAGAACCTCACGCGGGACGCCAACGACCTGGTCGTGGCCATGCTCCAGAAGGACCCCAACCGCCGCCCGCAGAGCATGGCCGAGGTGCTGGCGCGCCTGCGGCGCATGGAAATCTACGAAAAGCCCCCCCAGGAGGCCACCCCATGAGCGCTCCACCCAACCTCGAGTTCGAGCGCCCAGTCCTCGACCTCGAACGCAAGATTCAAGAGCTAATCGCGTTCCAAGAGGCGAAGGGGGTGGACCTCTCCGAGACCATCGAGCAGCTCCGCGCCGAGCAGCGCCGACTCGCCCGCTCCATCTACGCCAACCTCACCCCCTGGCAGGAGGTCCTCGTCGCCCGCCACCGCGACAGGCCCTCCACGATGGACTTCATCGGCATGATCTTCACCCAGTTCATCGAGCTGCACGGCGACCGCCTCTTCCGCAACGACGGGGCGGTCGTCTGCGGCTTCGCCCGCCTCGAGGGCCGCCGCGTCCTCCTCATCGGACACCGAAAGGGCAAGAGCACCCGCGAGAGCGTCGCCTGCAACTGGGGCCTCGCCCACCCCGAGGGCTACCGCAAGGCAATGCACAAGGCCCGCCTCGCCGAGCGCCTGGGCGTCCCCATCATCATGTTCATTGACACCGCCGGCGCCTTCCCGGGCGTCGGGGCCGAGGAGCGTGGCGTCGCACAGAGCATCGCCGAGAACATCGCCGACCTCTCGACCCTCCGCGTCCCCATCCTGTGCGTCATCCTCGGCGAAGGGGCCAGCGGCGGAGCTCTCGGCATCGGCGTCGGTGACCGCATCCTTGCCCTACAGCACTCGTACTTCTCCGTCATTACGCCAGAGGGCTGCGCCGCCATCCTCTTCCGCTCCAGCGAAAAGAAGGAGGAGGCCGCGGCCGCCCTCCACCTGACATCGCAGAACATGCTGGAACTAGGCATCGCCGACGAGGTGGTCCCCGAGCCCGAGCTCGCCGCCCACTACCAGCCCCAGGAGGCCGCCGCGGCCCTCAAGGCGGCCCTCATCCGCCACCTCGACGCGCTCCTCGCCACCCCCATCGAGGACCTCCTCGACAAGCGCTATGCCAAGTACCGCTGCCTCGGCCAGTTCCTCGGCGGCGACGCCCAACCCGCGCCCCAATCACAAACCCCGGCCTCGTGATGCCTGGCTTGAATCTGTGATCTGGAATCTGGAATCTGGGATTCGCAGCATGCGAGTCGGCCTCGGCTACGACATCCACCGCCTCGTCCCCGACAGGCCCCTGCGCCTCGGCGGCGTCGCCATCCCCTCCCCAGTCGGCCTCACAGGCCACTCGGACGGCGATGCGCTCCTCCACGCCATCTGCGACGCGCTCCTGGGCGCCGCCGCACTGGGCGACATCGGCGACCACTTCCCCGACACTGACCCCGCCCTCGCGGGCGCCGACAGCGCCCGCATCCTCGCCGAAACGCTCGACAAGGTGCGCGCCGCAGGCTTCCACCTCGTGAACCTCGATACCACGGTCCTCGCCCAGCAGCCGCGCCTCGGCCCGCACAAGGCCGCCATCCGCCAGCGCATCGCCCAACTCCTCGGCCTCGACCCCGGCCGCGTGAGCGTCAAGGCCAAGTCCAACAACGCCCTCGACGCCGTCGGCCAGGGCCTCGCCATCGCCGCACACGCGGTCGTGCTTGTGGAAAAGAAGAGAGGAGCGAGGACGAGGACGACGAGGAGGACGAGGACGATTGTGCAGAGGACTCGGAGCAGAGAATGAGCATCGTCTACAGCAACTCGCTCACCCGCCGCAAGGAACCCTTCGAGCCAATCGAGCCGGGCATCGTCCGCCTATACAGTTGTGGCCCGACAGTGCACGATTTTGCGCACATAGGGAATTTCAGGGCATTCGTCTTCGTAGACGTCCTCAAACGCCACCTCCGCCTGCGCGGCTTCACGGTTAAGAGCATAATGAACATAACCGACGTTGGGCATATGACCACGGACGCCGATGAGGGCGAGGACAAGATTGGCAAGAGCGCCCGCGAGCGTGGCTTGAGCCCGTGGGACGTTGTAAAACTCTTCACCGAGGCATTCTTCGAGGACGCGCGCACCCTCCGCCTCCTCCCGGCCGACGTTTATCCGAGAGCGACCGAACACGTGCCCGACATGATCCGCATGGTCGAGCGCATCATCGCCAACGGCTTCGCCTACGTCTCCAACGGCTCGGTCTACTTCGACCTCGCCAAGTTCCCCGCCTATGGCCAGCTCTCGGGCAACACCCTCGAGCACCTGATGGAGGGAGCCCGCGTCGAGGTCAATCCCGAAAAGCGCAACCCCCACGACTTCGCCCTCTGGAAGGCCGCCCCAACCTCCGTCATGCGCTGGGAGAGTCCCTGGAGCGTCGGCGTCCCCGGATGGCACGCCGAGTGCACCGCGATGGCCATGCGCTACCTCGGCGAACAACTCGACATCCACACCGGCGGCGAGGACAACCTCTTCCCCCACCACGAGTGCGAGATCGCCCAGGCCGAGGCCGCCACCGGCCTCTCCCCATACGTCCGGCACTGGATGCACAACCGCCACCTCCTCGTGGACGGCACGAAGATGGCCAAGTCCCTCGGCAACTTCTTCACCCTGCGCGACCTGCTGGCCAAGGGCCACTCCCCCCTCGCCATCCGCTACCTGCTCCTGAGCAGTCAATACCGCATGCCTCTGAACTTCACAATGGAGGCCCTCGACGCCGCCGCCACAGCCGTCCGCCGCATCAACGACTTCGTCGCACGCCTCGCTGAGGCCCCCGAAGCCGAGGGCGGCCCGGACGTGGCGCCCCTGTGCGACAAGGCCAAGGCCGACTTCGCCGCCGCACTCGACGACGACCTCAACACCTCCGCCGCCCTCGGCGTCGTCCACGACTTCATGCACGAGGTCAACCGCCTCGCCCTCACCAGGGCGGCCGCCGCAACCGTCCGCGACGCCGTCGCCTGCTTCGACTCCGTCCTCGACGTCTTGGAGGCTCGCAAGGAGACGCTGGACGAGGAGGTCGAGCGCCTCATCGCCGAGCGTCAGGCCGCCCGCAAGGCCAAGGACTTCAAGCGAGCCGACGCCATCCGCGCCGACCTCGCCGCCCGCGGCATCGTCCTCGAGGACACCCCGCAAGGCGTCCGCTGGCGCCGCGCCAAGCCCTGAGCGAGCCCCGCCGAGCGAGCGGTGTTAGGTGTTGGGTGCTGGGTGCTGGGGGTTCGGCATTCAACATCCGGTGTTCGACATTCGACATTCGATTTCCTGGAGCACCCAATGCGCACCCCCCTCCTCCCCCTCGCCCTCCTCGCCTCCCCCCTCCTCGCTGGCGAACCGCCGCCGAAGAAGCAGGCTCCCCCTCCCCCGCCCCCGCGCCGTCTCGTCATTCGCCCCTGGATGCTCCCGCCCTACCTCCTCCTCGGCCTCCCGCGCGACCTCCTCGACGCGCCGATCAAGGGGGCCAGCTCCATCCCCCTCTTCAACAAGATCTTCTTCGCCCCCCTCATGATCGTCAACGCCTTCACCACCCAGCTCACCTGGTCGCACACGGAGGACGGGACCGAGGCCGGCTACGCCGCCTGGGTCGCCTGCGTGAATCTCCCGCGAAGGAGAGGCACGGCCCCTGCCCGCCACGTCCCCGTCCACATGCGCTACGGCCCCAATTGGCGCACCTTCGGCGTAGCCTACTGGAAGCCCGTCGCGCCGCCCCCCAAGTCTGCCGATACCACTCCACGCGCGGCCCCGAACACCCCGTGAGCCCCACACAGCCGTAAGGTGTCCAGCGCCAACCACTTGGCCACAGTTGCGGCGGTGGCCCACCTCTCTTTCGTTTTCCGACATCCGCTTGCGTTTTCCGACACGCCCCGGTACAATACACCGGCTCCAGACCGCCCCCCCGGAGGCCCTCATGCCTCGCATCGCCGCCACGTTTGACGCCGACTCCCTCACCCTGCGCGACCGCGAGACCCTCCGCGGCGTCGCCCGCTACGCCCAGGCCGCGGGCTGGGAACTCGTCCTCGACCCCTTCGCCCTCCACCACGGCGGCGCGCGCCACGATGGCCTCCTCGTCCTCACCCACAAGTGCCTGGGCAAGCACCTGGTCCGCGCCGCGGCCCCCGTCGTTTGCCTCGCCTGGAGTCAGAGAGACCTCTCATTCCCTCAGGTCCTTGAGGACCGCTTCAGCGCAGGCCGTCTCGCTGCTCGCCACCTCGTCGAGCGCGGCTACCGCTCCTTCGCCTATGTCGGCTTCCAGCGGAGCCAGGGCTCTTGGGCCGAACGAGACCGTTTCCGCAGAGCCCTGGGCAGGCTCGGGCGCCCGGTGGAGGCTGCCCGGACCTTCGTCAGCTTCGCGCGCCGCCCCGCGTGGCGGGAGAAGGTGACGGCGTCGCTCGGCACGTGGCTCAGCCATTTCGAACTGCCCCTCGGCATCTTCGTCGCCAGGCCGGGCTTCGCCCGCGCCGTCGCCGACATCGCGCTCGCGCGCAGCCTCCGCATCCCCGAGGACGTCGGGATCATCGCGGCCGACGACGACCCCGTGGTCTGCGAAATGCCCCCGGCCCTCACCGCCCTCAGCTTCGACTACGCGGAGGTCGGCTACCGCGCCGCGGCACTCCTCGACCGCCTCCTCCACGGCGAGCCCAAGCCAGCCCGGGCCGTCCTCATCCAGCCCACCCTCATCCCCCGCCGCTCCACCGACCGCCTGGCCGTCGCCGACCCCCTCGTGGCCGACGCCCTGTGGTTCATAGACGACCGCCGCACCGAGGGCATTCGCCCCCGCGACGTCGCCGCAGCCTTCGGCGTCACCGAGCGCACCCTCCAGCGCCGATTCCGCAAGGCCGGGCGCGACACCGTCCAGCACGAGATCGCCAACGCCCGCGTCGAGCACGCCAAGCTCGGCCTCGACGAACTGCGCCGCCGCGGCTCCCCCCTCCCGGGTGCGCCGCCCGTGGAGGTCACATTCGTCGGCCCGCCCGCCGAGCGCGACGGCGAAGGCTGGCGCCAGTGGGCGGAAGACCCGCGCCGCCGTGCCGCCCTCGTCGAGCGCCTCCCCGACGGCACCGAGCGCATCCGCCGACGCCCCCTCCCCATGCCCACCGAGCCACTCGCGCGGCCTGGGCGGGCGGAGTTGCCCGCCATCGCCCGCGAGAGCGGCTTCCCCAGCTACGGCGCCCTCCTTCGCGCCTTCAAGCGCAAGACCGCCTCCACCCCCATCGCCTGGACCCGCCACAGAACTTGACGCCGCGCCGGTCGCACCAGCCAGTGGTTGGGGTCAGATCTTCATTTGTCATTTGACGGGCCGTGGGCGAACGTGTAGAGCGTGGTGATATGGCACCACCACTTCGCATGGATCTGGCCGATACCCACTACCACGTGCTGGCCCGCGGGAACGAGCGGAGGCGGGTCTTCCGCGACGAGAGGGACCGCGAGCATTTCCTGGGACGGTTCAAGAGCTTCATCATTGGGGAGGAGACATACCTGGAGCGGCTGGTCCTGTACATGCACCGCAACCCTCTGTGTGCGGGGGCTGCGGAGCGGCTGGCGGACTATCCCTGGAGCAGCTACCCTGCGCTGGCCTACGGACGCCGCTGCCCGCCGTGGTTCGAGCGCGGGCGAGTGCTGGGGCTGTTCGGGGGAAGCGCCGCCCGCTTCCGCCGGGCCGCACAAGGCTACAGCGAAGAGGAGGAGAAGCTCCTGGAGGACCTCCGTCACGGCTTCTACCTGGGGAGCCTGGAGGCGTGCGGGCGGCTCCTCGAGCGCGTGGGGCTGCGGGCGCACGCGGAGCAGCCGCAGAGCAAGCGGCTGTTGGAGCCGGCGTCGCCAGATTGGGGCGTACTTTGGCGTGGGCTACTCAGCAGTCGTCAACGCCCAGAAGCGCGGCTCACAGCATCTCCGGAACAGCCGGAGGCTTTGGCAAGCGACCTCAAGTGACAAATGAAGATCTGACCCCCGCCCCCACTCAAGTGACAAATGAAGATCTGACCCCCGCCCCCACTCTCAAGTGACAAATGAAGATCTGACCCCCGCCCCCACTTGACCCCCGCTCCCCTCTTGTGAGAGTCCTCGAGCGCGTGTTGCCCGAACCCCTTCAGGGGAGTAGACCCGTTCGCAGTCCCGCCTTTAGGCGGATTCGGGGAGGAGAGGACCGCCTGAAGGCGGCACTCCCAACGAGTTCACCCTTTGCGCAACAGGCCCTTTGAAGTTCGACTTTGGCCGCTCGCCTGTGCCTGGAGCCCAAGGCCCATCGGAGTGGAGTTGCCGTGCGGTTCAGGAAGGTGCCTCAGGGGGGGCATCTGCGGCACGCGTTTCGGCGGAAGGCAGGTCGGGTTCATCTTGGCACGGCTCGGCGTCCTTTCTTCCGCCGAGTGACATAGCCCGCCGAAGGAGGGCCGCCTTCCTGGCCCTTTCAGCGAGGTCCTTGAGCTTGCATTGCTGGGCCTCGGTGTCGTACATCTTGCAGTACTCGTGCAGGCACCTGCGGATGCTGTCTACGCAGAAGCGTCGCCGCCTGCGTTTCCGTTCGGCCTCGGTTCGTGGCATCGCGCTTCTCCTTCTCCCGCAACGACCGCTCAGTAATGGACGCGGGCGCCGAGGACGCGCATCTGGAGGAGGGTGACCGCCAGGACGATCAGGAACAGGATCATCGCCGTCGCCGAGCTGTAGCCCCACCGGCCCCCGTCGTACAGGACCCGAAAAATGTACACCGTCACCGTGTCCGCACTGTGCGTCGCATCCTTCGACCCCAGCACGTAGACCTGGTTGAACACGCGGAACGCCCGAATCGTCGAGACGACCGAGAGGAAGAACAGCGTGGGCGAGATGAGCGGAATCGTCACGTGCCGCAGCCGCCGCCAGCCCGTCGCGCCGTCCACCGCCGCCGCCTCGTAGATCTCCTTCGGCACGTTCGTCAGCGCCGCCAGGAGCACCACCACCTCGAAGCCGAGAGCCTGCCAGATCGAGAACAGCATCACGCACACCAGCGACAGGCTCGGCCCCGCCGCCCACCCCGGCAGCCTCCCCCCGAAATGCTCCGCCACCAGCGCGAACACCCCCTTCGGCTCCTCCACCCAGCGCTGCATCGGCAGCCCCAGCCCCTTCATCATCGAGTTCGCCAGCCCCCGCTCCGCCGGATACAGCATCCACAGCCACACCGCCGCCGCCGCCACAATCGAGGTCACGTACGGCAGGAAGTAAATCGTCCGATAGGCCCCGCGCCCCCGAATCTTCTGCGCCAGCAGATTCGCGATCAGCAGCGCCAGCAGGAGCCCCACCGGCACCGTCCCGACCACGTACCACACCGTCGCCAGCAGCGACCTGCCGAACGCGGGGTCCTTCGTCAGCGCGTCCGCGTAGTTCTTGAACCCGATGAAGTGGCCCTGCGCCATCCGCCAGTCGTGCAGGCTCACATAGAAGGCGTACGCGACCGGGAAGATACTGAACAACCCCAGGATGAGCGCCGCGGGCGACACGTACAGCCAGCCCGTCACACTCTCGCGTCGCCGCTGCCGCCGGGCTTCGGGGGAGGTGCTGCTCATGGCCGGATTCTAGCCGCCGATGGGCGCGCTGTCAAGCTGGTCGCGGCTGAGCAAGGTGCCGTGGAAAGTCCGGACAAGGTGGACAGTGCAGAGCGGAGGTCCGCAGCGCCCGGTCCACTGTGTCCAGACTGTCCACCGTGTCCACAATGTCCGCTGCGATTCCGAGCAAAGTGGCGTGTTTGACTCCCGCGGCGGAGGGCTGCTATAATCGCTGCGTGAGCCAGGATGCCGAGGAAAAGGCACACGCCGTGGCCGAATGCGTCCGCTGGCGGTCGCATCCCATTGTGGACGACTATCCGCGCTCGCTGCTGCTCGTGGCGGCGGTGATCGCCGTATGCGCGGGGGTGTGGATCAGCTTCGATTCGGCGCTCTATGCGGCTCTGGCCGCGGCGTTCCTGGCGGGGTCGCTGGCACGCTACTTCGCGCCGACGGACTTCGAGCTGGACGCCCAGGGCGTGTCGGTGCGGTTCCTGGGCCACCTCCGCCGCGTGGGGTGGGGGGAGGTGCGGCGGTTCTTCGTGGCCCCCGAGGGGGTGCAGCTTTCGCCGTTCGGGCGGCCGTCGCGGCTCGAGTCGTTTCGCGGCACGTTTCTGCGCTTCGCGGGCAACCGGGACGAGGTGGTGCGGTTTGTCGAAGAGCAAGTGGCCGCGCGTCGCCAGGCTCAGGCAGAGGCTCCGCCACGCCTTCTCGATGGAGAGCCCTTTCGGCCCGCTCACGGAGGCGGACCGCGAGTTGCTGGCGAGCCTGGCGCTGGCCATCGCAAAGCGGCGGATGGCGGGGCCGGCGATTCTCTTCCTTGAATCGCTGAAGCCGCTCAGCTACATCGGCAGCCAGGCGATGCTGTTCCTCCGTCCTTTCCTCACGCCGCTGCTGAACACTGAGCGCTACGACCGCCTGGCCGAAATCCTGGAGCGGCGGGAGGGGATCGAGGAGCTGGTGAAGGCCATTGAGAGGGTGAGTGAGGAGAAGGAATCCGTAATCCGTAATTCGTAATCCGTAAATGGAAAAAGCAAAGAGCACGCGGTTCCTGCTTTTCTGGTTACGGATTACGGATTACGCATTACGGAGCTTCCAGGTGCACGGAACACCGTATGGCGGAAAGACCCTCCAAACCCGACGATCTTAATGTCATAGTGGCAACCGATTGCGGCAGCACGACGACGAAGGCAATCCTCATCGAGAAGAAGCCGGAGGGGTATCGCCAGACCTTTCGCGGCGAGGCGCCGACGACCGTTGAGGCGCCGTTCGAGGACGTGACGCGCGGGGTGCTCAACGCCTTCGCGGAGCTGGAGGAGCTGTCGGGCCGCCGTATTCTGGACGGCGAGCGGATCATCTACCCCGCCCAGGGCAACGTGGGGGTGGACATCTATGTCTCGACGAGCAGCGCGGGCGGCGGGCTCCAGATGATGGTGGCGGGCGTGGTGAAGCAGATGACGGCCGAGAGCGCCGAGCGAGCCGCCCTGGGGGCCGGCGCCATCGTGATGGACGTGCTCGCCGCCAACGACCAGCGCCTGCCCCACCAGAAGATCGAACTCATCCGCCGCCTGCGGCCGGACATGGTGCTGCTCTCGGGCGGCACGGACGGCGGGACGATCACCCACGTGGTCGAGCTCGCGGAGTTCCTGGCCGCCGCCAACCCCCGCCCCCGCCTGGGCCACGACTACAAGCTGCCCGTCATCTACGCGGGGAACAAGGCCGCCCGCGAGGCCGTGGCCGAGCGGCTGGCGGCAAAGGTCGAGCTGCACGCGACGGACAACCTGCGCCCCGTCCTGGAACGCGAGAACCTCGGCCCCGCCCGCACCGAGATTCATGAGCTCTTCCTCAAACACGTCATGGCCCAGGCCCCTGGCTACCAGAAGCTCATGTCGTGGGTCGGCGCGCCCATCATGCCCACGCCCGCCGCGGTGGGCCACATCATGCAAACCATCGCCAAGCGCCAGGGCATCAACCTCATCGGCGTGGACATCGGGGGGGCGACGACCGACGTGTTCAGCGTCTTCGGCGGCACCTTCAACCGCACGGTCAGCGCCAACCTGGGGATGAGTTACAGCATCTCGAACGTCCTGGCCGAGGCGGGGCTGCCCAACCTGCTGCGGTGGGTGCCGTTCGACATTGACGAGATGGACCTGCGGGACCGCATCAAGAACAAGATGATCCGCCCGACCACGGTGCCGCACCTGCTGGTCGAGCTGAAGGTGGAGCAGGCCATCGCCCGCGAAGCGCTGCGGCTGGCCTTCGCGCAGCACAAGGCCCTCGCCGTCGGCCTGAAGGGCGTTCAGCGCGAGAGGAGCATCTCGGAGAGCTTCGACCAGAGCATGGCGGGAGAGACGATCATCGACATGCGGCGGCTCGACCTGCTGGTGGGCAGCGGCGGCGTGCTCTCCCACGCCCCGCGGCGGAGTCAGGCCGCGATGCTGCTGATCGACTCCTTCCAGCCCGAGGGCGTGACGCGCCTGGCGGTGGACAGCATTTTCATGATGCCGCACCTGGGCGTGCTGGCCCAGGTACACGAGAAGGCGGCGGAGGAGGTGTTCGTCCGCGACTGCCTGATCAACCTCGGCACGTGCGTGGCGATGGTGAACCAGGGGAAGCCGGGTGCCGCCGCCTTCGACTACGCGCTGGAGGCTGGCGGCCAGACGCGCCGCGGCTCCCTCGCCGTGGGCGAGATGAAGCTCGAGCCGCTCGGCGTGGGCGAGACCGCGAAGCTCGCGGTGACCCCCGCCCGCGGCATTGATCTGGGCGAGGGCCGGGGCAAGGCGCTTGAGGCCACAATGCATGGCGGCGTCGTGGGCGTGGTCTTCGACGCCCGCGGCCGGCCCCTCGTGGTGCCCGAGAAGAACCGGGCCGAGATTGTGAATGGCTGGGCGAAGGCGCTGGGGGCCTACCCCGGATAGGGAGTCGAGGACGAGGACGAGGGACGAGGACGAGGACGAACGATGGCACACGCCTACACCCCCGGCCTTCGCGTCACCCAGCGTGCCACGGTGCGCAAGGAGCGCCGGCTGCCCATCGCCGGGCAGGTGCTGGTGCAGAGGGGGGCGCGGGTGCAGGCCGAGGACGTGGTGGCCCGCGCGGAGCTGCCAGGCGACGTGGCGACGGTGAACGTGGTGAACCTGCTGGGCATCACGCCGGGCGAAATCCACCAGTTCATGCTGAAGAAGGAGGGCGATGCGGTCGGGCGCGACGAGCCGATCGCCGAGACCCGCCCCTGGCTCAAGTGGCTGAAGACCACCGTGCGCTCCCCCGTCGCGGGCACGGTCGAGTCGGTAAGCGCCATCACGGGGCAGGTGCTGGTGCGCATGGCGCCACGGCCTGTAGAGCTCACGGCCTACCTGGACGGCGTGGTGGCCGAGGTTGCCGAGCGGGAGGGGGTGGTGGTGGAGACGCACGGGGCATTCGTCCAGGGCATCTTCGGCGTGGGCGGCGAGGTCTACGGCGAGGTGGCCCTGGCAGTGGACCGCCCCGACGCGAGCATCGGCCCGGGCGACCTGGGGGCGGAGTTCGCCGACAAGATCGTCATCGCTGGCAACCTGGTCACCAGCGGCGTCTACGAGCGCGCGTCGGCCCTCAACGTCGCGGCCCTCGTGTGCGGGGGGTTCCACGACAGCGACCTGCGCCGCCTGCTTGGCTACGACCTGGGCGTGGCCATCACGGGCCACGAGGACATCCAGCCCATCCTCATCGTCACCGAGGGCTTCGGCCCGATGGCCATGGCCGAGGCCACGTTCGAGCTGCTCAAGTCGCACGTCGGCCAGCGGGCGTCGGCGAATGGCGCGACGCAGATACGCGCGGGCGTGCTGCGCCCCGAGATAATCATCCCCACGCGCGAGGCTGCCTCGGCGCCCGCCGTGGCGGAAGTGGCGATGGTGGGCTTGACGCAAGGCAGCCGCGTGCGTATCATTCGGGAGCCTGGCTTCGGGCGGATCGGCAACGTCACGGCCCTCCCGCCCGCCGCCGTGCAGATCGAGACCGAGTCGCGCGTCCGCGTGGCCAAGGTCCAATTCCCCGACGGCACGACCGTCACCGTGCCGCGGGCCAACCTTGAGGCGATCGAGACGTGACCCGACGCGGAGCTGCAAGGTGCACTGCTTTCGCGCTCGGCCTGCTGCTCCCCGCGGCGGCCTGGCCAGCGGAGAGCGCCCCCGGCCTTGCCCCGCCGCCCGCATCGAGCTTCCAGGCATTCACCCACCCTAGCGATGACGGCCAGACGATCAACCTCGAGTGGGGCCGCTCGAGGGATGAGGCGTCCGGCGTCTACTACGTCGTCGAGATGGCCTCCAACGAGGCCGACTACAAGGCCGGCCGCTTTCGCCGCGTTGCCCGCATCCCGTCCCTGGCCAAGCTCAAGTCCGACGAGAAACGGCTCCGCAACTACGAGGACGAGGCCGTGAACCGCGCGAACAAGCAGCTCCACTACCTGGCCGTCGAGCCGACCACGGCGTACCCGGACGACGCGAAGACTGTGCGCGAGCGGGACTGCTATTTCCGCCTGGCGATCGTGGGCACCCGCATGACGAAGGAGAAGCGGCCCAAGGCCCCCGAGCCGCTGCCCGAGAAACCGGAGGCCAAGCCCAGGATGCCCGTCCTGGCCGCCGCGGAGGCGAAGAGCGAGGAGTTTCTCAAACAACTCGAGTCGCTCCAAGGCACCCTTACGAAGGCGACCGAGACCAAGAAGTCCCTCGACCAACTGAAGCGTCAACTCGACGCGCTCCGGCAGGCGATGGCAGAGGCTGACAAGTCCTCGGAGTCCCTCGGGCAGTTCCCCGCATTCCTGGGCACCCTGGCCAGGGCCGCGGAGGCCATCGAGCGGGAGTGGCGGCCGCTGGCCACGGCCTTGTACCTCCGTCTCGTAGGCCCCATCGAGGGCCAGAGCGCTGGCGTGACGGTAGTCCACGACGAGTGCCTGGGCGAACTCCGCGCGCTCGACCAGGCTCTCGCGAACCGGGGGCCTGCCGCCCTGAGACACGAGGCCGAGCACTGGAGGGAACAGCAGGCCCAGGAGGAGGCGGAGGCGAAGCTCAAGGCCGAGACGCCGCGCAAGGAGGAGTACGAGGAGGTCGAGGTCGAGAAGGATGGCGAGCCGGTCTTCGTGTCGGAGGGCGGCGCGCCCAAGGTGGTGAAGGCGCGGGCGACGCTGCCCCCGCTTGTGCGGCCCCAGGCGGAGGGCTTCAGGGCCTTCGACCTGCCGAGCGACGATGGCGCCGACATCGCGGTGGAGTGGCGCCGCACGCCGAGCGAGAACCGCCGCACCGCCTATGTCGTGGAGATCGCAGAGGTCAAGGATGGCGTTCCCGGGCCTTTCGAGAAGGCTGCCGAGGTCCCCTCGCTTGGCGCCGAGAAGTCCGACCAGCCCAAGTTCTTCGGCTTCTCGGAGGCGAACAAGCTACTCCATTGCGTGAGGGTCCAGCCCGCCGCGGCCTTCCCGCCCGACGCGCTGGCGCTGCGCCAGCGCGTGATCGAGGAGCAGATGGCCTGGATGCCGGCCGACTGGGCGCCCGACACGGATTTCCCGCAGCGCCTTCCTCCCCTGCTCGCCGCCCTGTCGGCCTACGTCGAGGCGGCGAAGGGCATCTGCGCCGACATCGAAGCCCTCCGGGGCGGCCTCGCCGCCAAGCTCGAACTGGCCGACAAGACGTTCCTCCCGGAACTGGCCGGCTACCGGGCCTACGCGGACCGCCTGGGGCGCTTCGACGCCCACGTCGGCAGCCGGCTCGCCGATGCCCTCAAGGACGCGAAGCAGGAGGCCAGCCGCAGGAGCTATGCCTTCCGAGTGGCGATCCGCCGCGGCGAGGAGACGCTCCACATCCAGCAGGACAACAAGCCGAAGGATGCCCTGGCGGCGGCCCGGCCGAACCTCTTCAAGTGGTTCAAGCTCAACAACCTCGTCCTGTCCCTGGCCTTCTGCTCGGTGGTCTACGCCTTCATCGGCCTGGCCCGGCGGAACCCGAACCTGTTCATCCGCAAGATCGCCGGCCTCGACGCCGTGGAGGAGGCGATCGGGCGCGCCACCGAGATGGGGCGCCCGGTCTACTTCGTCCACGGCCTGGGCGGCATGGGCGGGCTCTCGACCATCGCTGCCGTGAATATCCTCGCCCGTGTCGCCCGCCGAGCCGCCGAGTATGACACCCGCGTGCGGGTGATGAACAACGACCCCATCGTCCAGGCCGTGAGCCAGGAGGTGGTGAAGCAGTCGTACACCGAGGCGGGCCGCCCTGACGCCTATAACGCCGACGACGTGGCGCTGGTGGCCCCTGACCAGTTCAGCTACGTGGCCGCCGTGGGCGGCCTCATGGTCCGCGAGCAGCCGGCCACGATCTTCCTCATGGGCTACTTCTTCGCCGAATCGCTCCTGCTCGCCGAAACCGGGGCGTCCACGGGCGCCATCCAGATCGCGGGCACCGACAGCTACACGCAAATCCCCTTCTTCATCACGGCGTGCGACTACACGCTGATCGGCGAGGAGATTTTCGCGGCCTCGGCCTACCTCTCTCGGGAGCCCAAGATGCTCGGCAGCCTGCGCGGGCAGGACGTGGGGAAGGCCGTCGTCATGATCGCCATCGTCGCCGGCACCCTCGCCCTCACGCTCGCGGCCGCCCTGGGCTACGACTGGTCCATCATCCAGAAGCTCTTCGAGGCATTCTGACCCGTGTGGTATAAGCTCACCATCCCGCTCATCCTGTGCTTCGTGATGGGGCTGCTGGCCTTCGTCCACGAGTTCGTGCCGCACCCCTGGTCGGCGGCGTTCCGCGAGGAGATGACCACTTGGTTCCGCATCATGGGCGGCTTCGCCATGTTCATCGGCCTCTACGCCCTCCTGCACCTGCACGTCTCGCGCATCCGCCGCCAGCAGGCCGGCTGGGGCTACAGCGCCTTCGTCTTCCTCGGCGCCGTCCTCACCATTGGGGCCGGCGTCTTCGAGGAGATTCGGGCCGCCGTGCACGATGTGCCCGAGAGTGCCTTTTCCCCCTTCGACTGGCTGTATGACTACGTCCAGGTGCCGTGCCAGGCCACGGTCTTCTCGATCCTGGCCTTCTTCATGGCCAGCGCCGCCTTCCGCACCTTCCGCGCGCGCAATCTGGGCGCTGCGCTCCTCCTCATCTCCGCGGTCGTCGTGATGTTCGGCCGCGTGCCCATCAGTGAGGAGGTGGGCCGTCTGGCCGGCGCGTGGGACATCTTTCCCCGGGCCGCCGACTGGCTGATGGAGTACCCGAACATGGCCGTCAAGCGCGCCATCTACATAGGCATCAGCCTCGGCGCCATCTCCCAGTCCCTCCGCGTCCTCTTCGGCATCGAGCGCTCCTACCTCGGAGGCGGCAGCTGATGAGCAGCCCACCATCCCAGGCAGCCCTCCGCCGCCTCGCCGTCACACGGCGAATCATCTACCTCCTCGTCGCCATCGCCGTCGCCGTGCCCACCCTGTCCGATCTCGCGTGCGACTTCAAGCCCTCGCCCTGGGCCGAGAAGGTCTTCAAGAAGGTCGAGTCCCTCAAGCCCGGCTCACCCATCCTCCTCTCGTTCGACTTCGACCCCGCCGCGATGGAGGAGCTGCACCCGATGGGCCTGGCCCTCCTGCGCCACTGCTTCAAGAACGACCTGCACCCGATCCTGATGACCCACTGGCCCAGCGGCGTGGGCATCAGCAAGCAGATCATCGAGAAGGCGGCCAAGGAACGCGGCAAGGTGTCGGGCAAGGACTACGTCTTCCTCGGCTTCAAGCCCGGCGACTACAACCTCATCCTGAACATGGGCGAGAGCCTTCAGGGGGCGTTCGACAAGGACTTCTACAAGCAGCCCACCCAGGGCATGCCCGCCCTGGAGGGCGTGCGCTCGCTCAAGGACATCCCGCTGGTGATTGACCTGGCGGCGGGCACCGCGATCGAGATGTGGATCGCCTACGGGCGCGACCGCTTCGGCTTCGACCTGGGGGCCGGCTGCACCGCGGTCATCACGCCCGACCTCTACCCCTTCCTCAGCTCGGGCCAGCTCATCGGCGTCCTCGGCGGCCTGCGCGGCGCCGCAGACTACGAGACGCTTCTCAAGCGGCCCGACCGCGCCACGAAGGGCATGCAGGCCCAGTCCAGCACCCACGTCCTCATCATCCTCCTCATCCTGGGCGCCAACGTCCACTACCTCTCGCGCCGAATGGGCGCCTACGCGAAGGGCTAGCCAGTGGCAGCACCGCAGGAGACAACCAGCCGCAGCCGCCGCACGGTCGAGCTCGTCGTCCTCGCCGTGCTCTTCGTCGCCTTCGCCGGCGCCAGCGCGGCCGGGAAGCGGCCTGCGAACGCGCCCGACGACTGGTGGGTGACGCGCCTCGGCGTCGTCATCGCCGCCGGCCTCACCCTCATCATGTACTCCTTCCTCTACCGCGACAACCCGCTGTTCAAGATGGCCGAGAACCTCTTCGTCGGCGTCGCCCTCGGCTACGGCGTCATCCTCACCTGGCGCCAGTCGCTCAAGCCGGAGATCATTGACCCGCTCTTCATAGACCCGCCGCACCTCCACGCCTTCTGGATGGAGCTGGCGCGGCGCAGCGCGCCCATCGTGCTGGGCGCTCTGCTCCTCACGCGGATCTCGCGCCGCGCGGGATGGCTCAGCCGATACTCCTACACCCTCATGGTCGGCTGGGGCGCCGGCCTCAGCATCCCCATCACCATCCACACCTACGTCCTCCAGCAGCTCAAGCCGTCCCTCGGCCTGGTCAGCAAGGTCCTCGGCGATGCCCCCGCGGGCCAGCAGGCGAGCTTCTGGAGCACCGCCCTTCCCGTCCTGGGCGACCTCATCATCCTCGCCGGCATCGTCAGCGTGCTCTTCTACTTCTTCTTCTCCGTCGAGCACAAGGGCGCCGGGAGCTTCGTCTCCCAGCTCGGCATCTGGTTCCTCATGGTCTCCTTCGGCGCGTCGTTCGGCAACACGGTCATGGGCCGCGTCTCCCTCCTCATCGGCCGCATGCGGTTCCTGCTCCACGACTGGCTGGGACTCGGTCCGTAGCTTCCGTTGCAGAGAGCGGCGCGCCCCGCACGCCCAAACGAGTTCGGGCGTGGCACCCGTGGTCCGCAGAAGAGAGACGGGGGTGCCACGGACAAACTCGTCTGTCCGTGCCCTGCGCAATGGTGCGCCATGGCGACAGCCCAACCCTCCCCGCTCGAGCCGCCTGATCTCCCTCCTGCTCCTCCGCGCCGGCCGGGTCCGGGCGTCGCCATCGCACTGGCGGCGGCGTGTGGGGCAGCGTTCGCCGCGTCGCACTTCACCGGCGACGGGCTGGACGAGGCCACCCTCGTGGCCTGGGGGGCCAAGCACCGCGGCCTCATCCTCCATTCCCGCCAGTGGTGGCGCCTGGTGAGCGCAGGCTTCCTCCACGCAGACCTCATTCACCTGCTGGTGAACCTCTACGCCCTCGTCTCCGTGGGGCGCATCGTCGAGATGCTGTGGGGCCACGGCCGGTTCCTCACCCTCTACACCGTGGCCCTCGTGGGCGGCAGCGCGGCCTCGCTGGCCGCCACGCCAGGCGTAGCCGTCGGGGCCTCCGGCGCAATCTTCGGCCTCTTCGGAGCCGTCCTGGTCTTCGCACTGGTCCACCGCCAGCACATCGCCCCCAAGGCGCGCGTGCCTCTGCTCATCAACCTGGCGGTCGTCCTCGCCATCAACGTCGCCCTGGGGCTCACCATCCCGTTCATTGACAACGCGGCGCACCTGGGCGGCCTGGCCGCGGGCGCCGCGGCGGCGCTCCTGCTGCGGCCCGTGACGGTGCTGGGCCGGCCCGGGCCGCTGGTCGAGGTCCTCGCGGGGCTGGCCACCGCCGTCGCCGGCCTCGCCATCACCGTCTCGCTGGCCATCGCGGTCCGCCACGCGCGCGCCACCGAGCGGCGGCTCGTCATCGGCGGCGAGCTGGAGGCCCGCACGCTCGACCGCGGCGAGCTGACCCTCCGAGTGCCCAAGGGCTGGCAGTACGAGCCCCCAACGACACCCGACATGCCGCATGCCTTCGTCGGCCGCGGCACCGGCGTTGTCGCGGTCCGCGTCCTTCCCCCGAGCGAGGCCGCAGACCCGCCCTCTGTCGCCGCCGGCATTGGCATGGGCTGGATCAAGAAAGGCGGACAACTCACCAGGAGCCGCGAACTCCCTGTCGGGGACCAGATGGGCACCGAGCAGCTCTTCCGCCACAGGGCCCACGGCGAGTGGCAGCTCACCCGCGAGGTCGTCTTCCCCACTCCCACGGGGCGCATCGTCTACGCCTCCTTCACCTGCCTCGAAGAACGCTACCAGGCGCTCGAGGTGCTCTTCGACCGCGTCCTCCACAGCATCCGCGTCGGGCCGCCCGGCCACCATCCAACACCCGACGAACAAGTGGCGGACGACCCAGAGGACCCCGATGCCGCAATCGCCCTGGCCGACCGCTACATCCGCGAGGGCAAGCCCGAACGAGCCGAGTTCATCCTCACCAAGTCACGAGACCGGCACCCACGCCACGCCGAGACCCACAACCGGCTCGCCCTCTTCTACGCCACGGCCCGCCCGCCCCACCGCAAGCCCCAGGAAGCCGTCCGCAGCGCTAAGAAGGTTTGCGAACTCGCCCCCGACAGCCCGCGCTACCTTGCCACGTTGGCCCTCGCCCACGAGGCCGCCGGCGAGCGCGGCGAGGCCCTCGCCGCCGCCCGCCGCGCCGCCGAACTCGCCCCCGACGACGCGACCTACGCCGACCTGGTCAGACGCCTGGCCAGGTAGGAAGCAGGCCGAGTGTTGGATTTCCCTACGCCACCCGTGCTGTGGCGATTGCCGTGGTGTGGCGATGCGCGCCGCCACACCACGGCAATCGCCACACCAGGGTGCCAATGGAGCAGGCGCCGCCTTTCTGCTATAATGCGGCATCCTCAACGACCCACAACGTCAGGAGCCTGTGAATGGGGAAGAGGTATCGGGCGACGCTCATCCCCGGCGACGGGACGGGGCCAGAGATCGTGGCCGTGGCCTGCCGCTGCATCGAGGCCACGGGGGTGAGCATCGAGTGGGAGACGCATCACGCCGGGGCCGAGGTGGCTGAGAAGACAGGCACACCGCTGCCCGACGACGTTGTGGAGTCCATCCGCCGCAACGGTCTCGCACTCAAAGGCCCGGTGACGACCCCCGTGGGCAAGGGCTTCCGCAGCGTGAACGTGGCGCTCCGCCACGCACTCGACCTCTACGCCTGCGTCCGCCCGTGCAAGAGCTATCCAGGCGTCCGCTCCCTCTACCACGACATTGACCTGGTGATCGTCCGCGAGAACAGCGAGGACCTCTATGCGGGCATCGAGTTCGCCGAGGGGAGCGCGGCGGCCTGCGAGATCATCGCGGCGTGCGAGCGGCTCCAGCCGAAGAAGATCCGCCCCGACTCGGGCGTCTCGATCAAGCCCATCTCGGTCACGGGCACCCGCCGCATCGTGCAGTTCGCCTTCGACTACGCCCGCCGCTACGGCCGCCGAAAGGTCACAGCCGTCCACAAGGCCAACATCATGAAGCACAGCGACGGCTTGTTCCTCGACGTCGCCCGCCAGGTGGCCGAGGAGAACGGCGTCAAGGTGCACCGCACCGACACCGGCATCGTGACCTACGAGGGTGGGGACGTGGAGTTCGACGACCGCATCGTGGACAACATGTGCATGCAACTGGTCCAGAAGCCCGAGCTCTACGACGTGCTGGTGCTGCCCAACCTCTATGGCGACATCGTGTCGGACCTGTGTGCCGGCCTCGTCGGCGGCCTGGGCGTGGCCCCTGGGGCGAACATTGGCGAGAAGGGGGCCGTTTTCGAGGCAACCCACGGCTCGGCCCCAAAGTACAAGGGCCAGAACAAGGTCAACCCCACCGCCGTCATCCTCTCCGGCGTCCTCATGCTCCGGCACATTGGCGAGACCTCCGCCGCCGACCGCCTCGAACAAGCCGTCGCCGCTGTCATCGCCGAGGGGAAGGAGGTCACCTATGATCTCAAGCCAGATCGCAACGACCCGACCGCCATCGGAACGCGCGAAATGGGCGAAGCCATCATTGGGAGGGTAAGCGCATGAGCAAGCCGAAAGCCGCCGTGTTTGGCGCGGGCAATGTCGGGGCGACGGTTGCCCAGGGAATCGTCGAAAAGGAACTCGCTGACGTCGTCTTGCTAGACGTAGTTGAGGGGCTCCCCCAGGGGAAGGCCCTGGACATGGCAGAGGCCGCTCCAGTGGAGGGCTACGACGCCCGCATCGTGGGCTCGAACAACACGACCGACGCGGCGGGGGCCGATCTGGTGGTGATCACGGCGGGGATCGCCAGGAAGCCCGGGATGAGCCGCGACGACTTGCTGGCGACGAACGCGAAGATCGTCGGCGGCATCGCCGACGCCGTCCGCCAGCACGCGCCCGAAGCCATCGTGGTCGTGGTGACGAATCCGCTCGACGTGATGACGTGGCTGGTCTTCGAGCGCACGGGCTTCGCGCCCGAGCGGGTGATGGGCATGGCCGGCGTGCTCGACTCCGCACGCTTCCGCACCTTCATCGCAATGGAACTCGGCGTGTCGGTGAAGGACGTGGAGGCGATGGTGCTCGGCGGCCACGGCGACTCGATGGTGCCGCTGCCCCGCTACGCCACTGTGGGCGGGGTGCCGCTCGCGGCCCTCCTGCCCGCCGAACGCATCGAGGCGCTCATCCAGCGCACGCGGAACGGCGGGGCGGAGGTCGTGGCGCTCCTCAAGACGGGCAGCGCCTACTACGCCCCCGCTTCGTCCACCGTCGCAATGGTCGGGAGCATCCTGCGCGACGAGCGCCGCGTGCTCCCCGCCTGCGTGCGGCTCGACGGCCAGTACGGCCTCCGCGACGTCTTCGCAGGCGTCCCAGTCGTCCTTGGCGATGGCGGGGTGGAGATGGTGGTCGAGCTGGAGCTGTCGCCCGACGAGCGGAAGGCCCTCCACGCCTCCGCCGACGAGGTGCGGGCAACCTATGCGCGGCTGAAGTCCTTGTGAGCCAGATGGCTCGCTCGAGCCAAAGACTGCCTGAAGGCAGGACTCCGAACGGGCCACTGCCTTGGTTTGGAGTCCTGCCTTTAGGCAGTCTTGATCCCGACCGGAGAGCCGCTGAGAGGAACCCGCTGTGTCAGGATTCGTGTGGCATGCGCTGCTCGGCCTGTTCATCGTGGCCAGCGTATTCGCCCTGGCCGCGGGAGTGGCGTGCTTCCTCAACGCCGCCGTGTGGGCGCTCAAGCGCGAGTGGCACCGGAGCCTGCGCTGGGCGCTCGTCGGGGCGCCTGTCCTCTTGATCCCAACGTGGATCTGGGCGTCCATCTTCGCGGAGATCAGGGTGACAGGCCAGATGCACCAGTGCGAGACCAATCTTCGCCGGGCCATCTACCCCACGCTTCTCGAGTACAGGCTTCGGCATCCCGACGCGCCCTTGCCCACGGGATGGCCGCGGCCCGACCGCGAGCCGATGTGCGCGGGCTCGGGCGAGCCGCTCCCCTACGCGTACCTGCCCGTGCCAGACCTCGGCGAGGCAGCGAGCGCCGACCCGCCTGGCTGGCTCGCCTACTGTCCTAAGCCGCACAGGGCGCGGCCCTGGTGGACGCTTCGCTTCCTCGGTGGCGGCTGCGATCGCGTGGTACTCGATGCATCAGGATGGGCCATCTCGATGAGCGAGGCGGAGTTCCAGGCGGGCCTTCGCCGCCTCCACGCGCTGGGGGACTGATCGTAGCGACAGACGGCCCGTCTGTCGCCGTCCGCCGTTGTGGGACAGGCGAGCCGCCTGTCCCCACGATGCTCCACGACGCGGCAGCCCAAGTGAGGCCAAGGCCCCAATGTGGGACAAGCTGATCCAATTCATCCACGCCAGCAGGAACTTCCTGGTGACGACCCACGAGCACCCGGACGGCGATGCCATCGGCGCACAGGTCGGCCTGGCGCTCCTCCTGGAGGACGTGGGCAAGGGCGTGCTGATGGTCAACCAGGACCCCGTGCCGCGCATCTACGGCTTCCTGGACCCCGATGGCCTGGTGCGCACCTATCAGCCCGAGCGCGACGAGGCTGGAGTCGCGGCCTGCGACGCCGCCATCGTGGTGGACGTGGCAACGCTGGAGCGGCTCGGGCGCGTCGGCCAGGCCATCCAGCGCCTGGGCATGCCGACCGCCTGCATTGACCATCACGTGACGAACGGCGGGTTCGCGGACGTGGATGTCATCGTGCCCGCGGCGGCGTCGAGCTCCTCCCTCGTGCTCGACCTCATGCGGGCGCTGGGCCGCACGCCGAGCGCCCGCGTGGCCGAGGCGCTCTACGTGGGGGTGGCGACCGACACCGGCTGGTTCCGCTTCCCGAACGCCACGCCCAAGGCCCTCCGCGACGCCGCGGACCTCGTCGCGGCGGGCGCATCCCCGCCCAGCGTCTACGAACTCGTCTACGAGAACCTGAGCTGGCCCCGCACCCACCTCCTCGCCCGCGCATTGGGCACACTCCGATCGGATAGCGATGGCCGCATCGCCTACGTCACCATCACCCGCGCGATGTTCGACGAGACGGGTGCGACGGACGAAGAGGTCGAGGGCTTCGTGGACAAGCTCCGCGAACTCGGCGGCATCGAGATCATCCTGATGTTCCGCGAGCGCCCCGAGGGCGGCACGCGCGTGAGCCTGCGGGCCAAGCACGACCTCGATGTCGGCTCCCTCGCCGCGCGCTTCGGCGGCGGCGGACACCGCCGCGCCGCAGGCATCACCCTCGACACCCCCCTCGCCACCGCCCTCCCCACCCTCCTCGCCGCCGCCCGCGAGTTGCTGAAGAGCTGAGAAGCTGGGGAGGCACCTTTCTGGCAGAAAGGTGCCTCCCCAGACCCCTCCCCAAAGACTCTCATACTACGGCGCGGCGGGGCGAGCCGCTCGCCCCGCCGCGCCGCAATGTGAGAGCTTTTGGACAGGAGGGGGTCTGGGGGAGGAAGCCCTTTTCGCCGAAAAGGGCTTCCTCCCTCAGTCTCTTTCGCCTCAGAAGCACAGGCGGAGACGGCTGGCGAGGCCGTGGCGGGCCGCGGTGGCGAGGACAAGGCGGCGGGCATTGGCCACATAGTGGGCGCGGGCGTCGGGGTCGTAGAGAATCTCGCCGACCTTTCCGACGACGTGTGGGGCGTAGGCGGCTAGCGCCGCCTTGAGCACGGGCCACAGGCCATGCTTCGGGTTCAGCGTGTCCACCAGCACGTAGTCCACATTGGCCGCTGCGATGGCCCGGAACAGGGCGTCCACCTCGCGGCTGCCGTCGCACAGGAAGGGGAAGAGCGGCCCGGCGAACACGTAGGTGCCCAGGCCCGCCTCCCGTGCGCGGCGAAGCACGTCGAGCCGGTCGGCCACGGGGCTGGCGCCGGGCTCCAGGATGCGCCGCACGTCCTCGTCCACGGTCGTCAGCGTCACCCCAACGTCCACCTCGCCGCCGCGGAGCACCTCGATGTCGCGGCGGACGAGTCCGCTCTTCGTCAGGATGCCGATGGGGAAGGCGAAGCGCACGAGCGTCTCAGCGCAGCGCCGCGTGAGGCGATACTGCTCCTCGAGCGGCTGCCAGCCGTCGCACACGCTGGAGAGCATCACGCGGCCCGGCTTCGCGCGGCTCAGGTCGCGGGCGAGCCGGTCCGGCGCGTTCACCTTCGCGTCCACGAAGCTGCCCCACGCCTCCCCCTCGTGGCCGCCGAAGCGGGCCATGAACCGCGCGTAGCAGTAGATGCAGGCGTGGGAGCAGCCGACGTAGCAGTTCACCGCGTAGTCGGAAATCCCCGACTTCACGAGCGCCGACTTGCAGGTGACTTCCGCAGTTCTCGGGGGCATGAAGGCAAGCCAAAGCAGGAGGCTATAAGGAATGCAGGAAGGCAGGAAAAGAGACCGATTGGGTTGGCCAGAGGCCCTACCCAACCAACCCGGCCCAGCTCCCTCCCCTCTTTCCTTTCCTGCATTCCTGCCTTCCTTATCGCGCCCTCCGCATCTTCTCTTCTCTTGCCTTCCTCACGGCGTCGGCTTGTGGAGGGCCGGGGCGGCGGAGAAGATGGCTCGGTCGGTGTTCTTCATGTGCAGCAGCGGCGTGAGGCCAAGCTGGTTCAGCGTGGCCGCAGCCTCAACGGTGAGCGAGACCTCCGTCGGGCACATCATCTCGGTGTCGCCATACTGGTCCGTGTAGTGCAGGGCGGGCAACCCCTCGATCATGCAGTCCTCGCCCCCGCTGCGGATGCTGGCGTCCCACCCGTCGGCCTTGAACGCCCTCGCCAGAACCACGCCCAACCCGTAGGCCGCGTTGCACCAGACGAAGTCCGCCGACCCCTTGAGGTCGTGCCTCTCCTCGAAGTCCACGCCCTCGGCGGGATTGGTCTTCCGTCCGTAGGGCAGGCGGGCGAGGAAGCGGGGCATGGTGAGGAAGAGCTTCTTCGCCGCCGCCGAACTGTTCAGGAACCGCCAGGCGGCGTGCGCCTCGCCCTGGAGCGCGCAGCCCGTGTCGGCGGTCACGCGAAGCTGCCGCCAGTCCTCCAACCCCAGCAGACGCGGCGTCACCGCCGTGATGAAGGGCAGGTCAAGCTCCTGCACCAGGCGAGCCATTCCCGCCAGCACGGCCACGTTGGCGGGCGCGTGGTCGAAGTAGTAGTCGCCGATGAGGAAGCCGAACGGCTCGTGGCGCATCTGGATGCGGAGCGGGTGCTCCTCCCACGCGGCGCCCTGGTAGGCCAGCACGGTCGCCGCCAGGTCCTCCTTCGACACGTCGAAGACCCGCAGCTTCAGGTCCTCATCCATCTCGACGTTGGACACGAGGTATTGGAGCCCCCGCCACGTGCCCTCCAGGGTCTTGAACGCGCGGTGGTGGAGGACGAGCGAGAGCTGCTCGCCGATGATCTCGTCCATCCGCGTGATGAGCGCACCCAGGTTCTGGATCGCGGCGTCGGAGATGCGCGGGGTCTCACCCAGGGCCTGCTCGACGATGTCCTGGATGACCCCCTTGGGCTTCGGCGCCGGCCGATCGCCTGGCTTGATGCCCAGGAGCTTCTCGAGATCGCTCAGGGCATTCGACTGCATGGGCGGCGCTTGCGGCTCGGCAGGGGCCTCTGCCGGCGCCGCGGCCATACTCGGCAGAATCGCCGCGCGCAACTCAGGGTCATCCACTGCCTGGGCGAGCAACTCCTCCAGTTGCGGCCGGCCCTGAAGCTCCTTCCCCCTCGGCGTCGCCCGCATCGCCCCCAGCTTCCGCCGTGCCGCCACCAGCTTCCGCAGCACAGGCACCTGCGAGCACACCGCCTGCGGCTCGAAGTCCTCCAGGCTGCGGAACTTCACCTCGACGGCCATCTCCCCCTTCCCCACCACCGAGTTGGGCACGGCGAACGCCAGCCGCGGCCCGAGCGTGCCCAGCCGGTCGTCGAAGTTATCCACGTCAATCTCAAGGAACTTCCTGTGCGGCACCAGGGGCAGCGGCTCGGCCGGCTGGCCGGAGAGGTCGGCCAGCACCCCCACGTGCATGATCTCCTCCTCGCGCTTCTTCCCACGCGACGGCCCGAAACCGAACTCGAAGCTCTGCATGGCTTACCCCTTGATCACCATCCCTGTGGGCGGGGGCTCTGTCCCCCGCGCGAGTGGAGGATAGGAGAAGACGCGGGGCACAAAGGCCCCGCCCACAAGATGCCTACGCTCGGCCCAGGATGAAGTCCATCGCCTTCGACGTGGTCCAAATCTGCGACTCCCACAGCCCGTGGCCGGGCGGGAAGATTTCGGCCGTCACGTAGCCGTTGTAGCCCACGGCCTTGAACGCGGCCATGAGCGTCGGGTAATTCACGTCGCCATCGAGCAGGTGGACGAAGCCGTCGAGGTTGCCCACGTTCCGCTTGAAGTCCTTGAAGTGCACGCGGGCGATGCGCTTGCCGAGCACCCGCGCCCACTGGTCGGGCAGCCCGTACTTCACGATGTTCGCGGGATCGTAGTAGGCCGCCACACGCGGGCTGCCGCAGGCGTCCACAAAGTCCCGCATCTCCGTCGCCGACAGCAGGAACGTGTTCCACACGTTCTCGATGGCAATGGTCACGCCCAGGTCCTCGGCCTTGGGCACGGCGGCCTTGATGCCCGCAAGCGCCCGCTCCCAGACCACGTCGGGGTCAACCTTCGGCTTCGCCAGGTCGAACGCCACCATCACCGAGCCTGGGATGACCAGGATGGCATCGCAGCCCAGCGCCTTCGCCGCGTCGAGCTGCTTCGAGAGCACCTCGCCCGCCTTCGCCCGCTCCGCAGCATCGTCGCTCGCCATGTTGAACGCCCAGTACAGCCCGGTCGAGACGCTCGAGATTTCGATGCCGACGCGGCTGGCCGCCACGGCCAGCTTCTTCAGGTCGTTCGCCGACGTGTTGAGGCTGATCTCCCCCTTGTCCGCCAGATTCAGCTCGATGGACTCATACCCTGCGGCCTTCGCCAGCTTCATCGCCTCCCGCGCCGCCACGCTCCCGGGAAACGCCCACGCATTGATACCCTTCTTCATCCCGAAGCCTCCTGCCTGAGGGGACTGGTCAGCCACGCTTTGGGATTCTAGCGCCCCCCTGCCCCCCTGTCAACGCCACTTCCTCTTTCCGCTTGACATCCGCGGCCTCACGCGATAGCATGCTGTGTCATAGGCCGCCCACAGCCTGGTTAGGAGGGTGTGATTTGGATACGGTCTCCGCCGAACTGCTCACAACGGACATAGCACATGCCCCACGCCTGTGCGCCGGCCTCCCGGCGCTGACGGCACTGGCCGAAGATGCTGCCGGCATCGCCCTCGACATCGGCCCCGCCTTGCGGGACCGTCTGCACCGCCTGGCTCGCGGCGGCATCCGCCTGCCGCGGCCGCTCGCTCGGGCCCTGGGGCGGGAGTTCGACTTCGACCTGGGGCGGGCCCGTCTCCACGTCGGGCCGGAGGTGGACGCGGTCGCGGCCGGCCTGAATTCAAGCGCCTTTTGCCTGGGGTGGGACATCTTCCTTTCCAGGTCTGTCTTTGAGAGCGGCGGCGCGGCCGCCGTGGACACCCTGCGGCACGAGCTGACGCACATCGCGGCCGGGCCGGCATTGCACCGCATCCGCTGCTGGGACCACGAGGTCCACTCCAAGCTGACGGAGGCCGCCTGTGGCGCCTTCCGGTCGGCCCTTGAGCAGTTGCTCAAGGGCAACAAGCGTGTTGACGTGAGCGGCGGCGTTGACGGCCTTATCAAGGGGCTGATGAACGCCTCCAGCAACATGGACGTGCGCAAGCGCGTCGCCCACGTTGAGTACTGGGACGACCTGGTCTTCAAGTCCCTGCCCACCAAGATGGGGCTGCGGAACGTGATCGCGGGCGAGGGGCCCCCTCACGGCGAGGGCCTGGACTACTCATCCCCCGATTGGGAGGAGAACACCCGCAAGAACGAAGACGAGCAGACCAAGCACATAGACCTCGCCATCAGGGAGTTCAAGCAAGACCAGGCATCCTGGCTCGACGACGTGCTTCCCGAAGTCCGCTTGGGCAGCGCTCCAGTGCTAGGCCCGATCACCCTCCTGGAGAAGGAATGGATCAAGAGCCTGGCCAACGCTCTGCACGTTGCCCAGGACCGGGGTTCGCACCGCGAGGGCGTCAAGGGCTACGGCCACGACGACGCGCGCTGCCAGAACAAGCCCGCCTGGAATCCCGATTCGCCGGTGCACCACCACCCGGCCAACGATCCCGAGGGCGGCACCTGGAAGCGCTGCAGCGCCGCCGCCTACAACAAGGCGCTGAACAACTCCTGCGAAGTCATGCACCAGTTCCTGTCCGGCCTCGCCCTCCAGCCCGCGGCCCCCCCGCCCGAGCCGGAGGAATGCTCCGTCGGCGCGCCTGGGTCCGAACTCGCGTGGGAGGCATCCGTTCCCGCAAACGAGTTCCCCAACATCCACAACCAGTCCGTCCGCGGTCGCATTCCCGGCCCTCTTGGCGTCCGGCACCACGGATGATGACGACGAGGGTCTGGGCATTGCTGCTCCGATAGGCCGCGTTCCCCTTTTCGTCGCGCAATCCACCATTGACCCGCGCGCCTCCCCCAGCTACAATACTGCCCCTCTCGAAAGGAGCCTTGCGTGTCGCGCCCAAGCTGGGACGAGTATTTCCTGAAGATCGCCCACGACGTTGCGGAGCGCTCGACCTGTCTCCGCCGCAAGGTGGGCGCGATTCTCGTCAAGAACAAGCGCATCCTGGCCACGGGCTACAACGGCGCCCCCAGCGGCCTGCGCCACTGCGAGGACCTCGGCTGCATCCGCGAACAGCAAGGCGTCCCCAGCGGCCAGCGCCACGAGCTGTGCCGCGGCCTCCACGCCGAGATGAACGCCTTCCTCCAGGCCGCCGTCCACGGCGTGAGCACCCAGGACTCGGTGCTCTACACCACGACCTATCCCTGCTCGCTTTGTGCGAAGATGATCATCAATGCTGGGGTCAAGCGGGTCGTTGAGGCTGGGCAGTATCCCGACCCCTTGGCCGGCGAGCTATTGACCGAGGCGGGCATCGAAGTCGTCCACGCCCCCTTCCCGCCCGAACCCTTGAGCCAATGAGTCCGCTTGCAAAACGCGGCGCAATTGGTATAATACTCTCGCGCCTGTAGCTCAGTCGGGAGAGCAGCGGATTCTTAATCCGCGGGTCGTGGGTTCGAGTCCCTCCAGGCGTACCAC
>VGYW01000002.1 GCA_016872875.1 Planctomycetota bacterium | reverse complement strand
CGGACGAAGATGGCCGTGCTCCGCTCCGCCGAAGGGTCGGGGCACACGATGTAAGTCCTGTGGGGCGAACGCTCTGTGATTTCGGCCCTCGCCACGTAGTGCTCGCTGAACTGCCCCCAGAGCCGCTTGAGGGCCTCGAAGCGGTCAATATAGACCCCAATCGGCTTCCCGCCCTTGAGCAGGTGCGAATCAACCACGAAGTAGCGTATACCGGCTGCGTGGAGCACCTCCTCCACCCCGAGGCGCTCGATGGCGGGGGTCTTCCCCTCCGCCTGTAGGCGGGGCGTCTCTGCCCCGCGTTCCACCGGCCTTCGCCATTCGTAGCGTGGGCGGTAGGCGCACTCGGGCAGCCAGATGCCGCGCGGCTCCCGCCCGAAGTGCCGCCGGTACGTCGTAACCGCCGTCCGCACCTGGGCTTGCACGCACTCGTCGCGCCCCAGCAGCGGCAGGTAGCCGTGGGTCGCACAGCAGGTCATCAGCTCGATCTGCCCGGCGTCCTGGAGCCGCCGGAACGCCCCCACAAGGTCCTTCCCGTAGCGCTCCGTGAAGTCGTTGCGAACCCCCTCGAAGTGGCCGCGCCACATCTTCGCGAGGCCCTCGAGGTGGCGCCGGCCAGTGTCGTGGAAGTCCTTCTCGTTTTGCTCGGCGAACACGATCCGCTGCTCGCAGTAGCCCACGAAGTCGTCCTTGAACCCCTCGTCGGCCAGTTGCTCCAGGAGGATCGGCGTGATGTTCATCGTCACGTTTGCCGACAGGCCCTCGTCGGCGAGACGATTGAAGGCGTTGAGCAGCGGAACGTAGCACTCAGCCGTCGCCTCGTTCAGCCAATCCGTCCCGTGCGGCCACACCCCGTGGCTCAGCACGTAGGGCAGGTGCCCGTGCAGCACCAGTGCGAAGCTACCCTTGCCGGTCTGACCCATTCTGCTGGCGTCCTTCCGAGAGGAGCAATCCGCGGCCTGCGCCGGAGCCGCTCATATTATAGCGCATTCGCGTACCTCCGGCTAACCGACGCGCCGCCACAGGCAGGATGCCTGTGCCACCGACAGAGGGACGGTGGTGGCACAGGCTTCTAGCCTGTGGCAAGCCGGCCATCCCGAAGGACCACTTGCCCATTGACCAACACGTGGCGGACGCCTTCGGCGAGAAGCCGCGGCTGCTCGTAGGTGGCGCGGTCGCGTATTGTGGCGGGGTCGAAGACCACGATGTCGGCGGCCATCCCTTCGGCGATGAGCCCACGGTCGCTCAGCCCGTAGCGGCGGGCGGGGACCGATGTGATGCGGCGGATGGCCTCTTCGAGAGGCAGGAGGCCGAGGCCGCGGACGTAATGCCCAAGATAGCGCGCGAAGCAGCCCGAGGCCCGCGGGTGCCGCGCGCCGCCCAGCGGGATGCTGTCGCTGCCAACGAGACACAGCGGGTGCCGGAGGACGGCCTCGTGGTCGGCCTCCTCGATGGGCCAGCCGATCACGCTCACCCGAAGCCGCTCCTCGATCAGCAGGTCCACGCAGGCGTCGAAGACATCCTTGCCCACGGCCTCCGCGAAGGCGGGCAAGCGCATCCCCTCGAAGTTACGACGCGGGGCAGAGACGCCCCGCCTACAAGAACTCCCGACGCAGGCGATGTGCGCCTCGGCCCAGTCGGCCTGTGGCACGACTGAACGGAGACGGGCGCGCTCGGCTGGGTCGCGGAGGAGGGCCACCGCGCCGTCAACACCGCCTGCGTAGACCTCGGGGGGGAGGAACATGGCCGCCATGAGCGTGAAGCCCTTGAGATACGTATAGATGTCGAAGGCAACGTCCACCCCCTTGTCACGCCAGCGCTCGACGTGGGCGAGGACCTCCGCGGCGCGGCCGCGGAACTTGCCCTGGGGACGCAGGTGGGAAATCTGCACGGCGATGCCCGCCCTGCGGCCTATCTGGCAAGCCTCGTCAATCGCATCGAGCAACCCGTCGGTGTAGTTGCGGAGGTGGCTGACGTAGACGCCGCCGTGATCCGAGACGACCTTTGAGACTGCGACCAGCTCCTCGATGTCGGCCTCCGAGCCGGGGAAGTAGGTCAGCCCGGTTGAGATGCCGCGCGCGCCTTGCTCCATCCCCTCGGCGGCGAGGGCTTTCATCCTGTCGAGCTGCCGCGGCGTGAGCGGCCCGCGGGCCATCCCCGCCACCTCCGCACGCAGAAGGCCGTGGGGCAGGATGTGGACCACGTTGACTCTCCCGCCCCTGAACAGGGCGAGATACTCGGCGACGGAGCTGAACGGCGGCAGCTTCGGGTCGCCCATGATGGGGGCCAGGTAGTCGCGGAAGACGGCCTGCGTGGGCGGCGAGGCAGGCGCGAAGCCGAGCCCGCACTGGCCCACGTGGTACGTCGTTATCCCCTGCCGAAGCCCGTCCAGGTGGTCCGGCTCCGCCGGGAGCGAGAGGTCGAAGTGGGTGTGGATGTCGTGGAACCCTGGGGCGACAGCGAGGCCGGTGACATCGAGCACCTCATCGCCGGGCTGCGGGCCGACCTGTCCGACACCCACGATGCGCCCGCCCTCCGCCGCCACGTCCGCCAGCCGCGCCGGCGCCCCAGTCCCATCAATCACCTTTCCCGCGCGAAGGACAATCCGCCTTAACCCGGCCATGGGGTCATCCTGTCGGCTCGTTCAGGGGAACAGCTCGTCGAGCACCTCATCGCGGACCACATGCAGGCGGATGAGCCTGGGCCGGGTCGCCGCGTCGTCGAAGTGGCAGGAGACCGCGTCCTTGACCATCGCCCGAAGGCTATCGAGGTCGTCGGCCTCTGTGAAGATGGACTCCCCCACAGCCTTGGCGGTGTAGCCGCCCTCGGGGGCCTCCTCGACCAGGAACACGATTTCGGTCATCGGGCCCTCTCCATCCGCTGACGTAGTTCAGCGCAGGCCACGAACTTGCGTACCGCCCCCCCAACAGAGTATAACCCTTGCGGCGGCACGCTGCAAGAGCGTCGCCGAGTATGGCCCCCAGTTCTGGTGAACTACTCCGGAGCCCCGATAGGGGCGTACTATAGCAGCCCAGGGCGAAGCCCTGGGAAGGGAGCGGTGGGTAGGTTAGCCCTGAAGGGGCGCGCTATGCGGTTCCGGGCACCACAGCCTGCCCAGGGCGAGTAGTACGCCCCCACAGGGCTGAATCTGGCCGCCCACCTGTCCCAGGGCTTCGCCCTGGGCTGCTATAGTACGCTCTGTTCGGAGCTTCGGAGCCGAACAACATCACCAGAACTGGGGGCCAGACTCAGTGTCGTCCATCGCACGTGTGCAGACGTGATTCACCAACTTCGGGGAGAGATGATGGAAACGGCAACGATTCGTGACCTGGACACGCCGGCACTGGTGATTGACCTGGATGCGATGGAGCGAAATCTGCGGCGGATGGCGGAGTGGTTCGCCGGCCGCCCCGCCAAGCTCCGCCCCCACGCCAAGACCCACAAGTGCACCGAGGTCGCCCGCCGCCAGGTGAAGCTGGGGGCCATCGGCATCACGTGCGCCAAGCTCGGCGAGGCCGAGGCCATGGCCGCGGGCGGCGTCTCCGACATCCTCATCGCCAACCAGGTGGTCGGCGCGGCCAAGCTCCGCCGCCTCGCCCCGCTCGCCCGCCGAGCGATGGTCACGGTGGCTGTGGACGACCTGGCGAACGCCAGCGAAATCGCCCAAGCCGTCCGACACGCCGGCGTGACGGTCGGCATGCTCCTGGAAGTTGACACTGGGATGGGCCGCTGCGGCGTGCCGCCCGACAAGCCGACCGTGGTCCGCTACGCCCAGGAGCTCTCCCGCATCCCAGGCATCCGCTTCGCCGGCCTCATGGGCTACGAGGGCCACGCCGTGCTGGTGGACGACCCGGCCGAGCGGCGCGCCAAAGCTGAGGCCGCCACACGCTCGCTCCTCGACTGCGCCGCCGCGGTCCGAAAGGCCGGCATCCCCATCGAGGTCGTCTCCGGCGGCGGCACCGGCACCTACGACGTCACGGGCGCGATGGAGGGCGTCACCGAAATCCAGGCCGGCTCCTACGTCTTCATGGACGCCCGCTACCGCCGCGTCCGGCCGGAGTTCGAGAACGCCCTCTTCCTCGCGGCCACCGTCGTGAGCCGCCCGTCGCCCGACCGCGTGATCCTCGACGCCGGGATGAAGTCCATCACCCAGGAGTTCGGCCTCCCTGTGGCGATCGATCCCGAGGGGCTTGAGGTCGTGGGCCTCTCCGAGGAGCACGTCAAGTGCGTCGCCAAGTCAGGCTCCTGCGACCTCGCGGCCGGCGACCAGGTTTGGCTCCTCCCCACCCACTGCTGCACCACGATCAACCTCCACGACCGCTACTGGTGCGTCCGCGGCGGCAGGCTGGAGTCCACCTGGCCCATCGAGGCGCGGGGCAAGTTCGCGTGATTCGATTCGTTCGATTGATTCGACTGATTCGACTTATTCGACCGATCTCCCCGATAGCTGGTTGACCGCCCTGCGCTCGCGGCGTAGAATCACCTTCATGAAAATCGCCACCATCGTCGGCGCGAGGCCGCAGTTTGTGAAGGCGGCGCCCGTCTCACGGGCGCTCGCGGCGCGCGGCATCGCCGAGGTGCTCGTCCACACGGGCCAGCACTACGACCCGCAGCTCTCCGCGGTGTTCTTCGAGGAGCTGGCCCTGCCCAAGCCGCAGCACCACCTGGGCATCGGCTCGGCGCCACACGGCGCGCAGACGGGCCGCATGCTCGAAGCCATCGAGCGCGTGCTCCTGGCCGAACGGCCCGACGCGGCGATCGTCTACGGCGACACGAACTCGACCCTTGCGGGCGCGGTGGCCGCGGCCAAGCTCTGCATCCCGCTGGCACACGTGGAGGCCGGCCTGCGGAGCTTCAACCGCGCCATGCCCGAGGAGATCAACCGCGTGGTGGCCGACCACCTCTCGGCGCTCCTCTTCTGCCCCACGGAGGCCGCGGTGCGCAACCTCAAGGCTGAGGGAATCACCCGCGGCGTCCACCGGGTCGGTGACGTGATGTACGATTCGGTGCTCTACAACGTGCGCCTCGCGGAGCGGCGGCCCAGCCCCCTGGCCGCGCTCGGCCTGACCGAGCGCGGTTACTACCTGGCCACCATTCACCGCCCAGTCAACACCGACGACCGCGAGCGCCTCGGCCGCCTCATCGGCGAGCTGGCGCGGCTCGACGCACCCGTTGTCCTTCCGCTTCATCCCCGGACGGCGAGGGCCCTCGATGCCGCGGGCCTCGCAGGCCCTCGGGGCTCTTTCCGGCCCATCGGGCCGGCGAGCTATCTCGACATGCTCCTCATGGAACGCCACGCGCGCGCGATCATCACCGACTCCGGCGGCGTACAGAAGGAGGCATACTTCTTCGGTGTCCCCTGCATCACCCTTCGGGCCGAGACCGAATGGGTCGAAACCGTCGCCGAGGGGTGGAACACGCTGGTTGACGCGGACCCCGCGCGGTTCGGGGCCGCGCTCGCCCAGTTGTCGGGCTGGGATGGCCAGCGCGCCCCCTTCGGCACGGGCAGCGCGCGACGCGACCTCTACGGCGACGGCCACGCAGCCGAGGCCATCGCCCAAATCCTTCTCGAACCGCCAATGGCACAGGACGGCTCATGAGATCGTCGTCGTCCTCGTCGTCGTCGTCGAACCTCTTGCGGGGCGCAGCCACCGGCCGCCGACACGTCCTGGCCGGCGTCCGCCGCATCGTTGTCAAGGTAGGCTCGAACGTGTTGACCTCGAAGACCGGGGCGCTGGACGTCCGCCGCGTCCGCCACCTCGCCGAGCAGGTCTCCGCGCTCTGCGACGCGGGCAAGGAGGTCATCGTCGTCAGCTCGGGGGCCATCGCCGCGGGGGTGGGCGAGCTGGGCCTCCCAGGGCGACCCAAGACCATGCCCGAGCTCCAGGCCGCCGCCGCGGTGGGACAGGGCCGCCTCATCCGCGCCTACAACGAGTGCTTCCGACGCCACGGCCGCCACGTCGGCCAGGTGCTCCTCACCCGCGAGGACATGGAGGACCGCGCCCGCTTCCTCAACACCCGCAACACCCTCCGCGCGCTCCTCGACCTCGGCTGCGTCCCCGTCATCAACGAGAACGACTCCGTGTCGGTCGAGGAAATCCGCTACGGGGACAACGATTTCCTGGCCGCCCACCTGGCCGCCCTGATCCTGGCCGACCTGGTAGTGATCCTGAGCACGGTGGACGGCCTGCTCGAGAAGGGCGGAGCGGGTCAGCCGCGCGTGGTCGGCGTCGTCGAGCGCATCGCCGACGCCGTGGGGCTCGACACCGGGGAGAAGTCGGCCCGCGGCACTGGCGGCATGAGCAGCAAGCTGCGGGCCGCCGACATCGTCACGCGGGCCGGTGTGCCGGTGATCATCGCGGGCGGCAAGCAGCCGAACGTCCTCACCCGCGCGCTCGCGGGCGAGGCGGTGGGCACCCTCTTCCTCCCAGCCCCGCGCCGCATGGGCAGCCGCAAGCGCTGGATCGGCTACACCGCCCGCCCCGCCGGCCGCCTGATCGTAGACGACGGGGCGCGCCGCGCGCTTGCCGAGCGGGGCAAGAGCCTCCTCGCCTCAGGCGTCCGAGCCGTCCACGGCACCTTCCAGAGGGGCGACGTCGTCGCCCTCGCCGTCGCCGAGGCTCTGCCCTTCGCCCGCGGCCTCACCAACTACTCCTCCGCCGAGCTCGCACTCATCCAGGGCTACCACACCCGCGACATCCCCGCCCGCCTCGGCCGCAAGGCATCCGACGAGGTCATCCACCGCGACAACCTGGTGCTCCTGGGCTGAGGCAGCTTCGCACAGACAAGAGGGATTCCACGGGCACTTGCTTCCCCTTGAGCCAGGTGCTAGACCGCTGGTGGTGACAATGGAGCGCAATCGGATGAAGACATTCTGCGGTACGGTAGAGAACGGAGCTGTGCGGCTGCCGCGGACCGCCCACGTGCGGGACGGCACGAAGGTCGTCGTCACCGTCCTGCCCCTTGTGCGCGAGCGCAAGCCGCTTGCTGGCTATCGGCCGGAGTGGGAAGAGGAAGACGCCCGCTTCGTCCAAGCCTACCTCGATGGCGCGCCTGCTCGCGACACACGGGCCCATCATGCCCGGACGGACGGCGGCCGCAATGCGCGCCGCCAGATTGAGCACCATGTCAGGCAAGCGAGAACAGAGGTGCTTGCTGGTCGGCGAGCCGAGGCTGCCTATAGCCTCGGCCTCGCTCTGCATTATGTTGCGGATTGGCACATCCCTTCCGCAAGGAAGAAGGACGAACATGATAGGGCCGAGCGAGACATCTCGCAGAATGGCTTGCGCGAGGGGATCTATAGCCGTTCCGCTATGACCCAAAGTGAGCCGGACGAGCGCAAACCGTTGGCCAGCCTCGATTCGTTCCTTGACGCTTCACTTGACGGCGGGTGGCGACCCGCGCTGCTTCGGGAAACGCTCGTCTGCTGCCTTGCCACGGCGAGGGCTGTCTTACTGCCAGCAAGTAGTGAACAGTGGTGTGCTGAGATCACTGCTCGTCTGAGACGAGCGGACGAAGGAATGCTCACACAGGATTCATGCCTGGCGAATCAGCTCCGCAGCACACACGCGGAACTCCGTAAGGAGAAAGCGACCCTTCGTTGGTGGCAGTTCATCCGGCTCCTGCGGCATGTATCAGGATGGGGGGTGCTTGAGGGCCAAGAGCATGCCTACACAAGCCGCAGCGCCTTACGGTCAAGGCAGGCGGAATCCCAAGAACACATAGACGCGGGGTTGAGGCGCTACAGGGATTGGTTCACACGGCCAGGTGAGGAACCGAAAGTCACGATGCCCCCACCACAATGGGGCCCTGTCTGGGATCTGGCGCGAAGCCTCGGCATCCGTCGGCGGCAAGCTGAAGTCATCTTGGCCGCGAGCTCCGGGTCTGAAGACGAACGCCTATATGGCTGTCGTTGGGTGGAGGCTTGCGACGCGGAGCGCAAGACCGGATTCCTCCGCGAGCGCCTCAAGTGCTGCCGGCTCTCGGGGCATGCGGAGGGTATCGGCTCTGGTTGCCTCACGACCTATTGCGGATACTGCGGCGAGCGTATCTACTTCCGTGATCCCGGCCCCGAAAAGGAGACCACTGTCGAGTGCTTCAACGGGGCGTGCCCCGAGAGGATCAGATACTGAGTTCCATTCCGCGCCCATCCGCGCAATCCGCGGTGCAGTTCGCCACGGTCAACGGGCGGCGGGTCGCGGTGTTGAGCGCGGAGGACTGGGAGGCGCTCGTCGAATGGCTGGAGACGCTGGAGGATACGCAGTTGGCGCGGGAGGCGCTGGACAAGCTCCGCGCGGCAGGGGGCGATCCCGAGAAAGCATGCTGACTCCCCTGGGACAAGGTGTCAGGTGAACGCGATTGAGAAAGCCCTTCCAGGTGCTCGTGATTCCATTCAGGCGGACGGCCACAGGAGTGGAGTACGCGGTGCTGAAGCGCAGCGATGCGGATTGGTGGCACTTTGTAGCAGGGGGCGGGGAGGAGGGGGAGACGCCTCTCGATGCCGCCGAACGGGAGACGCGGGAGGAGATCGGCGTCGCCGCGAAGAGGCTCATTCGGCTCGATTCGATGGCGACGATTCCCCGCTACTGGTTCGCGGCGGCGGCTTCCTGGCCGCCAGAGGTGTATGTGGTGCCGGAGTTCGCCTTCGCGGTCGAGACGGGCGGGGCGGGGCTGAGGCTATCGTCGGAGCACAGCGAACTGAGGTGGCTGCCGTATGAGGAGGCGCAACGGCTGCTGAAGTGGGACAGCAATCGGACCGCGCTCTGGGAGCTGAATGAGAGATTGGCATCCGGCCTTGGGACCGAGGCGTGATGCCCGCATCAGTCCCCGAAGATCTTGCGGATGAAGTCGCGGCTGATCCGATGATTCTCCTCGAAGCTCCGCGTGATCTTCGTGCCCGCCATGGTGGCGTGCTCGATGGAGATTGGCCCGGCGAAGCCCTTGCGCTTGAGGACTGCGGCGATTGCTGGGAAGTCGAGCTCGCCCTCGCCGAGGGCCTGGACCCAGGTGGTGCCGAGGGCGTCGCGGACGTGGAGCGAGGCGGTGCGCTCGCCGTAGCGCTCCAGCATCGCCACGGGGTCGCCCCCGCCGTGGTGTATCCACTCGACATCGGCATTGAACCAGACGTTCCCCGGCGTGGTGCCGCTCATCCAGGAGTGGACTTCGCGTGCGCCGGAGCGCATCTCGGGCGAGTGGTTGTGCAGGGCGAAGCGGATGCCGAGGGCCTTCAGCTCGGCGCCGCAGGCGTCGAGCCACCTGGCCTGGACCGCCAGCTCCTCGTCCGTCTTCTCGGCGCCGCCGGGCTTCACAGCGGGGTTGCAGTTGATGACGCGGACGCCGAGCTCCTTGGCCACCTTCGCGTTGGCGGCCATGGCGGCTATGGACTTCGGGGCTTCGGCTTCAACGTGAAACGTCCCGCCGCTGTAGGCCGCCGGCAAGCCGAGCCCGTGCTTGCGAAGCGCATCCACGAAGCGCCTGTCGGCGGCCATCGCGGTGTCCCATTCCACGTTGTCAATCCCTGCCCGCTTGATTGCGGCGAACGCCTCGTCGAGCCGCTCGATGAGCGGCGGGCGGTTCGGGAAGTTCTCGGGCTGCGTCCAGCCATAGAGCTGGGCGGCGACGACGGTTTCGGGCGTGGGGGGCATGGGTCTCTCCTGTGCGGGTGCTTGCGTGGCCGTGCTGTCGGGATGGGCCAGAGGCTTGATCAATGTACGGACGGCAGGAATTTCCCTTTGGGCGACTTCCCAGAGAGCCTTGGGGTCGAGGCGGAAGTATTCGTGAGCGATGCTGTGCCGAAGCTTGATCAACCTATCCCAGGGGACCTCCGGGTGAGCCTTCCGGAGCTGGCGTGACATGGCCCGAGCTGCCTCGCCAATGATCTCGGTCTCGAAGAAAATGGCGCACTGGAGCTTCCTGTCGGCCAGGAACTCCTCGCGCGTGACGCCCTTGAGGAATGCCGTGACTTCGTCACAGGCGACCAAGATGTGCACGAGCCGGGCTTCATCTCGCCGCATGGATGACCTCGAGGTGGCTCAGAATCTCGTTGCGGATGATGTAGTTCTTGCTCTCTTCAAGCGCTGCGCGCGTGATGATGCGCACCTCACGGCCGTACATTGAGCCCAGTTCGTCCTCCATCCGGCACAGGTCGAAGAAGCCCCATCGGGCGTCCTCGGCGAAAGTGACCATGACATCCACGTCGCTCTTGGGGCGGAAGCGCTTGGTGAGGACGGAGCCGAAGAGGGCGAACTCGGTGATCTTCCACTTGCGGCAGAAATCCGCGATCAGGGCGTCATCAATCTTGATCTGCGCGGGCATGGGCGTGAGTCCTGAACCTGGTGGCACACGGCGGCACGGGGGTATCGCTCGCCTCTCTAACGATAGCCGGCGGCGTGGGCTTTGTCAATCCGCCAACCTGTGATCGGTCGGATCCGTCGGATCAGTCGGATCAATTTTGTGTCAGAGGCTCCAGCCCTCGCGATAGGGGGTGCGGATGAGCTTCTCCGCGTTCGGGTTGTTGGTGACTTTCAGGTTCGCGGCGTCCCACTCGATGCGGGTGTCGAGCTTCCGGGCGACGTTGCCGAGGAGGCACATCTCGATGAGCGGCCCGGAATAGTCGAAGCTGGCCGAGGGCTGGGTGCCGGCCTTGGCGTGGCGCGCCCAGTCCTGCTCGTGGCTGACTGTGACGCGCGGGATGGTCTGCTTCTCCGGCCGCTTGTAGTCCTTCATCAGCGATTCGGGGATGAGGCGCGGGCTTTCGCCGTAGACGCCGGCCATGAGCTTGCCCTTGGTGCCCTTGAAGAGCGCGCCGCCCTCGGGGTTGCCCATCACGCGGCCCTGCTCCAGCTCCTCAGGCCGCGGCGCACGCAAGCCATCGTACCACGTGAGCTTGAGCGGAGGGAACTTGTCGCGGGCGGGGAACTGGTAGGTGACGATGGAGGCGACGGGATGAGTGTCGGGGTTGAGGCCGGTCGAGGAGGCGTCCACGCTGGTCGGGGCGGTGAGCTTGAGGGCGCGGTAGACGGGGTCGAGGGTGTGGGCGCCGCGGTCGCCCATCATCCCGCAGCCGAAGTCCCACCACGCGCGCCAGGTGCTGGGGTGGTAGGCGCGGTGGAAAGGTCGCATGGGGGCCGGGCCGATCCAGAGGTCCCAATCGAGGCCCTCGGGCACCGGCATCGCCTCGGTGGGGCGGCTGGCCCAGCGCGAGCTCCAGCCCGCGTGGCCCCAGGGGTAATACGACAGGCTGCACCAGGCGTCCACCTCCCGCACCTCGCCGATGGCGCCGTCCCAAATCCACTCGCAGATGAGGCGGGCGCCTTCGCCCGAGTGGCCCTGAATGCCCATGACGGTTGTAACCTTCGCCTCGCGCGCGGCGATGGCCAGGGCGCGCGATTCGTAGACGTCGTGGGTGAGGGGCTTCTGGGTGTAGACGTGTTTGCCGGCCTTGATTGCGGCCATCGAGACCACCGCGTGGGTGTGGTCGGGCGTGCCGACCACCACGGCGTCAATCTCCTTCTGCGCGTCGAGCATCTTGCGGTAGTCGCCGTAGGTCTTGGCGTTGGGGTAGCGGCCGAGGGTGCCGGCGGCGTGCTTGAGGTGGACGTCGCAGAGGGCCACGATGTTCTCGGAGGCGAGCGCGTTGATGTTGGCCCCGCCCATTCCGCCCACTCCGACGCCCGCGACGTTCAGCTTGTCGCTGGGCGCGAGCTTGCGCGGCTCGCCGCCGACGACGTGGCGCGCGACGGCGAGGAACGCGGCGCCAGAGGCGGCGCTGCCGAGGAAACCCCGACGGCTTGACTCCTTCTCCTTCATCTCTAATCTCCTGTTCCGATTGGCACTTACATAGAGGCACGGGCCAGCCCGCAGGGCGACAGAGGGTAGCCACGGGCGTAAGCCCGTGGAAAGGGGTGCGCAACCCCAACGCCAGCCCCCGCAGGGGGCGGCAGAAACCGCTGGACGCGTGCGAATCGGCGCTTCTGCCGCCCCCTGCGGGGGCTGGGCAGGGGGTCACGCCGCGTTCCACGGGCTTACGCCCGTGGCTATCCCGCTGCCGCCCCCTGCGGGGGCTGGGCCGGCGCGCGGCCCTAAGTTCGTGCCATTCTCTCCTGTTCCCGCAATGGCGTGCATGATGGCGTGCTCGTCCACGGCGTCGCCGGCAAGCTCGGCGACCTTGCGGCGGTCGCGGAGGACGGCGACGCGGTGGCTTCGGCGGACGACTTCTTCGAGCTCGGAGGAGATGAAGATGACGGCCATGCCGTCGCGGGCCAGGTCCGCGACGAGGCGCTCGACCTCGGCCTTGGCCCCGACGTCAATCCCGCGGGTCGGCTCGTCGAGAATGAGGAGCCTGGGGCTAGTGGCGAGCCAGCGGGCCAGGATGACCTTCTGCTGGTTGCCGCCGCTGAGCGTCCGGACGGGCTGCTCAGGCCCGGAAACGGCGATGCCGAGGAGCTTGATGAACTTCTCGGCAACCGCGAGCTGCCTGGCGCGCGACACGATGCCGAGTCTTGCGAGCCGCCGCTGCACGGCGAGCACGATGTTCTCGCGCACCGAGAGGTCGGGCAGGAGCCCGTCGCTCTTGCGGTCCTCGGGGCAGAAGCCGATGCCGCGCGTGACGGCGGCTCGTGGCGAGCGGAGCTTGGCAGGGATGCCGCCCACGCGGAGGGCGCCACTCGTCGCCCTGTCCGCGCCGAAGAGGAGCCGCGCGGTCTCCGTGCGCCCCGAGCCGAGGAGGCCGGCCAGGCCGAGCACCTCGCCTTCGTGAACGGTGAGGTCGAACGGCTCGACGGAGCCTTTGCGCCCCAGGCCAGTCGCATCCAGGAAGGGCTTGCCTGGGGGCGAGGCGCTTGCGGCGGCCTTCTCGCGCTCCAGGGCGGCCACGGCCGTGGGGTCCTTGCCGAGCATGTGGCCGATGAGCTCGATGCGGCTGAGGCTGGCCGTCTCGAACACGCCTACGCGGCGCCCGTTGCGCAGGACGGTCATCCTGTCGGTTATCTCGAACGCCTGGTCGAGGAAGTGGGTGATGAAGAGGACGGAGATGCCGCGCGCCTTGAGGGTGCGGATGATGCCGAAGAGGCGGGCGACCTCGCTGGGGTCGAGGCTGGAGGTCGGCTCGTCCATGATGAGGAGCCTGGCCGAGATGTCCGCCGCGCGTGCCACGGCGGCCATCTGCTGAATGGCGAGGGGGTAAGAAGCGAGGGAGCGGCGGACGTCGAGCCGCAGGCCGAAGCCGGCCAGGAGCTCCTCCGCCCGCCTGTGCATCGTGGGCCAGCCAATCCAGGCCGAGCGCCCCGGCTGCCGGCCCAGGAAGATGTTCTCCGCCACCGACAGGTGCGGGATGAGGTTGACCTCCTGGTAGATGGTGCTGATGCCGAGGCGCTGGGCCTCGAGCGGCGAGCGCGGGGCGACCCGTCGCCCGTCGAAGACGATCTCCCCGCCATCGCGCGGATAGACGCCCGTGAGGACCTTGATGAGTGTGGACTTCCCCGCCCCGTTCTCGCCCATCAGGGCGTGGACCTCTCCGCGCCGCATCGAGAAGTCCACGCCGTCGAGCGCCAGCACCCCGGGGAATCTCTTGGTGATACTCCGCATTTCGAGGATGGAGCGCTCTTCGGGCATGGGCCGCTCTTGCTTGCGCGCACGAAAGGAGTCCCGTGCCGCGTGCCGCGTCCCGCGTGCCAGGAGAAGAGCAGAGGCCCACCACTCCAGGCACGCGGGACGCGGCACGCGGCACGTGTCCCTCACCCCTCAGTACTTCCTCGTCTTGATGTCTTCCTTCGCCGTCTCCTTCGTGAAGAGGCGGTCCTTCACAACGGTCTTCTTCGGGAGCGTTTCGCCCTTGAGGAGCTTCTCGACGGCGTCGAAGGCGGCCGGGCCGAGCAGCGGGTTGCACTCCACCGTGGCGTTGAGCTCACCGTCAACCATCGCCTTGAAGGCGTCGCCAATCGCGTCAATGGAGACGACGATGACCTCGGAGCCGGGCTTCATGTTCGCGGCCTTGAGGGCCTGGATGGCGCCGATGGCCATGTCGTCGTTGTGGGCATAGACGGCCTGGATGTTCTTCCCCTCGGCCCTGATGAACGCCTCCATCAGCTCCATGCCCTTCGCGCGGTCGAAGTCGCCGGTCTGCGACTTGATGATCTTCATGTCGGGGTACTTCTTGATGGCCTCCTCGAAGCCGCTCTTACGGTCAATGGCGGGCGCGGAGCCCGGGGTGCCTTCGAGCTGGACGATGTTGCACTTGCCGCCGGTCTTCTTGGCCAGCCACTCGGCGGCCATGCGCCCCTCCTCCACGAAGTCCGACGCGATCAGCGTGGCGTACAGGCTCTCATCCGTCACCTTGATCCCGCGGTCCACCAGCACCACCGGGATGCCGGCCTCCTTGACCTCCCTCAGCACCGGCTCCCAACCCGTCTCCACCTTGGGCGCCAGGATGATCGCGTCCACCTTCTGGGCGATGAAGTTCCGCAGGGCCTGAATCTGGTTCTCCTGCTTCTGCTGGGCGTCGGCGAACTTCAGCTTGATGTTGCGCTTCTTGGCCTCCTCTTGGATAGACTTGGTTTCGGCGGTGCGCCAGCCGCTCTCGGCGCCGATCTGGCTGAAGCCCACGCGGACCCCCTTCTCCTTCTTCCCGCAGCCGACGGCCAGGGATGCCGCCACGCCCGCCACCACGCCAAGCCAGGTTCCTCGCATGCTCGCCGACTCCTTTTTCGCACGGAACGCTCGGCCTCCCAGGGAAGCAGTATCGCAGTTCCGCGGCCCGCCGTCAAGTTGCCGCGCGGCGCGTCGCGCGCTAGAATCAAAGAGGGGAGGGGAGCGTTGTTCGGGAATCGCGTCATGTCTGAAGAAGATCCCTTTCCCGATCCCATCGAGGCGCAGGCCGCCTGGCTCCAGAGCAGCAGCCCGTTCCCCGTCGCGCCCTTCGCCTGGTATCGCATCGCCTTCGAGGCCAGCGCGCCGCGCGGCGGCATGTGGGCCGCCGTGTTCTTCGACGCCCGGGGGCGCCAGCTCGACGCCGACCACTACTGCGGCTTCGGCGGCTCCGACGAGTGGGCCGAACAGGTCTTCTGCTTCCGCGCCAAGGCCACCGCCGCCGCCGCGCGCTTCCGCTTCCACCCCATGAGCGCCGCCGTCAGGGTTCGCGAGGTCGCCGTAGAGGAGGTCTCGCGCGAGGCGGTGGCCGCCTGGGCCGACGCACTCTGGGCCACCATGCCGCCCCTCGACTACACGCCGCCGCCCGGCCGCTGGCGGAACCTGCCGAAGCTGAGCGGTGCGCTGAAAGCCAAGGGACCACAGGGACCCCAGGGACCACAGGGACGGAAGACGGACCCAGCCCCCTCAGGTCCCTGTGGTCCCTGTGGTCCCTGTAGTCCCTTCCGCGTGGTCATGCTGGGCGACAGCATCGTGAACGACACGGGCAACTCCCCCTGGGATGTCCTCGTGGAGCGCCTCTACCCCGGCCTGCGGCTGGAGGTGGTCACATCCGTCCGCGGCGGCACCGGCTGCTGGCACTACAGGGAGGAGGGCCGCGTGAAGCCCTACGTGCTCGACTTCCGGCCCGACCTGCTCATGATCGGCGGCATCAGCCACAATGAGGACATCGAGGCCATCCGCTCGGTCGTCCGCCAGGTCCGCGCGGCGGCCGACCCCGACATCCTTCTCATGACGGGCGCCTTCGGCAAGGGCCGCGACCCGCGCGAGGACCTCGCCTGGATGCCGACCGTGCGGCCCGGCGGCCCCGGCTACCGCAGCCGCCTGATGGCCCTCGCCGCCGAGGAGGGCTGCGGGTTCCTCGACCTCGAGGGCGCCTGGGGAGCCTACCTCCTCGCCATTGACCAGCCCTACGCCTGGCTCATGCGCGACGACGTCCACGCCAATGCCCGCGGCCACCAGCTCCTCGCACGAATCCTCGAACGCTACTTTGTTTCTATCTCTGATACTATGAAGCAAGCCTCCAAGCCGGTAGAATCGGGGTTGAAGTAGGCCGAGGTGGTCTCGGTCGCCCCAATCACGGAAGGAGGCTTGCTATGTGGTACGTGGGCTTGCGACGTGCAGTCGAAACGGTCGTCGTATTGCATCCTGGACCAAGGAGGCCAGGTGGTTCAGGAGAAGACGATCGAAGGGCCGGTGTATAAGGTACTCGCGGAGCTGGCGGAGGTCAAGCATGCGTTCACGATCGTGTACGAGGCTTCGTGCAACTACGGGAACCTGCACGACGAGCTCTCGAAGGTCGCCTGGCGTGGGCATGTGCCCGAGGTCCAAGCTGTGGCCGCGGGCAAGGAGACGCACGCAGCTTGACGAACCCTCTTGCCTCCCATAGCATAAAAGGGGAAGACATCCTGACGAGAGAGCGGGCAACGTCTGAACCCTTGACGACCCGCGACCGTGGCACGGGATGTCTTCCCCGCAAGTAGGCCGCCAGCGAACTGACCCCGAGCCGCACTCGTAGCAAAGCTCGACAAGACCTTGGAAGCGGGACCTAACGGCCGGACCCCGACCGCAACATGGCGGCGTGCACGCCGTGCTTCTGAATGGGGCCGGCCCCGCATTCTCTCTACTGGGGCGTCCGCAGCGGCGACGCCGGATAGATGTTTGGACCATCCCGCTCACGGTCCCGATCCCCGGCTTGACAGGCTTGCTCATAGATGTACGGAAGGAGACGCGATGGCCATGGGCACGGGAGGCTTGGCGGCCCTTCTTGCACTCACCACGGCGGCAGCCCTGACCGCGGCGGCAGGAGAGGCCGTCTCCACGCATCCTCCCATCACACTCGAAACCGAGTTCCTGCGTCTCGGCGTGGCCGCCGATGGCAAAGCGGCGGAGTTCACAGACAAGAGGACGGGGAAGAACTACGCCACGGCCACGCCCTTCGCCATCCTGCGGCGGGCGAACCAGACGTTCCCCTCCTTGGGCTGCTCGTTTGCAGATGGGAAGCTGGCCATCACGTTCAAGGGCTATCCGATGGCGGCTGTCGTGGCGGTGAAGGCGAAGAAGCGGCACCTGGCCTTCGAGGTCATCTCGGCCGGCGAGGAGAAGCCCGACGCGCTCAGCCTCTGCCCCGCGATGGTGAGCCTGGGCAAGGTGCGGAGCTACATCTCGGGCGTCGCGGCCGACGACGATTTCGCGGCGTGCCTCCGCGTGCTCGACCTCAAGAGCAACGCCCTCGTCCACGGCGGCCCGTCGCCCCGCTTCGAGGTCCAGTGCGAGGCCAAGCACGGCATCGTTGGCGCCAGGTTCGCCCTCGTCGGCTGCCCAACCAGCCAACTCCGCTCCGTGCTCCAGGAGGTGTTGAAGGAGGAGGGGGTGCTCCACTCGCCCCTCGGCGGGCCGTTCGCGCTCGACGCCGAGGAGAACCGCGGCTCCTACGTCTTCGCCTATGGCCTGTCGGAGGCGAACGCCGACGAGTGGGTCGCGCTGGCGAGGAAGGCCGGCTTCGCGCAGATTCACATCATCAGCTTCGAGAAGTCCCTCGGCCGCTACGCGCCGCGCCCGAACCTCTTCCCCAACGGCCTGGCCGGCCTGAAGGCGGTGGTGGACAAGATTCACGCGGCCGGGATGCGGGCAGGCATGCACACGCTCACCGGCTGCATCTCGCCCAACGACCCCTTCGCCACGCCCGTGCCCGACAAGCGCCTCGCCAAGGACGCCTCATTTGCCCTCGCCGAAGCCATCAGCGAGGCCGACAAGGCGGTGCCCACGACCACGGAGCCTAAGGGCTTCGACACCATGTGGGCCTACATGTCCCGCGGCAACGTGGTGCAGATTGATGACGAGTTGATCCACTTCGGGGGTCTCGCCCCCACGGGCTTCACGGGCTGCACGCGCGGCGCTTTCGGCACCAAACCCACGCCCCACGCCAAAGGCAGTCCCGCCCACCACCTCTTCGTCAGCTATCAGGCGTTCCAGCCCGACCCGGATTCTACGCTGGTGGACGACGTGGCCGACTGCATCGCCCGCGTCTACAACACCTGCGGCTTCGACATGATCTACATGGACGGCGCAGAGGGGATGGCCGGCGGCTGGCACGGGGTCTCGAAGATGCGGGCCGCCATCTTCCGTCGCCTCAAGGGGCGCGTCCTCGTCGAGGCGAGCGAATGGGGCTATCACTCGTGGCCCTTCCACTCGCGCATCGGCGCTTACGACTACCCCCACTGGGCGCTCAAGCGGTTCATTGACATCCATTGCGACCACAACGACTCGAACCGCGCGAGCAGCCTCCTGCCCACCCAGCTCGGCTGGTGGGCCATCCTCGGCCCCTCTGCCGACCACGATGCGGAGTTCCGCGACGAAATCGAGTACCTCTGCGCCAAGGCCCTCGCCACGGACGCCCCGATGTCCTTCCAGGGAGTCGGCCTCGGCAAGCCCGCCAACGCCCGCCAGGACGAGTTCCTCGACCTCATCGGCCGCTACGAGCGCCTCCGTCTGGCACGCACCGTGCCCGAGGCCATCCGCAAACAGCTCCGCGCCCACAAGGCGGACTTCCGCCTTGTCGAAGCGGGCGGCAAGCCCCAGTTCATCCCCACCGACTACATCACCCACAAAGTCACCGGCCTCAAGGACGGCAAGGCGTCGTGGACGGTGAAGAACCGCTTCGCCGCCCAGCCCCTTCGCCTGCGCATCCAGGCCCTCTGGTCCGCCGCGCCCTACACGTCGCCCGACGCCGTGGTCCTCGCCAGCTTCACGAAGGCCGACGAACTGGGCCAGGGCATGGGGAACAAGGGCATCACAGTCGAATGGACGCCTATGGCCATCCGCGGCAATCGCCCCGGCCCGCCCGAGCCGTGCGCCCAGCTCAAGGCCAAGAGCACCCTGGCCACCCGCGTGGGCGCCTGGGCGAGGCTCACCAAGACCTTCACCCCACCCCTCGACCTCCGCAAGCACGGGGCGCTCGGCCTGTGGATTCAGGGCGACGGCAAGGGCCAGCTCCTCAACTTCCAGCTCACCAATCCCCCCCAGTTCTGGGGCACGTTCGACGAGCATTACGTGGACGTGGACAGCACGGCCTGGCGCTACGTGGAGCTGCACCTGCGCGAGCGCGACGCTGAGCGCTTCGGCGACTACACCTGGCCCTATGGCGACATCTATTCCGTCTATCGTTCGCCCCTCATCCGCAGCCACGTGAGCGCGCTGAACCTCTACGTCAACAACCTGCCCCCCAACGACGCGGCGAGCTGCCTCATCGGCCAGGTCAAGGCCCTCCCCGTCGTCAAGGTCAAGCTTGCCAATCCCACCATCGCGGTGGGCGACAAGAAGCTCGTCTTTCCCGTCGCCCTCGAAAGCGGCCAGTACATCGAGATGGAGTCGGCCACCGACTGCAAGCTATACGACGAGCGCGGCGCACTCATCGGGCCTGTCACGCCCCAGGGCGAGCTGCCCACCCTCACCCCCGGCGACAACGCGCTCACCTTCACCTGCACCCCGCCCGAGGGCCACGCCGCAAGGGCGAATGTGACGGTGATTACCCTGGGCGACCCGCTCTGACCCGCGTGGGAACGGCCCGTCGGCATGCCCTTCGCCCTTTCCTGTCTGCGGCGAATGTTGTAGAATAAATGGCGGCAGCAAGGGGACCGATGGTGGACATTGAGGAAATCCTCGACGCCATTCGCAGCAACCGAGTACGAGTTACGGAACACGCTCAGGAAGAGGCCGAGGACGACGGCCTGCCGATCGATGAGGTGTTCCTCAGTGTTGACCAGGGCGATGTCATCGAGGACTACCCCTCGGCCAAACCGCGCCCCGCGTGCCTCATCTATGGGCGAACGCCCTCGGGCGAGCCCGTGCACAGCGTATGGGCGCTCGACAGGAATAGCGGCTGGGCAGTGCTCGTGACCATCTATCGTCCCGACCCTGCCCGCTGGGTGGACTGGCGAAGAAGGAGACCCAAGTCATGATCCCATTCCCAGAGTGTCCCCTCTGTGGAGGGGAAATGGTGGAGAAGGAAGTCGAGAAGGTGCTCCGCGGCGGCACCAACACCGCTGTGGTCAAAGTCCACGCCGAGGTGTGTCTCCGCTGCGGCGAGCGGCTCTACTCCGTGGAGACCGTTCGGCGCTTCGAACAGATTCGCGCGAAGCTGGAACGCCAGGAAGTCGAAGAGTTCCGACCCATCGGCCACTCGTACCAGGTTGTGTGACCCCGCGGCAATCTTGGAGGTCGCCAAGTGAAGGTGTACGTCTCCACCGACCTTGAGGGCATCAGCGGCGTGACGCACTGGGACCAGACGCGGGAGATGACGACGGCGCTCTACCAGCACGCCCGCCACCTCCTCACCCGCGAGGTCAACGCCTGCGTCCAGGGCTGCCTCGACGGCGGGGCGAGCCAGATTGTCGTGATGGACGGCCACGGCGGCGGGTTCAACTTCGTGCCGGATGAGTTGCATCCCGGCGCCACCTACGTCACAGGCCCCAACCGCCCGGCTGTGCTCCCCGGCCTCGATGCCTCGTTCAACGCGGCCATCCTCCTCGGCTACCACGCGATGGCTGGCACGCCGCAGGCCGTCCTCGCCCACACCCAGTCGTCCAAGGCCGGTTGCCGCTACTGGTACAACGGCCGCGAGAGCGGCGAGATCGCCCAGAGCGCCCTCGTACTCGGCCACTTCGGCGTCCCGGTCGTCCTCGTCACTGGCGACGAGGCCACCTGTGCCGAGGCCCGCGCCTTCCTCGGCGACTCCATCGTCACCGTGTCCGTCAAGAAGGGCATCAGCATCACCTGCTGCGAGATGGTGCCGCCGCAACGCGCGTGGGAGCTGATTCGCAAGGGCGCCGCCGAGTCCCTCACCCGCATCCCCCAGTGCAAGCCCTACAAGCTCACCCTTCCCATCCAGGCCCGCCTCAGCTACCTCACCGCCGAGATAGCCGACACCGCCGGCTGCCGCCTCTCCAAGCGGGTTGACGCCACGACCTATGAGCGGATCATCGAATCCCCGCTCGACATCGTGAGGTTCTGACGCGTGACCCGTGACGCGTGAGAAGACGCACGCTCCTGGGATCCGAGTCACGGGTCACGCGTCACGGGTCTTGGACCACCTCTCGCCCTGAACCCCGAGACCTCAAGTGCACCCTTGCTGATTCTCGCGGTGATCGCCCCATCCCGGCAGGTGGTGAGGACGCGTGCGCCGGCGGCTTCGTAGGCGGCGACGGTGGCGGGGGGGAGGTGGCCTGAGCGGGTGCTACAGATGGCGTAGGCCGGCCGCACGGCCCGGGCGAACTCGGGCGTTGCGGCCATCGCGCGACCGTGATGGGGGACCAGCAGGACGTCGGCCCTCAGGTCGAGGCCGCTGTGGAGGAGGACGGTTGCGCCGAGCTGCTGGATGTCCGCGCCCAGGAGGATGCGGCGGCCGGCGTGCTCGACGCGCAGGACGAGCGAGTTCTCGTTCTGGTCGTCGGGGCGGAGGCGGAGCGACCAGTCCATCGGCCAGAGGGCGTCCAGGACGTTGCCCCGCCCCACCTCGATGCGGTCGCCGGCCTTGGCGGACCGGTGCGGGATGCGGCGTCTGTCGAGCATGGCGAGGAGTTGCTGCCCGGCCTCGCTCCGTTCGAGGACCGGCCTGTGGATGACCTTGCCGACCTTGAAGCGGTCGAGCAGGGCGGGGATTCCATTCACGTGGTCGGCGTCGGCGTGGGTCACGACGAGGAGGTCAATCGTCCGCACGCCCCAGTGCCAGAGGGCGGGGGCAGCGACCCAGCGCCCCACGTCGTTCCGCCCGTAGGAGCCGCAGTCGTAGAGCACGGTCGCGCCGTCGGGGAAGCGCAGCACTGTCGCGTTGCCATCCTGCACGTCGAGCGCCGTCATCTCCAGCCCCCTGGGCGGCGTGGCGGATGGGCCGATGGCCAGGTAGGCGATGCCGCCAAGGAGCCACAGGGACGCCGCTCGCGCGGCGCTCAGCCCCAGGCGCCTGCGGGCCACGAACACCAGCGCGAGCGCGTAGTAGCCGAGGAGCCACCCCAACTGGGGCGCGCTACAATGCTCCCACGCAAACGGCGTCATGTCCGCAGCTCTGACGACAACTGACAGCAGGGCGCTTGCGCCGCGCGCAGGGTACGATGTCAGCAGTGAAGCGGCGGGATGAACAGCGGCGAGCCCGATGTGTATGAACCCGAGCGCCGTGAGTGCCGCGGCCAACGGAGCTGCGATGAGGTTGGCGACGAGAGTGATGGGGCTGAACGTGTTGAAGTAGAAGGCAGTGAGCGGGAAGACCGCCAGCCAGGCAGCGAGGGTCACCCCGCCAGCCCTTGCGCCGGTCCAGTGGGCGGCCCGCAGAAGCCGGCGCCAGCGGCCCACGCCCTCCTCCCCTGCGGCCAGCTCGAACAGGCTCTTCCTGGGCCGAAGCGGCGCGCCGACGTCCTCGATGAGGAGGATGATGCCCAGGACGGCGACGAAGGAGAGCTGGAAGCCGACATTGAAGAGGTCGAACGGGCGCGCGACGAGGAGCACGATGGCCGCCAGGGCCGCGGACTGCACGAGGTCCATCTGGCGCCGTCCGAGGATGCTGAGGACGAAGGCGCCGCTCATCACAGCGGCGCGTACGACCGACGGCGGCGCCCCCGTGACGAGCGCGTAGGCTACCACGGCGCACAGGACCAACAGGCCCGAGGCCTGCCGCCCCAGCCCTATCGCGGCCGCAATGACCCACATCACCCAGGCGACGACCCCGACGTTGAAGCCGCTGACGGCCAGGAGGTGAATCGTGCCCGTGCGGGCGAACGCCTCCTCCAGGTCGTCGCCTACGTCGGTCCGGTCGCCGAGCACCAGGGCGCACTGGAGTGCCGCCGCGCGCCTGTCTGACGAAAGGGTCGTCTGGAGCGTCCCGCGCAGCCTCTCCCGCGCGCTGTGGAGCGTCGAGAGGAATCCGCTCCCCGCTGCGCGCTCCACGGCGAGCCCGCCCGCGCTCACCGACATCGTGGCGTCAATGCCCCGTCGCCGCAGGAGCGTCGCGCCGTCCACCTGGCCCGGGTTGCCCGGAGGGCTGGGCAGCCGAGCCGACCCCACGACGGCCACGCGGTCGCCGTAGCGATAAGTGACCTCGCCGCGTGGAGCGTGCTCGACCACGCGGAGTCGCCCACAGACGACGCGCCACTCGCCATTCACATGGGCAGCGTCGCAGTCGAGGTCGAACCGCCGCTGCCGCTCCTCGGAGGCCAGCCACTTGCTGTCGCCCGAGAGCGGCATGGGCGGGAGCACCCGAAGCTCGGGCTCGCTGGCGACTGTGCCCCGCACCCTCACAAGGGTTGGCTCGCGGCTCAGGAAGTGCGCAATGTGGTTGGCGGGCCGGCGGCCCACCGCCACGTCCAGGCGCACCCAGCCCGCGCCGGCCACCAGAAGGCCCAGGGCCAGCCACGCGCCTCGCTCCACCCCAAGCCATCGGAGGAGCGGGAAACCCAGGATGGCGACGAGCACGATGCCCCACACCAACACTTCGGGCAATGCCAGGTACTCTCGCGCGAGAATGCCGCCGGCGAACGCCACCACCACGGGCACCAGCGGCCGATAAGGAGGGTACTTGGGCTCGCCGTCGAGAGCAGGCTCGGCCATCATAGCCACTCACAACCAAGTGCATGTCTGACGGATAGTAGCAAGCCATGACGCTCGGCGCAAGCAGCAGCCCGCAACAGAGCGAGGGAGTCCCCCCCTCTTTGAGCCTGATGGGCGATGCCGCTCTGGCTGTTGTTTGACTCAGTGCCCGGATGTGCTATACTCAAGAGCGTCAGGCCAAGGGCCTCGCCGTCGGGTCCCGCGATGGCATTCGGAGTCATCTCTTGCCCACCATCAGCATGTTCTATGGCATCGTGATCCGAATGTATTGCGGCTCAGCCGAACACCGCCCGCCGCACGTCCACGCGTACTACCAGGACTACAAGGCTTCAGTGGACCTTGCAACGGGCGAGATCATCGAGGGCGAGCTCCCCCGGCGGCAGGCGCGGCTGGTCGCCGCCTGGGTCGAACTCCACCGCGAAGAGCTTGCCGCCGACTGGGAACTCGCTTCCCGAGGCGAGCTACCGTTCAGGATCCAGCCGCTGCGATAGTACATTCGGAAAGGGTTGTGCCTCATGTACGCCGGAGTGAAAGCCGTCAAGCCCCTCGCTGAATACCGGCTCCTGCTCACCTTCGACAACGGCGAACAACGCGTCTTCGACGTTGAACCCTACCTCACCAAGGGGGTCTTTGCCGAGCTAAGGGAGCCCGGCCGCTTCAACACGGTCCGAGTGAGCTTCGACACCGTGGAATGGCCCAACGGCGCCGACCTTTGCCCTGAGGTGCTGTACGAAGAGAGCGTCCCAGTCGGGGAAGTGCTTGCCGCTACGGTTCCATAGGACCCAGTCCGGCTCCTGTCCTTCCCGCCCACCTCATGGGCCTAACGCGGCCTGTGGCCGCAACCACAGGTGCGGAATGCTGAATGATGAACGCCGAATGTTGAATGTCGAACTGTGAAGAGCGAATGGGGCTCTTGGCTTGGTTGGTCATTCGACATTCAATATTCAGCGTTCGACATTCAACATTCGGCCTGCCACATGCGCGCAAAGCGCGCACGAGTGACAACGGGAGATTCTATCCTAACTCGGCCAGGTTGGCCTCGAGGCGCTGGATGTCTTCGCGGAGCTTCGCGTTGTTGGCGTATTCCTTCTCGACGACCTCTTTGGGGGCCTTTTCGAGGAAGGCCGCGTTGGCGAGCTTGCGCTCCGAGCCTTCGAGGAACTTGCGGGCCTTCGCAAGCTGGTCAGTCAGGCGCTCGCGCTCCGCGTCGAGGTCAATCACGCCTTCGAGGGCGACGTAGGCCTCCATGCCGGGCAGGACGGCGGCGGCGGAGGCGGGGGGCTTTGGGAGGCTGACGCCGAGCTCGAGGTGGTCGAGCGCCGCCTGGTCGCAGATGAGGCCCCGTGCGGCCTCGAGGCCGACCTGGGCGGCGGGGTCGGCGATGGAGAGGGTCACGCGGAGCCTCGGCGTGCGGTCGGCCAGGCCCATCTTCTTGCGGATGTTGCGGATGGCGCGGACGATTTCCTGGACCTGGGCAAAGGCGGTTTCGGAGGCGGGGTCGAGCCAGCGCTCGTCGGCCTGGGGCCAGGGGGCGACCATGATGCTCGCGGCAGGCGCCTCCGGCCCCTCGCCGGGCAAAGCGCCGCGGCGGGGCATGAGTTTCCCAAGGTGCCCCCAGACCTCCTCCGTGATGAAGGGCGCGAAGGGGTGGAGGAGGCGGACCGCGCTGTCGAGCACGTGCGTGACCACGCCCTGGGCCGCGAAGCGCGAGGCACGCGCCGAGGCGTCGCCGCTGCGGAGGCGCGGCTTGATGGCCTCCAGATACCAGTCGCAGAACTCGTGCCAGATGAACTCGTAGACGGCCATCGCCGCCTCGTTGAAGTTGAAGCGCTCCAGGGCGGCAGTGGCCGTCGCGACGGTGCGGTTCAGGCGGCTGAGGACCCAGCGATCTTCGAGGGCCAGATCACTGGGAGAATATGGCTGATCGGACTCATTGAATTCACTCGACTGATTCGATTGATTCGATTGATTCGACGGATCAGGAAGAACGGCAGACTCGGCCAGGTTCGTCAGCACCAGGCGCGAGGCATTCCAGAGCTTGTTGGCGAAGTTCCGCCCGATCGCCACCTTCTCGTTCGAGTAGAAGGCGTCCTGCCCGCTGGCCGTGATGAGGATGATGCTGAAGCGGAGGGCGTCCGCGCCGAACTCGTCCATCACGGCGATGGGGTCGGGCGAGTTGCCGAGGCTCTTGGACATCTTGCGCCCCTCCTCGTCGCGCACGATGCCGTGGAGGTAGACGTCGCGGAAGGGAATCTCGTCGAGAAACTCCAGGCCCGCCATTATCATCCGAGCCACCCAGAAGCCGAGAATGTCAGGAGCAGTCACCAGCGCGTCGGTCGGATAGAAGTAGCGTAGGTCCGCCGTGTCGTCCGGCCAGCCGAGGGTGGAGAAGGGCCAGAGCCAGGAGCTGAACCAGGTGTCGAGCACGTCGGCGTCCTGGATGAAGTTGCCGCCGCCGCAGTCGGGGCACTTCGCCGGCCTTGCGGCAGAGACGACTGGGCGGCCGCCGACGCCGTAGGGCGGCTCGGCCGGGCGGTCCGCGGGGGAGAGCTTCGGGTCGGGACAGTCCTGGCAGTACCAGGCGGGAATCCGGTGGCCCCACCAGAGCTGGCGGCTGATCGGCCAGTCGGGCACAGTGTCTATCCAGTGGCAGTACATCGTCTCCCAGCGCGGGGGCCAGAAGCGGACGCTCTTGTCCTCGGCCACCTTGCGGGCGCGTTCGGCCAGGGGCTTCATGCGGACGAACCACTGGAGCGAGATGTAAGGCTCGACCAGGGTGTCGCAGCGGTAGCAATGGCCCACCTCGTGCTCGTGGGGCTGGAACTTTTCGAGGAGGCCGAGGGCCGTGAGGTCTGCGACGACCCGCTTGCGGCACTCGAAGCGGTCGAGGCCGCGATAGGGTCCCGCCTCCTCGCTCATCGTGCCGTCGGGTGCGATGACGCAGGGCGCGGCCAGGCCGTGGCGCCGCCCGATGGTGAAGTCGTTCGGGTCGTGGGCAGGCGTGATCTTGAGCGCCCCGGTGCCGAACTCCTTGTCCACGTAGGGGTCCGCTATGACCGGAATCTCCCTGTCCATCAGGGGCAGGGTTACGGTCTTGCCCACGGCGTCCTTGTAGCGGGGGTCGTCGGGGTTCACGGCCACGGCGGTGTCGCCGAGCATGGTCTCTGGCCGTGTGGTGGCCACGGTGACACCCCCCTGCCCTTCCTTGAAGGGGTAGCGAATCCACCAGAGTCCGCCCTGGACGGTGCGGTGGTCCACCTCGTCGTTCGAGAGGGCCGTGCGGTGGTAGGGGCACCAGTTGATCATGAACTTGTCGCGGTAGACGAGGCCCTTGTTGTATAGGCGGACGAAGACCTCCAGGACGGCGCGGGAGAGGCCCTCGTCCATCGTGAAGCGGTCGCGGCGCCAGTCGAGCGACGCCCCCAAGCGGCGGAGCTGCTCGTTGATGACGGCGTTGTGCTGTTCCTTGACCTGCCAGACACGCTCGACGAACTTCTCGCGTCCGAGCGCGTGGCGGCTCGTGCCCTCGGCGTCGAGCATGCGCTCCACCACGCTCTGGGTGGCGATGCCCGCGTGGTCGGTGCCTGGCTGCCAGAGGGCGTTGTAGCCCTGCATCCGCCGCCAGCGGACCAGGATGTCCTGAAGCGTGTTGTTCAGCACGTGCCCGAGCGTCAGCACGCCTGTGACATTCGGCGGCGGGATGACGATGGTGTAGGGCTTCCGCTTCGGGTCGGGGTCTGCCTTAAAGTAGCCGCTCTCCTCCCAGAAGCGATACCAGCGCTTCTCGACCGAAGCGGGATCATAGCGGGGCGGCAGATTAAGCTCCATCGGTTCACTCCACGAATCGAGGGGGATTGCGGATTTGGGATTTCGGATTGCGGGGGGCCGCGACCGCCGGGCGCTCAGCGGCCCGGGTCGCGGCGGCTAACGCCGACGGCGCTGTGACCGTAGGAGAACTGCACCGCAGCCACGCCGCGCGAGAGTGGAATTGAGCCGTAATCTCTAGCAGCAGCCGTAGCCATCGCGTCCCTCGAGGATCACAGTAAGGGATGATACTGTTTTGGGGACGCGAAGTCAAGGAGCCCCGGTCCCTCCTCTACTTGGCATCCTTCGCCTGCCGCTTCCGCTTCGCGGGGGCGGGGGCCGGCCAGGGCTCGCCGCGGAGCCAGGCGCGAATCTGCTCCTCGGTCGGCTCCACGCAGTCGGGCTGGATGCCCAGGAAGCGGCAGGCCTCGTAGAGCGCGGGGGCCACGTGGCCATGGACGCAGATGACGTGGTGGACGTAAGGCCCCTGGATGAGGCGTTCTTCCCAGAGGGGCCAGTTGCCGGCCTTGACCCAGAGGTAGGTGCCGCGGGTGAAGGGGCCTGTGGTGCCGACGGCGTGGCCCAGGAAGAGCTGGTAGTGTCCGTGGTCGCCGTCGAAGCGGGCGATGGTGACAGGGCCGCCCCGCAGCTCCCACTCGCCGACGCCGAGGGGCGGGCGCTTGCCGGCCATGTAGTGGCCGCTGAGCTTCTTGGGCCTGTGCTCGACCGCGAGGCTCGGCGGGAACGGGCCGCAGTGCCAGAGAAGCTCGGCGTTCTCGTCCGTGGGATGCCGAATGGTCAGGTCGGCGAAGAAGGGCGGGGTGCTGCGCCCGACAGCCTCCTGCACCATGAACGAGGCGAGTGCGCCGTGGATGTCCGTCTCGCACGCCACGGGCACCGCGTCGTCGGTCACCAGGCCGTGGACGAAGCAGGGGAAGATGCCGAAGTCGCTCTGGAGCGCCGACCAGCACTGGAGGGCGATCGCGTCGAGGTCCGCGTCCTCCGCCCACTTGGCGAGCGTGAGCTTGAAGGCGGCCAGCTTGGCAATGTCGGCATCCTCGATGTTGCCCACCTCGAAGTTGTCGCGGATCCACTGCACCTGTTGGCCCACGGCGGGATCATGGTCGTCAATCATCTTCTGGGCCACGCGGAGGACGTCGCTCAGTGTGGCGGGGATGACCTCGATGCCCCAGCGCTCGAGGAGCTCCCCCTCGTTGACCATCATGGTCCAGAAGGCGTTGGGCCGGGTGCTCACCTGGCCGATGCGTGCGTTTCGGAACGCCTTCACCGCGGCGGCGGCGGCGAGGAAGTTCTTCATCCCGCGCTCGAAGACCAGGCTGTCGGGGGTGGAGTTGATGATGTAGGAGAATGGCACGCCCATGCGGCGGAGGATTTTGCTGGTGGCGAAGAGGCCGCACTGGGTGTCGCGCGAGCGCGAGCCGTCGGGCTCGGGCGCGTCGTCGCGCGGCCCCCAGAGGAGGACGGGCTTGCCCAGGTCGCGGGCAAGGCGGGCGATCGCGTCCTCCGTCCCGAAGTTCACGTGGGGGATGAAGAGCGCGTCCACCTTCTCGCGGCGGAACACGTCAAGAGCCGGCTCCACGTGGTTACGGCTGAAGACCAGCCCTTCGGGGTTCACCTCGTCAATCGTCACGAGGTCCACCCCCCACTCCTTCAGCTTGGCCTCGATCAGGCGCTTCTGGCGCGCCGCCTCCTCGATGCTGAAGATCACGCGCCGCGTGGGCGCCACGCCCAGCCTGAGCGGTTCCGGCTTCCTCACCGCGAGTCTCCTTCACCACTCCTCCCGTCCATGCGCACCATTATATGCGCTCGTAGCCCCCGCGCAAGCGGCGACGACCGCTTGCAGTCCGGAAGAAAACGTGGTATAAGGACGAAGGGAAGAAGGTGGATAGGAGTGTCCCCGTGGGCAGGACCTCGGTGAAACTCAAGGTGACCAATTCGCATGACCTGGCGAAGGCCGCAGAGGGCCTCATCCCCAAGTCCGCCGTACGCCGCATCGGGGTCGAGGCCGTGGTGGACACTGGGGCGACCTTCGTCTCTCTCCCGCCGGCCGACATCGAGAAGCTCGGGCTCATCTTCCTCAGAGAGGTCCCAATCCGAACTGCCAACGGCCCAGCGAAGCGTCGGCTCTTCGAAGGCGCGCGGGTGGAACTGAACGGCAGGGAGCTCCCCATGCCCATCATGGAGAACCGCAAAGGCACCCCGCCGCTAGCGGGGGTCCTTCTGCTTGAGGCCCTCGATTTCGTGATTGACCCCAAGAGCCAACAGGTCATCGGCAACCCAGAGCACGGCGGCAAGTGGGTGGCCGACTGCTTCTGACCGGCTCCCCTAAAGGCCGAGCAGCCGTTCGGCATTCCTCCAACCGATCTTCTCATACGCTTCGCGCGAGGTGCAGCCGCCCTCGACCGCCGCGCGCAGGAAGTCCACCAGCGGCGTCTGGTTCGTCGGCGCGCAGATGTCGGTGCCGAAGAACAGGCGGTCCTGGAACTCCTCGAGGAAGCGGTGGCCGAAGGCGGGGTCGCGGCTGACGGCGTTGTAGCCACTGCCGGCCGACAGGTCGCCGCAGAGGTTGGGACAACTTCGCATCAGCTCGACCACGCGGCCCCTCTCGGTGACCGGCCCCGCGGGGTAGCCGCCGCGCGCCGCCTCCGTCACGTCGCCGCTGATCTCGGCCCAGAAGGGCTGGGAGTGGCCGAGGAAGCTGAGCTTCGGGAACCGGTTCAGCGCGGCTTCGAGGCGCGGCAGACCAAGCTCGTCGAAGAGGCCGTATGTGCCGCCGATCTGAGTGGCCATGTGGAAGGTCACGGGGAGGCGGCAGGCCTCGCAGTGGGCGAGGAAGTTCAGCACGCGGGGGTCGTCGAGGGGCAGGTTGGCGCACACCTCGCCCACGCCCCTGCACCCGCGGCTCTTGTAGTGTTCGAGCATCGGCGTGAAGTTGGCCTCGGGCGAGTTCGTGAGCATCCGCGGGTCGGGGTTGCAGAAGGGCACGAAGCGGCCGGGATGGGCGGCGACGATGCCGAGGCATTCATCCTCCGAGAGGTGGTGATGGGCGCACTCGGGTGCGCCGCCGGGCAGGATGACGCCCAGGCGGATGCCGCGGGCATCGTGCATGGCGATGAGTTCCTCCGGCGTGGCAAACGTCTCGCCGTTGGGCCGCGGCGGGCCAGGACGCACGATCGCGTGGACGTGGATGTCAATGAGCACATGCGGACTCCTGCGAAGGGTCACTGCACGTCGGGCGAGATCGTCAGCGGGGAGAATGCAGCCGTGCAGCGGCCCGATGGCACAGGACCCTGAACTGCTACAGCGGCCAGTCGGGCCAGTTGAGAATTATCGTCAAGACGCCGTCAACGCTGAATGTGGGACCGATCACACGGTCGATCCTCCCAGACAGTGTGACAACGTCCGTCCTACGGAGTCTGGCGGCCTTTTCCTTTGGAATCTTGGTCTCTGCCTGGACGCGGAATTGCCACTCTCGACTGGGCTTCCCATTCTCTAGGTCATGTGAAAACTTCAGGGGGGTGCCAACCAAGTGGGCATGCAGAACGGCCGTCGATGGGTCGCTCATGCCAGACCCCACCTCATCTACAACGCATTCCAGGCGTGCGCTCCTTCCCTTCAACTCATCGATGGGCAGCGCCCGCTGCAAGTCGGTGAGGCCGGGGGCGCACGCCCTTTTCACCCTCTCGAGCAGCTCCATGGATGTAACCTCCGCCCCAGGAGCTTGCGGCGCCGTGGGCACGGGGGCCTTGAGGGCCTTGTCTATCTCGTCCGTCATCTGCTGCGTGTACCTTCCCCGGGCGCGCCAGCTCGCATCAATCCAGTCATCCGGGTTGTAGCTGCGTCCGCGCGCCAGCGCAATGATGCTTAACACCAGCGCAAGCATTGCCACGCATAGCGCGGCCCACGCTAGTAGCGTCACCGAGCGTTGTCCTTGTGAGGGCCCCTCGCGGACCAGCGGAGTCGCATGTCGTCGCCCCGCCTCAAAGGCGTTCGATCGCCCCTCAGTCGTCATGACACGCCTCCTCTCTCCGGTTGGGCCTGCGACGCCTCCTGCAGTGCATGGTACTGACTGCCGCTGGGCCTGTCAACGCGCGCTTGGAGTACCTGGAGGTCATCTGGGACCGTATGACAGGCGGGACGCTTGTCGTCACAGGAATGAGCAAGAGAATCTCACTGAACCTCGGGCATTAGGACGGCCTCGCCGCGGAGCTGGCGGGCCTGGGCCGCGGGGTCGTAGACGCCGTAGAAGACGGCGTTAAGGTCAATCCAGAGGGCCAGGCGGGCGAGGTCGTCGGCGGGCGGGCGAGCAGCGCCCGGGCACTTGAGGAGGGCCTTCATCAGGCGGCTGCCGCGGGCGCCGTAGGCGCCGCCAGGCTCGGTGCGGTGGACGGGGTTCCAGCCGCCGTAGCGGGGCACGAGGGCTTCGGCGGCGTTCTTGGCGTTCGTGCCCCCGTGCCAAAAGGTGAGACCGCCGCAGAGCGCCCAATAGCTCCGCGTGAAGCCGTCGTGGGGAGTTCCCGTGAAGTCGAGGCCCTTGGGAAGAACGCGGGGCAGAGACGCCCCGCCCACAGAGTGGCATTTGACGCAGTGCTTGTCGAGGATGGGCTGGACGAGGCGGACGAATGAGAAAGGCCGCGTGCCGTCGGGGCCGGGCTGAATCGCCGAGGGCGCACGCAGCAGTGCCTGGGGCGTGCGGCTCGGAGGCGCTGTCATCCTGTGCTCGTGGCAGCCGGTGCAAGCCGTCCGCTCGCCCGGCTGAGCGTAGGTGATCGAGCGCATGCTCTGCACGGCGAAGCCGTCGGCGTCGAGGGCCTGGAAGTAGACCGGCTTGCGGGCGGGCAGGGTGAAGTAGGCGGAGCCGTCGGGCTCGACGGGCACGGTGCCGAGGACGGCCCTCGCCGGCTCCTGCCCCGCGAGGCCGATGCGGGGCGCGTCGGCCACGGGCGTGGTCTTCGGGAGAATCTGCACGATGCGTAACGCCTTGATGGTGCCGCGGGGCACGTCACCCAGCCCCTCGTACACGTCGAGGAGCACCATCTCGGCTGACGAACGGGGTGGCACAGGCGTCCCGCCTGTGGTCCCCACAGGCCGGAGGCCTGTGCCACCGGGAGCCATGAGGTCGGGGAGGACTGGTGGGACTGGACGCGGGACGATGGGGATGGGGTTGCTACAGCCTATCTCGGGGTCGCGGTAGAGCAGCTCGCGGCTGCCCCAGCGGTCGAGCAGGTAGATGCCGAGCGCGGCGGGGTCGTTGGCCCCAGGCTCCATCACGAGCGGCTTGGGGCTGTAGCCGACGAGGAAGTAGTCTTCGGAGAGGGGCCAGGGCGAATCGTAGTATTCCCTGATGCCGCCCTCAGCCTCGGGGAAACGCACCTCCGGCGTGATCCGCGTGAGCGCGTGCTCGCCGTTGTTCCCCAGCCGCGTGTCCACGATGGCAATCGAGCCGCCCGTGATCGAGTGGTGCGCCGAGGCGGTGAACACGGCCTTCGACGTGCCGGGGATGGGCTGAAGCTGGAAGGTGCAGTGGGGCGTCTCCGTGTGGTTGCCCCAGAGGGCCACGGGGTTCGTGCCGTCGGGCCGGCACGCCCACAGGTTCTGGTGGAGCACGGGATGGCGGTCCACGTAGTCCCAGCGGCTGTAGAGGATGTGGCCGCTTGGGGCGACGGTGGGGAACCACTCGTTGGTCTCGTGGAACGAGAGCGTCCTGATGTTCGAGCCATCGGCATCCATTCGGTGGAGCGTGTAGACGTGCCAACGGGGGCCGAACTGTCCGCCGAAGCAGCGGGCGTGGCCCCGCCGCCGCGTGGATGAGAACACGATTCCCCCGTCGGGCAGATAGCACGGCATCAGGTCCTCGAACTCCCCGCTCGTCAGTTGCCGCAGCCCCGTCCCGTCAACGTTCATCTCATAGAGGTGGTAGAAGGGGTCTTCCTTCGTGCACTTCGAGTAGGAGAAGACAACCCGCCTGGCATCATAGGACAGCCGCGGCTCCAGCACATTGCCCGACGACGCATCGAAGAGGCGGCGCGTCTTGAGCGACCGTCCCGGCTCCTCGAGCACGAAGAGTCCCCCGCCCGGCCTCGCCCGCCAGCCGAAGTACTGCATCACCAGATGGCTGTAGCTCGTCGGCACGCGCTTGACGAAGAGGAGCGGGGCGCGGGGAAACAGGGGATTAGCGAGAGCGATCTGGCGTTTGAGCGAGCGCGCGGCTTGGTATGGCCAGGAGGCTGCCATCACGTAGCTCTCGGGGTTCGCTGCCCACACTGCAAGCTCGGCGAGATAGGTGGCTTCCTTGGCCAAGAAACCCGGGGGCTGTTCACGGCGCAGATCGGCCAACAGCAGGCACGACTTCTCTACTTGGCGCACCGCGGCATCGCGCCAGGAAACGCGACGCGGAGTTCCGTCCTCCTGGTACCATTCTGACTGGAGCATCGCCTCGTCGTAGTACGGGGTGCGAGTCCGGGGAAGGTGTTCTGGCAAGTCAGGGCAGTGCTCTTTGGAGTCGATCAGCCGCTGGAGCTTCGCCATGCCCACAAGCCAGGAACCACGGTAAGCGCCGAGGTAGAGCCTCGGCAGTCGCTGGGACTCGCCCGGCTTCAGCATCTTGAGTGCTTCCCAAGGCCTGCTAAAGAGCTCCATGCTTAGGCGCCCGTCCCTGGCCATGCTGACTCGCATCCTCCAGTTCTGTCTGGGCCCAGGAAACAGCACTAAGCCGCTACGATCAGCCCCTTCGGCAACCACGAAGAGCGGGAGATCGTAGTCGTCCTCGAAGCCCTCGCCGCCCTCCGGCTTCAGCGGGCGTATGAGGAGTGAGCCCACATGTCTGAGGAAGCTGTAGATCGTGGGCAGCCCGGTCGCCTCGCGCGGGCCGCCCTCCATCTCGTACGACCAGCCGCCCTCGCCCTGCTTCTGGGTCGAGAAGCCCTTGGAGGCGAGGAAGGACTCGCCGTCGGCGTAGGCGATGAGGGGGTCCCAGCGGGTGGTGTCGCAGAAGATCTGGCCGCGCTTGTGGACGATGAAGCGGAGGGCGTCGCCCTTGCGGACGTCGAGGGTCAGCTTCGGCTCGACACCCTTCGCGTCGCCGCCGTCAATCTCGGCCTGCCAGAGGGTCTTCTCCTGCTCAAGCACCCTCACCCCGGCCCTCTCCCCGAGGGAGAGGGAGGGAGAGTGGCGAATGATCACGCGGACGCCATCGGTCTTGGGGTCCACGTGGGCCTTGGCGACGCGGCCCGTGATGGTGACTTTGCCATCGCGGGGACAGGTGAAGCGGCGGAGGCTCGGCGTGTCCTGGCCGGGGTGCTGCCAGTCGCGGCCCACGCGGGTCCAGTCGGGGCCGGTCCAGTAGGTCGAGCCGTACCAGGCGTCGTTGCGGTAGGCCAGGGGCCTGTAGCCGGAATCTGCCGCCGACCCGACCCGAAAAGTCCAGTTGGCGATAGGCACGCTTTCGAGCTTCGCGGGCTCCTTGCCCTGGTTGACAAGCGTGCTCTCGATGAGGACGAAGCCGAGCTCAGGCAGCCAGCGGCTCTCCTGGCGCAGAACCAACCCGTCGAGCAGCTTCGGCGCGGCGGCCGGCGGCTCGAGCTGGCGGATGAGAGAGCCATCAGGCTGGTCGCGGAAGTGGACGAGGAGCGGGTGCTCCACGCTCAGGGCGGCCGACGCCACAAGACACAGCCAACCTGCCAGCCGGGCGGCCAAGACGATGCTCCTGATGGCCCCTCGGTCCCTGAGGTCCCTGTGGTCCCTGTGGTCCCTTCATTCGACAAGGGACCACAGGGACCCCATCGCGGCAAGCCGCAACCAAACGCGGAGGAAGAATCTTTCCGGAAAACAAGATTCTGCATGTTTGTAGCACAGGGACCTCAGGGACCTAAGGGACGGAAGATGGCCCCTGGGGAGGCGGGGCGATGGAGAACTCGAGCCACTGGAGCCTGTGGTCGCTGGCCCCCGTGGGCGCGATCTCGTAGCGGATGGCGCGGACGCGCGGGCCGATGATGCACTGGTCAATGTCCCACAGCGGAAAGGCGTCGGGCCACGAATAGCACCAGCCGCGTCCCGCCTCGTCGTAGGCGTGGGCGTAGCCCTTGGGCGGCCTGCCCAGGTAGTGCGCGCGCCGCCGCGCGTTGAAGTCGCCCACCACAAGGTCGGGCCTCAGATACGTTATCCGCTCGTGGACCTGCTGGAGCCAGGGCGCGCGCGAGTAGATGGGGCGGCTCGGCAGGTCCACGGTCATGAGCAGGACTCGCCCGAAGCTGGATCCCCATTCGATGGTGTAGACGCGGCTGGGCATGCGCTCGTCGCGCTCGTGGAGCTTCAGCGCGCCGCGCGCGAGCACGGCGATCTGGCGGACGTGGCAGACCGTGTAGTCGCTGCCCAGCGCCGCGGCGATCTGGCTCGACACGACGGGGTTGAACATCTCCGAGAGCACGTAGGCGTCGGCCCCGATGGGCTTGAGGTGCTTCACGATCACCTCCGCCCTGTTCGTGATCGGGCCGACGTTCCAGTGGACCAGGCGGAGGGCGCGGGCGGGGTCGCCCCGCGGGCTCGGCCGCACCCACTGGTTCTCGACGAAGAAGAGCCAGAAGGCAGGGAAGAGCCAGAGAACCGCGGCGGCGAGCGCCACGCGGCGGCAGCCGCAGGCGAAGGCCAGGAGCGCCGCAATCAGGAGCGCCGCGGCGCTCAGCGAGGTCGGCACCAGAAAGCAGATGGCCGTGAGGCTGTGCATGTCCCTGAAAACCTCGCCGACGGCCCAGACGCCGAAGGCGCCCGCCGTCACGTTGGCCCAGAACCAAGCCGCCGCGGTGCGCGCCGACCGCTTGAGCTGCGCGGCGGGGGATTCGGGGCCGGCAGACGCATTGTGTGCCATTGCGCTCATCGTGGAGTCAGCCGCGAGCAATGAGCTTCGGGCCGCGAGCCTCTTAAGCTCGTCGCTCGCGGCTCGTGGCCCGCAGCTACTTGACTTCCTTGATTCGGAGGTTTCGGAACTGGACCTCCATCGGCCCGCCTGAGTGGATCTGCACGGCGATGATGCCCTCGCGGGCGATCTTCTCGTCGGCCTCCGTGTAGTCCACCGTCGTCACGCCGTTGATGGCCAGCTTCACCTTGTTCCCGATGGCCTCCACCTCATAGTCGTTCCAGTCGCCGGGCTTAAGGGCCTTCTTGAGGTCCTCATCCTTCGGGCCTGCGAGGACCTTGTTGCGTCGGGCCTCGTCGTAGAGCTTGCCCCACCAGCCGACCGCGATGTCGGCCTGGTAGCCGGAGACCTCATGGCTCGGGGGCGGCACGCGCTTCGAGCGGAACTGCACCCCGCTGTTCCCCTTGTTCTCCACCAGCTTCACCTGGAGGCGCAGCACGAAGTCCCCATAGCTCTTCGTCGTTGCCAGGAAGTCGTTGTACTTGATCCCCGGCGAGCGGCCGATGAGCACCCCGTCTTCCACGACCCACAGCTTCGCATCGCCCTCCCAGCCCGTGAGGTCCTTGCCGTTGAAGATAGGCACGAAGCCCTCCTCCGCCTCGGCGGCGAAAGCCGGGGCAACCAGCACAACCACCGCGCAACAGGCCAACCATTTCGCCATGCCATGCTCTCCTTTCAGATCACACGGACGGACACGGACAAACACGGACCTTCGGGGCTCACCCCAGATGCCCGTGTCCGTGTCCGTCCGTGTGTGTCCCTGTGGGCCGGTGGCATTTCCTCCTTCGCGTTCTTCCGCGTGTTTCGCGGGCGATCCTCTTCACGCCAACTCAAACCAGAAGATGCTCTCGAAGTAGGTCTTCACGTCCCGCTCCGTGCGCATGGGCACGGGGCGGTGGAAGGTGTCCACGAGCTTCAGCTCGGCCATCTCGCCGATGGCGGGATAGAGGCCGTGGGTGTCGTTGGCCACGACAAAGAGCTTGGCCGTGGGCTTGAGCCAGGGCCGCAGATTGCGGAAAACCGCCGCAATGTCGGCCTGGTAGGCCCGCTGGGCCTTCTTGCTCTTGCCGAGCGACATCGGGCCGATCTCGCTCGCGTCCCGCCGCTCGAGCTCCGGGAACAACTCATAAGCATACCTGTGCTGCTCGTGGTAGTCAATCATGCCCACGTAGGGCGGCGAGGTGAACACCCCGTCGAGCCGCACCCCGTCGGGCAGGGGTGTCGTCCGGGCATCACCCTTGAGCACGGTGGCACAGGCCTCCGGCCTGTGGCTCCGCAGCCGGTCGAACTCCTCGATGCGGCTGACCGTGTCGCGCGAGTAGCGGCGGAAGAACTTCAGCCCGTCGGTGATTGGCTCGCACGTGCGGTTGTGCTTCACGCAGTGGTATTGCTCGCCCGGCTTCAGCGGCTTCTTGGGCCGGGCAAGGTCATAGTGCGGGATGAGGCGGACCGAGCGCGCCGTGCGGCTGAGGATGACCTTCAGGAGGTCCTGGTTGCGGTACTCAGGGCTGATGCTGCGGTAGAAGAGAATCTGCTGAAGAGCCTGGGGCGCGATCCAGTCGTTCAGGTAGCTGCTCGCGGTGCCAAAGGCCCCTGGCTTCGGGAGGAGCGGCAAAAGCCCATCCTCCTGGCGGCTGAAGACTTCGACGCGGCGAAATGCGTCCGTCACCTCGCGTCGTATGGCAGCGAGGTCGTGGCGGCGGGTCTTGGCCTCGATGATCAGGCAGTTGAAGGGGGAGAGCTCGATGCCGAGGGCGTTCATGCCCAGGGCATTGGCCTCAACCAGCGTGGTGCCCGAGCCGGCGAAGGGGTCGAGGATCGTGTCGCCCGGCTCGAAGAAGCGGCGGAGAAACAGCTCGACGAGCTGCGGGATGAACTTGCCGAGGTAGGGGTGGAGCCGATGGACGTGTTTCGTCCGCTGCCACTCTGGGAACTCGATGAGGGAGAGGTCGCAGCCGAAGGTTTCGATGTTCTTTCGGACATCCACGTTTTCGGCAAGAGCAGCATTCTTGAGGAAGATTCGGCGGCGCGCGTCACCCGTGAGGCCCTTCTGAGAAGCGGCGGGGGCTTCGAGCTGGGAGAACGGGGTGGGCTCCGGCTTGGCGGTCACGGCTTGACGCCTCCCGCGGAGCCGCCGAGAGCCTTGTCCACGAAGGGGTAGGCGACCGCGCCGTGCCACTCGTGGCCGGCGGGCCACGTGTCCTGCGCCACGGCGTCCTCGGCGGCGAAGACCTTGTAGCCGGCGCGGATGCGCCCGAAGCCCTCCTTCGTGTGGCGGATCGGGAAGCAGCCGTCCTTCTCGGCGCTCTCGAAGAGCAATGGGCGCGGAGCGATGAGGAGGTGGACCTCGCAAACGTCCATCAGCTCCACGAAGCCGGGGAGGCACCAGCAGGCGCAGTTGGGCACGGAGAAGACGCCCTCTGTGGTACACATCCAGCCGCTGACGACTGCGGCCTTGAGGCGCTCGTCGCACGCGCCGACCCACATGGTCCATTCGCCGCCCATCGAGAGGCCCGCCACGCCAATGCGCTCCCTGTCCACCTCCGGCCGCTCGGCCAGGATGTCCACGCACCGCATCAGGTCCCACAGCGTCATCGCCGCATACTTGTGGTGGGGGAAGGACGGAGCGAGGACAACGTAGCCGCCGCGGGCAAAGCGATCGGCGAAGCCGTGGTAGATGCTCTTCGGGTCGAAGGTCTGCTCGGCGTTGCCGCCGTGGCCGTGGAGGCAGAGCATCGCGGGGAACGGCCCCTTGCCTTTCGGCACCGCAAGGCGGACCGGGTATCGCGTGCCTGGCTTGCCATTGCCCTGGAAGGAGCCGACGGCGAGCGAGTAGTCGCCCTTGTCCTCCGGCTTGGCGAGCTGGAGGTCGAGTGGCGCATCGCTGGCCGAGACGCGCGGCATCTGCTTCTCGACGAGCTCGAGGAGCCGCGCCCGCGCCCGCTTCTGCCACTCGACGGCTTCGTCCTTCGTCTTGGCCGTGAAGGGCATCCCAAACTTCGCTGGCACCTGCCCGGCTTGGAGCGCACCTGCGAGCACAAGGAGCGTTGAGGCCACCAGGAAGAAGTTCATGAGTGTGATTCCGCAAGGGATCGAGGGCGCCGCATCTGTCGCCCGCGGCAGAAGCGTGCATGATCAACTGTGTTGGACGCCAGCTTGCCAGGGATACGGCTGCGCGGTCGGATGCGCCTTCGCATAGGCCTGCATCTCGGCCGCGTCCAGAGCGTACCATTCGTCGTACGGAAAGCGCCGGAAGAACTCCGCAATGCGCTCCCGAAAGTGGGCTTCGGCATAGTCATTGAGCCTGCCGGCTCTGAGGTGCCGCAACTCTTCGAGTTCCACTCGCGGGACACGCAGGGTAACCGTGAAGTCCACAGCCATCTTGGTCGTGAACCCCACCCCCTGATCTGGGGGGAGATAGAACCACTTCTGGTTTATGCGCGCGTGCTGAGTGATGATCTTCATCCAACTGGTTGGTTCCGTGGTGTCCTTGCTCTTGCGCTCGACATCCCGGAATGGCCTTATCTCGCAGAGGGTGATGTCCGGCACGTGCAGCGCGTCACAGTCTTGAGAAATCACCACCGCGGCCACGGGGCTTGCTGCTACGGCAGCAGTGACACGTTGCCCTTCTTCCGCCACTTCGCTCCAAAGGCGCATACGTATCGAGTCGTCTTCACTGAGCACAACGAAACGACGCAACGAGATGTCCAGCCGCGGCAAACCTACGAATATGTCCCCCTGCCGGATGGCGGCCTCCTGGCTGGGGAACTCGTAGATCATGCCTTCTCCTCCCACACGGCCTCCACCGCGGCTTCCTCCTCTGCGAAAGCGGCTCTGCGCGCCTCGGCCTCGGCCACTATGGCCAGTGCGATTCGCCTCGCCTCCGCGACGGATACGCGCTGGCCCTCATTTGGACGAGCCATGGTGGCGACCGCGGAGGGTTCCCCGATGGGTTCTGCAAGGAGCCTGTTCTTCAGGTCAGCGTTGGCCATGTGTCGCTCTCTTAGCCTACCCCTCCTCGTAGGGGCGTTCTCACTTGATACTATCCCTTCCCCCTAGCCGTGTCAAGTGGCGTGAGGCGAGCACCTGGGCTCGGACTCATCACTCCAGGCCGCGCGCCGCGGCCCAGACGGTGGCGCGGGCGAGGAGGGTGCGGAACGTCGCGTCGCGGCAGCTCTCGGGGTTGTGGCCCAGGGCGATGTAGGCGATGCGGCCCTTGCCGTGGGTGCGAGTCCAGATGACCGGCACCGTCTTGCCGCGCCAGAGCGCCGTCGCCAGGATGTTGTTGTTCGGGTCGTAGCCCGTGATGTACTGCTCATCTGTGACGAAGAACTCCTCGACCCCCTGGGTGATCGGGTGGGTCTGGTCCACCACGCTGACCTGGTACTGGCGATAGCGGGGATGGGTGACGAAGTAGCCGCCGACGAAGTAGCGATAGGTGGAGCATTCGCGGAAGGAGTCGGCGGCCGAGTGGATCCCGACGTAGCCCTTGCCACCCTCGACGAACTTCAGCAGCCCCTGAAGCTGCGGCCCGGTGATCGTGCCGACCGTGTGATAGAAGACGATGACATCGAAGGGGTCGAGGTTGGGCGCGACCAGGCAGTCGAGGTCGTTGTTCACCCGCGTGATGTCGAAGTCTCCCGCGGCCTCGAGTGCCTCCTGGATGGCATCGCCGCAGCCCTTCCAGTCGTGAATCTCCCCGCCCGAGTAGACCAGCGTCTTGAGCTTCGCCACGATGTGGCCCTCGCAAAGGGTGACAGAACGGCCCTGCCGCTCCCGCGGAGCAGCGCCCCTATCAAAGCATTCCGGGCGAGGCGGGTCAAGCGCGAGAGGTTCTAGAGACCGAAGTCGCGGATTTTGTTGCGCAGGGTGGTGCGGTGAAGGCCGAGGAGCGCGGCGGTGCGGGCCTGGTTGCGGCCGGTGATGCGCAAGGCTTCGGCGATCAGGCCGCGGTCGAGCTCCTCGACGACCATGTCGTAGAGGGGGGCGGTGCCCTCAGGGTGCCGGGCCATCTTTTCGGCCAGGAGCGCGGCGGCGGCGCGGCGGAGGTCCTCCGCCGGGCTGCTTCCCGCGCGAACGCGAAGGCGCGGGAGGTGCTCGGGGAGGATGACGTTGCCGCGGCACTGGACAAGTGCGTGCTCGACGGCATTGCGGAGCTCGCGGGCGTTCCCAGGCCAGTCGTGGGCGACGAGGACGTCGAGCGCGGCGCGGGAAATCTCCACGCGGCCGGCCGCGGACTGAAGCTGGTCGAGGAAGTGTGCGATGAGGAGGGGGATGTCGTCCTTCCGCTCGCGCAGCGGCGGGAGGTCGAGGGTGACGACGTGGACTCGGTAGTAGAGGTCTTCGCGGAAGGTGCCCTGGCGCCGGCGGGCGTCGAGGTCCTGGTTCGTGGCCGCGAGGATGCGGGTGTCGAGGGAAATCTGCCGCGTGGAGCCGAGGCGCTCTGTCTGGCGGGATTCGAGGACGCGGAGGAGCTTGGCCTGCGCGCCCTGGGATAGCTCGGCTATCTCGTCGAGGAAGAGCGTGCCGCCATCGGCCTGCTCGATCCTGCCGGGCTTGGTGCCGGTGGCCCCTGTGAAGGCGCCCGGCTCGTAGCCGTAGAGCTCGCTCTCGACGAGGTGCTCGGGGAGGGCCGTGCAGTCCACGGTGACGAATGGCCCCTTGGCCCGAGGGCTGGCCTGGTGGATGGCGCGTGCCACGAGCTCCTTGCCGGTGCCGCTCTCGCCGCGGATGAGGACGGTGGAGTTGGTGGGGGCCACGGCGCCGATGGTCTTGTAGACCTTCTGCATGGGTGCCGAGTTGCCCACGAGGAGCGGCGCTCCGCCGCGGAGCTGCTTGCGGAGGCGGGCAACCTCGTGGCTGAGCTGGCGGCTCTGGAGGGCGCGCTCGATGACGAGGCGCGCCTCGTCGAGGTCAATCGGCTTCGTGAGGTATTCGAAGGCGCCGCGGCGCATGGCCTCGATCGCGGTCTCCATCGTGCCGTGCGCGGTGATGATGAGCACTGCGGGCGGGTCGGCGCCACGCACGACCTGAGCCAAGACGTCCAGCCCGTCGGCATCGGGCAGGCGGATGTCGAGGATCACGAGGTCGGGCTGAAGCTCGCCGATGAGCGCGAGGCCGCGCTGCGCGGTCGGGGCGACGGCGACCTCGTGCCCCTCGTCGCCGAGGAACGCCTTGAATGCGTGGCAGACGCTCTGTTCGTCGTCAATGACCGCGATTCTGGCCATTTTCGATTTCCGATTTTCGATTTGCGATTTCAGGCCCGAGTGACCGTGCGCCACCTGCGGCGCGTGGGAGGCTGAAGATGAAGCGACTGCCGCGGGCCCGGGGCTCGAACCAGAGCTTGCCGCCGTGGGCCTCGACGATGGTGCGGCTGACGCCGAGGCCGAGGCCGCTGCCGCCGCGCTTCGTGGTGAAGAAGGGCTCGAAGACCTTCTCGGCGATCTCCGGCGCGATGCCGTGGCCCGTGTCGTCGAGTTCGGCGACGACCTCGCCCTCCGTGCAGCGGGTGCGGCCGGTCAGCGTGCCGCCGTTGGGCATGGCCTCGGCGGCGTTGAGCACAAGGTTCAGGACGACCTGGCGGATGCGCTGGGGGTCGAGCCGCGCGGGGGGCAGGCGCGGGTCGAGCTCGCGCCGCACGGCTATCCCGGCGTGTTCGAGCTGGCGGGCCATGAAGTCGAGGACCTCGCCGACGACCAGGCTGAGGTCGCCGGGCTCGGCCCGCAGCGCGGTCGGGCAGGCGAAGGTCAGGAGGTCGTCTATGATCACCTCGAGGCGCGAAACCTCCGCGAGCATGATGTCGGCGCTCTCCTCCACCTTGCGGTCCAGCTCGCCGAGGCGGCGCTTGAGGACCTGAGCCGACATCTTGATGCCGGAGAGGGGGTTCCTGACCTCGTGTGCGATTCCGGCAGCGACCTGTCCGACGGCGGCGAGGCGCTCGGAGGCGATGAGCCGCCGCTCGGCCTCGCGGAGCGACTCCAGGAGGGCGTTGAAGGCGGCGGCCAACCTGCCAACCTCGTCGTGGGTCCGCACGGCGAGCGGGGCGTCGGAGTGGCCCGCGGCCAGTTGCCGCGCCTGGCTGGCGAGCGATTCCACCGGCCGCGCCAGCCTCTGCCCCACCACGTAGCCGAGGACGATGACGGCGAGCGCGCCACAGGCCGCGGCCACGATGATGGGCTGGACGGCTCGCCGCGTGGCGGCCTGAATCTCCGCCTCGGGCGTGAGGAGGTAGACGAAGGCCGGCGCCGGCTGCCCGTAGGCAAGCTCCACGGGGGCGAACGTGGCCCTGTAGGCGCGCCCCCCCAGGTTCACGCGCCACGTGGGGGCGGCGCGGTCGCCGACCGCCTGGCGGGTGCCCTCGAGGTGTTCTCTGAACGCCGCCGCCGTGGGCGGCTCGAGGGTCGTGGCGACGAGCGTCCCGCGCGAGTCCACCGTCGCAAGCTCGCCGCCCATGATGGCCTTCACGTGCCGCAACACGCTTGGGTTCACGGCGAAGCGTGCCTGGGATAGGACCCCTGCGAGGTCGGCCATCTGAGCCTGGATGCGCTCGTCCACGAGATGAGCCGTAGCGCGTGCCGCCAGGAGAGCCACGGCGACGATGGTGGCGAGGAAGAGGATGGTGAAGGGGAGGACGATCTTGGCGCGAATCCCCATAGGGCGGACCCCACGCATAGATTTCTGATTGCTGATTTCTGATTGCTGATTTCAGAGATCAGAGATCAGAAATCAGCAATCAGCAATCACTTGAGAAGCTCGTCGGCCTTGCGGCGCAGGGCGGGGTCGGTGGTCATGGCAACGAGGCGGTCTTTCTCGGCCAGGGCCTCGGAGCGTTCGCCGGCGGCAAGGAGTGCCTCGATGAGGCCGAGGCGGGCGTCGGCGGCCAACGCCGCGTCCTTGCCCGCTGCGTCGAGCGCGGTGCGGAAGGCGCGGACGGCCGCGGGGTAGGCCTCCAGGCACAGGAGGGCGCGCCCCAACGTGTCCTGGTAGTAGCCGGCGCGTGGGCCGTCAATCTGGACCGCGCGGAGTGCCTCCCTGTGTGCCTCGTGGCGCCGCCCGAGGTCGAGGAGGAGGTTCGCAAGGTTGTTGTGGGCGTCGGCGTAGGCCGGCTCGAGCCTGATGGCCTCACGATAGGCGCGTTCCGCGTCCACGCGGCGTCCCAGCCGCACGAGGACGTTGCCGAGGTTGAAGTGGAAGAGCGGCGACTCCGGCCGCGCGGCGGCCGCCTGCGCGTAGCGCTCGCGGGCGAGCTCGAGGTTGCCCGCGCGCTCGAAGAGGAGCCCGAGGTCGTTGTGCCCCTCCGCGCTCAGCAGCCAGGCCACCCGCTCGGGCGGACAGGCTACTAGGAGCCAGCCGCCGGCGGCCCGCAACTGGTCCTCGAAGTCGCCGCAGGCGATTGGCCGGTTCGGCAGGTAGCCCGTGTGGGCGATGAAGTAGCCGCGCCGCGCGTGGTAGCCGGTCACCACCACGTAGTGGAGCCTGTGGCCGTGGAATGCCCCGAGGCGCAGAAGGGCCACGACGGGCAGCCCGCGGTCGAGCCACGCCCGAACGTCACTCCCCTGCCCCACCCCGGAGTGGCACCAGAGGCCCTGGCGGTGCAGGAAGCTCGCCATGTCCACCGTCAGCGTGCCGTTGATGGAGGGGAGGAACACCTCGCGGGCGATCTGAGCCTCAGTGACGGGGAGCTTGTAGTGGGCAGCGATGGATGCGAGAGCGGCCGGGCCGCAACGGTCACGCCCCTGGCGGACGAATGGCACGCCTGCCACGTAGGCCCCAGGCGCCCCGTCGTTCAGCTCCTGGCGGAGGCGCTTGAACGTCGGGCCGCAGCCAGCGGCACACGCCGTGGCGAGCAGCGCGCACACAACCGCACGCCGGCGATGACCACGCGCGCGACGCCTGACGCGTGACCCGTGACCCGTGACCCCGACAGGACGGCTGGCCCCTTGGCGCGGCACGACTCACCCATCACCTTTCACGCGTCACGCGTCACGCGTCACGCGTCGCGCTAGCCCTCAGGCCTGCTCAATGATCATCCAGATGAGAATCCCGATCAGGACGATGGACAAGGCGACGAGTGCGAGCACCGCGCCCTGGCCGGACTGGATGGTCTCGAGCTGGTCGGCGAGCTGCGAGAGCTGCGCGTCGTTGAGGCGGTCGAGCCGCTCGCGAACCTGGTCGGGCGTGAGGTTGGCGGCGGCGAGGGCCTTCGCCACCTTCTCCTCGGCCAGCAGCCGGAGCACCTGAGCCTCGCGCGCCTGGCGGGGCGACAGCCCCTGCTCGCCCGACGCCGCCGAGCCGACCATCTTCGCCTCGGCCCCCGAGGGGAAACACCCCAGCATCAGCGCTATCCCCAACGCCAGGCCCACGTACCGCACCTTCAGACACCGCGCAAACATGGCGACCTCCTGGTCTGAGTACACGGGGAGAGATTCGGGGACTCACCAACGGCCATTGAATGTAGCACAAGCAGGGCGAGATGTCAACAAGTTGATCAGCTCGCCAGCGATTCCGCTTTCGGCGGCGGGAGTATCGAGCAGGCTTGATGTAAGTTTCAGGCTGTGCCCTAGGGGAGATTCGCGCGGGCATTTGGAGGGCGTGGTGGGGGCGGCGGCAGGAGGAGACGAAGGCTTGGGGGCATCCCAGGTGGCACCTGGGCGGTAGTGCGGCGTCAGGGGGAGTGTGCGCCACTTGGCCGGGAACGAGGCGGTGGGGAGGCAAGGGCCATCATGGGCCGCGTGCGCGGCGGCGGGCACGCAAGGGGATGGCGTTGGGCCGAGTGTCCCGGACCCGCTCCGGCGCCTCATCGGGGCCAAACACGCGCTGGCCATACCCGATCAGCCGAGACCAGTGACGCAGGGACGAAGGCTTGGTGAACCCTGCCCTCTCGGCGATACACGAGGTAAAGCGCCGCGTGGCGCTCGCCGCGTGCACACCGGCATCTCGGATTGCCGCAGGTCACGGAGCGGCTGCTGAGCGTGCCATGCACCAGGGGCTCCTCATGGACGAGCTTGGCCAAGCGGGAGCGGAACGCACGCTCCTGGGGCGGCATCTGGGACCGGGCCATGGTAGGTCTCCTTGTCTGTACTCCTATACTATACAAGTCCACTGCCAAGAGTCAAGCATCTTCTCCAATGCGAAGCCGCTCTACGCCTGCGGCGAATCTCTAACCCAAGGCGGGACAACAGCTAATCGCTAACCCTCCTCAGCCAAAGCGGAATCGCTGTCCGGCGGAAAGGCGCTCAGGGCGCGGAAGCGCTCACTTGACCTCGGCGAAGCGCGCCTTGGGGCTGGCGCAGACCGGACACTTTTCGGGCGCCTGGCCCACCACCGTGTTGCCGCACACGCTGCACACGAAGATGGCCGCGGCCGGCAGGTCCCTGCCGCCTTTCACGGCGTCGAGGGCGCTGCTGTAAAGCCCGTAGTGAATCTCCTCGACCGCCAAGGCGTTCTTGAACGACGCTGTGGCCGGGTTGTTGCCCTCGCTCTGGGCGGCCGCGAGGAAGGCAGGGTACATGGACTTGAACTCGTAGCCTTCGCCCTCGATGGCGGCCTGGAGGTTCTCGGTGGTGGATTTCACGCCGCCCATCACGCGGAGGTGGGCGTGTGCGTGAACGGTCTCGGCCTCGGCGGCCGCGCGGAAGAGCCGGGCCACCTGCGGGAAGCCGTCGGCGTCGGCCTTCTTCGCAAAGGCCAGGTACTTGCGGTTCGCCTGGCTCTCTCCCGCGAACGCCGCACTCAGGTTGTCAGACGTCGCCATCCTGTCCCCCTTTACATTGCTGTGGGCAGAAGCCGCACCGTCCCAACAGAGCATGAAATCATTGTACCAGCTTCCCGTTCGCGGGCAAGGGCCGCCTCGCGGCTTCTGGGTATGACCCCCAATTGCGGCAAACACCCCTCTTCTGCTATCGTCCTCGTCCCTCGTCCTCGTCCTCGATTCTCTTGCCTCGAGGGTCGAAGAGGCGAGGACGAGGGACGAGGACGATTGAAGATGAGCGGCCATTGACTTCCCGCCGCCTGTCTGCTACGATGCCGAGGGCCATCAGAGGGGAAGTGCGATGAGCGAAGATCAGGGTGCTGCGTCGGCGGCGCGGCAGAAGCTGCCCGACCTCGCGGCGTGCGAGCTCGAGCGCGAGCTGGGCACGACGACCGAAGGCCCCACGGTGGTGGTCCGCGAGGCCGACACCGGCCGCCGCTTCGTGCTGAAGCTCTACGACAAGAGCGTGCTGCGCGACCCGGAGTTCGTCCACCGCGTGCACCACGAGGCGGCCCTGGCCAGCCGCATCGAGCACCCGAACGTCGTCCGCGTGCTCGGCGCGCGCGAGTGGCTGGGCGACCTCGTGGTGGTGCGGGACTTCGTGGAGGGGGCGTCGCTGGCCGAGGTGCTGGCCACGAAGGGGAAGCTGGGGCACAAGGAGGCCCTCTCGGTCGCCCTGGCCGCCGCGATGGCCCTACAGCAGGCCGAGCCGCTGGCCCTCAACCACGAGGCCCTCTCGCCCACGAACCTCCTGGTGGCGCGCGACGGCAGCGTGAAGCTCTCCGAGCTCGGGGTGGCGAAGCCGCGCCCCATCGAGCCCTCGCTAGCAAAGACGGGTGTGGGCATCCGCTCCCCCGCCTACCTGCCGCCCGAGTACTTCGAGCTGCGCACGCAGTTGGACCTGCGCTCCGACCTCTTCTCGCTCGGCGCCGTGCTCTACCACTGCCTCGCCGGCCGCCCGCCGTTCAAGGGCGACACCACGGCCGAGGTCACGTTCGCCATCCGCAACGGCGTCTTCCAGCCGCTCCGCGAGGCGGCGCCGGACGCCCCGCGCTCGCTGGCCACGGTGATCGAGAAGCTCCTCCAGGTTCGGCCCGCAGACCGCTACGCCAGCCCGTCGGACCTCCTGGCGGACCTCCAGGCGGTCCAGGCTGGCCGCCTGCCCGACGCCCAGCGCAAGGCCGTGGCCGAGGCGATCAAGGGGAAGCAGGCCCCAGCCCCGACGCCGCCGGCGCAGGCGGCGCCCCAGGAGGCTGTGGGCGGGACGCCTCTGCCCCGCGAGGTTGTGGGCGGGGCCTCCGTGCCCCGCGAAGCGCCTGCCGCGGGCCAGGGACGGCCCGCCTACAGGAGCTGGACGTGGGCCGCCGTGGCGGGCATCGTGGTCGTCGCCGCGGCCGCGGTCGCCCTGCTGGTCTTCCTGCCCCGGAGCAAGCCCGCCGCCAAGAAGGGCGAGGGCCTGACAAGCGAGGCCCCCGTCCAGCCCGACGATGCGCTGGCCCGCGCGCGCAAGGCCCGCGAGGCGCTCCAGGCCCTCCTCATGGCCCCTCCGCCAGCCAAGCAGCAGGACCCCGCCAAGCAGCTCGCGGCGGTCCAGGAACGCATCCTCAAGCTCAAGGAGCTCGAGGCCGCCTACAAGGACACGGAGGCGGCGGCCGAGGCGAGGAAGACCCTGCCGGCCCTGGAGGCTGAGGCAGAGTTCGAGCGCGCGCTCATCTTCGAGCGCGAGCACCCCGGCGACCGCGCCGGGCTGACGAAACGCCTCCGCGAGATCGTCGCCAAGCACGCGAAGACCGAGGCCGGCTTCAAGGCCGAACACCGCCTCGACCAACTGGAGGACGTCGAGCGGAAGAAGGCCCAGGCCCAGTTCGACCAGGCCCGCGCCCGGGCGAGGGACCTCGCGGCCAAGCGCCGCTTCGGCGAGGCCCTCGCCGCCTTCGACGAGCTCCTCAAGGCCGACCCCTCCGAGGCCATCAAGCAGGCCGTGCTCCTGGAGAAGAACGCCGTCCACTCGGAGGCCGAGCGCGCCTACGAGGACGCCCGGCGGCGCGCCCAGGAGAAGATCGCCGCCAACTACTACGAGGAGGCCAAGGCCATCTACGACCAGGTGGCCGCCACGTTCGGCATCGAGCCGTTCGTGGGCCGCGCCAAGGGCGAGCTCGCCATCCTCGAACCGCTCCTGAAGAGCGCCGCGGCCAGGCGGCTCGAGGCCATTGACGCCGCGAAGTACGGGGTCTTCCTCACCCGCCTCGAGCCGTCGCTCGCCCTCGCCCGCACCTGGGAGCTCGCCGCGGCCACGGCCCAGGCCGAGAAGGCACGGCCAGACCTCCGCACCGCAGGCATCGAGAACTACCTCGAGGCCTACCTCGGCGACCTCGCGCTCCTCGCGAGCCTCAAGCTCCGCGTGGTCCGACGCCTGGGCGACGCCGCGAACCCGGTCGCCGTCAAGGACTTCTCCCTCGGAAAGGTCGGCGGCAGGTTCGACCCCCAGTGGCTCGAGGCCAAGGTGGCCGGCGCCACCGACGCCGAGGTGCTCTTCAAGTACGGCCAGCTCGACGTGCGGCGGCCCTGGGGCAAGTTCCTCCCCGACGAGCTCTACAAGCTGGGCGTGCTCGCCACCGACCCCACCGACCCGCAGAGCCACCTGGCCCTCGGCGTCCACTGCCTCTACGCGAACCTGCCGACGATCGCCTCGCGCGAGCTCAACCTCGCCAAGGCCGGCGCGCCCCAAGCCGCGGCCTCCTACCTCCAGCGCGTCGAGGTCCAGCTTGGCCTGGAGAAAGCGCCCCCCACCGCCGGCCCCCAGGAGGAGGCCAGCCGCCTGCTCCTGGAGGCCAAGCGCTACATGAACGAGCAGGCCTGGGACCGCGCTCTCTTCCGCCTCGCCACCCTGCGCGAGAAGCACGCCAGCAAGGTCTACGACGTGAGCGCGAACCTCGATGACATCAACCAGCGGATCGCCCAGTGCAAGAAGCAGGTGGAGAAGCTCGAGATCGAGACGAACCTGGCCCTCGGCCGCGAGGTGGCCCCACTGCGCGAGACCCTCTTCGACGAGTGGCAGCAGCGCTTCGGAAAGTGGGCGCTCGAAAAGCGCACCATCGGGGGAAAGGAGACCACCGTCCTCCGCGGTGCCAACACCGAGGACCACGACGCGGAGTGCCTCTTCTCCCTCCGCCATCCCCCTGCCTACGAACTGAAGGCCAAGGTCTGCCTCCTCGAGGGCACGGGCGCCATCATCCGGCTCGCGGGCAAGGCCAGGCCCAACCTCGGCTTCTGGGCGCACGCCGCCAAGCCCGACCTCGTGGGCATCATCCTCGAACAGGCGGAGGACAAGCAGGCTGCCGAGCGCAAGACCCAGCCCTTCACCTTCAAGCCCGGCGAGTGGTACGAAATCAGGGCCACCGTCAGCCCCGCCAGCGTCGAGGTCACCATCGGCGACGCCTACGCGGTCCGCATGCCCAACAAGCTGCCGCCCGACCCCTCCGGCGCCCAGACGTACGGCTTCGTGGTCAACCCGAAGAGCTCGGCCGAGTTCCGCGACCTCGCCGTCCGCCCCCTGCGCGAGCAATGACCCGCGCTTGACTCGCGGGCGTCTGCGGTGTAGTATGCAGTGGCGGCGGGGGAGCCGCACTGGAGGGCCAGCCGTGCCCATGAAGCCGCGCGACATCATCAGCTCGATCGTCTTCTACCTCGGCCTCGGCGGGGTCACGCTCGTGCTGCTGCGCATCGGCAGCCAGTACGGCTGCGAGCAGGTGCCGACGGCGTTCACGCGCATGGAGCCGAAGCTCGGGCGCGGCGACAACATCGTGGTGAACAAGTGGGCGCGGCTGCCCGAGGAGCTGGAGTACGAAGACATCATCATGTACAGGCGGCCTTCGTGGAAACGCGCGGCCTGGGACTACGAGTTCGGGCGCGTCCTCGGCAAGCCGGGCGACCAGGTGGCGCTGAGGCCGGACCCCAGGGACGGCAAGGTGAAGCTCTACCGCGCCGAGCGTCGCGAGGGCAAGCTCGACCCCGAGCAGCAGGTCACCGAGCACTACCTCAACCCCCGGGACCGCCCGGCGCCTTTCAGCGCATTCATTGTCCCCAGGAACACTGTCTTCGTCCTCTTCGACAGCCGCGCCGGCCGCGAGCCGCTGCGCGACTTCCTCGTCCCCGTCCGCTCCATCGTCGGGCGGGTGCTGCGGTAGCAGGAGCCTTGCGTGCCCTTCCGCCTCCCATTCCGCCTCACGCCGCGGTCGGCCGCCGAGCTCGGCGTCGCCACCGTGCTCGGCCTCGTCGGCCTCATTCTCCTCCTGGGCACGGCCGACGAATACAAGGCGCGCAAGGCATTCAACCGCGCGATGGACGGCTACGCGGCGGGGAACATGCAGGCGGTCGCGGAGAACATCGAAGCCGCCAAGTACGCGAAGCCCGAGTACGACGCGCCGCGCGAGGCCGAAGGCAAGCTCCTGGTGGACGAAGGCCAGTCCAACCCCGCCAAGTTCGCCGACGCCCTGCGCGTCTACGAGCAGCTCCGGCAACACCAGGAGTCCACGGGCCGCAAGCCGACCCTCCCAGTCCTCGTGGGCCTGGCCGTGGCAGAGCTGGAGGCCACGCGCGCCGCCGCCCCCAGGCCCGATGTCCTCGCCGCAGTTCTCGCCAAGGCGCGCGCCAGCCTCGAAGCCGCGCTCACCACCCATGAGGACTCCGGCGACGTCCACGTCAACCTCGCCACCATCGCCTTCATCCAGGGCGACCTGGCCCGCTGCAAGGCGGAGATAGACAAGGTGGCCGCGGCCGGCAACATCGGCCCCGACTCCCTCAGCGTGCTCTACAACCTCAACGGCCTCGTGGCCCTCAAGGAGCGGCGCTTCGCCGACGCCGCCCTGGAGTTCGCGAAGGTCAAGGAGTTCAAGCCCGACTGGGACGTTCCGCAGCTCAACCTGGCCGCCGCCCACGCGCAGATTCTCGCCGCCCACGGCTCCGACCCGCGCCAGGCCGACACCGCGGCCAGGGAGCTCCGCAGCATGGTCGCGGTCCTCCGAAGGACCAGGAGCCCCCTCTACGCCCTCATCTGCCAGGCGTTCGCCTCCTACCACACCGCGCAGAAGGGCGGGGCACCCGAGGCCATCGCCTTCTTCACCGAGGCCGAACGCCTCGCCAAGCTCTCCTGGCAGAGCCGCTTCAACCAGGCCATCGCGGTCTACCTCAACGCCCGCGCCGGCCGCGTCAGAAACCCCCACCTCTTCGCCGTCCCAGCCGCCGAGCTCACAGCGGCCCTCGACAACCCCAAGGCCAGCACGCGCGACAAGTTCCTCGCCTCCTGCATCCTCGGCACCATCGAGGGCGAGACCGGCAAGAGCAAGGCGCCGGCCATCGCCCACTTCGAGCACGCCGCCGCCCTCGCCGCAGGCCCCAGCGACCCCTTCTTCCGCGCCGCGATGCTCAGGGTCCACGTCAGCCTCGCCGTCCTCTACTACGAAACCGAGCAGTTCGCCAAGATGGCCGACCACCTGGCCAAGGTCAAGGGGCTCCTCGACAAGGCCGAGCAGTCCAGGCTCGACGTCCTCGGAGCCCAGGTGGGCTCCAACCCCACCATCAGCCAGTTCGAGGCCAAGCTCGAGAAGCTCTTCACCGACTACGACCTGCTCGTGACCGCCAACCTCGCGGTCCCAGGCTCGGTCAAGCCCCTCGGCCCCGACAGCGTCACCCTCAACCTCCTCGAAACAGCCTCCGGCACCTCCCGGCCCCTCCACTTCCAGCTCAACGGGCCGAGCCTCTGCGCCGCAGCAGTCAACCTGCCCCAGGGCAGATACCGCGTCGAGCTCTCCCTCATCAACCCCGTCGGCAAGAAAGGGACGGCTACCAGCGAGGTCTTCGAGCTCGACCGCGACCCGCCCCGCGTCCTCAACCGCCGCCCCGACGCCGGCGCCAGCGTCCCCTCCCTCAAGGCCATCGAGTTCGAGCTCAAGGACAGCCTCAGCAGCGTCAACATCGAGAGCGTCCGCGTCATGGTCCGCTACCCCCCGGGCGGCTCCGTGGCCTCCCGTACCCTTGTCTCAGCCGGCAAGGTGCAGTTCGCAAGCACCGACCCCCCGATCGCTCGCCTGTCGCCCATCTCCCCCAACGTCCGGGCGCCCATGCCGCCCGACAAGCTGCCCAAGGGCGAATACCTCGTCAACGTCCATGCCGAGGATGCCAAGGGCAACAGCCGCAATATCGAATGGAGCTTCACCCTGGCCCCCTAGGAACCGCGCGCCATGCTCTGCAAGAAGTGCGGCACCGACAACCCGATCAACCGCCTCTACTGCGACAACTGTGGCGCCGAGATCCAGCACGACCTCGAAGAGATCAAGGCCGCCGTTGACCGCGAGATCAAGAGCGACAAGGCCAAGGCCACCTCCATCAGCATCCGCTGGCTCCTCGGCCTCTCCTTCGTCCTCTTCGTCATCGGCTCCCTCTTCCGCAGCGCCTACAAGGACCTGCCCGCCAACGACATCGTGCCCCTGATCGCCGCTCCCCCCGTCGAGCTCACCGAGCCGCCCACCATCACCACCACCCAGTTCGGCCTCGAAGTCCCCAACCCCAGGGCCACGCCCATCTCCAAGGCCTCCCTGCCCCCCGCCAAGTTCAGAGCACAGGTGACCGACGACGCCTACCGCCGCGCCGCCGTCGTCGTCAACACCAAGACCGGCAAGGAGCCCCTCGCCGGCCTCATCGTCACCGACCTCCTCCTCCACTTCACCCCCTCCGGCGAGGCCGCCCCCATCCCCATCCACGCCGCCGACATCGCCGCCCTCCGCCCCACCGGCGGCGGACTCTGGCACCTCACGGCACGCTCGCAGCCCAAGACCCTCACCGGCGCCTTCGCCGACGCCGCTGCCATTGACCTCCACATCCTCCGCAGCCCCGCCGACAAGAAGCCCGCTCCCGACACCGTCCCGCTCCGCAACGTCATCGAGATCAAGCCCCTCGAAGGCGAGAAGCCGTGACCCCTGACGCGTGAGAAGATGAGCACTGTTTGTCGGGCCTCTTTCCGGTCACGCATGACACGCCCCAAAGCACATCGCCCCACGGATGAGGGGACAATGCCGCGGGCGCCTCGGCGTCCTGCTCCCAAAGGGAGCGTAGTGGGTTGCCGGCGGCTTCAGCCGCCGGGCTCGGGCGCTGGAACTGGCGAAGTCCCGAAGGGACGGCAGTGAGCGGGGCCGGATAACCTTGCCCAGGGCTCTGCCGTCCCTTCGGGACTGGACACTGGGCGCTCCCCGATCCGGCGGCTGAAGCCGCCGGCTACCCACTGGCGTCCCTTCAGGACTGCGATTCGGTCCCCTATCAGCGGCGCGGCGTAGTACGGAAAGGGTCCACCATGCGTCTGGCAGTCCTGCTCGCAATCTCCCTGAGCGCTCGCGCCGCCGAGAAGCCGGTCCTCGCCATCCTCGACTTCGAGTGCCCCACGGACCCCGAGTTCGGCGCCGGCGTGGCCGAACGACTCGAGAAGCGCGCCCTCCAGGCAAACAAACACGTCCTCCCCGACCGCGACGACCTCCGCATGGCCGTCAAGCAGGCCAAGCTCAAGGCCACCCTCACGGGCGCCGAGAAGGCGCTCCAGGCGTTCGCCCGCGATGGCCTCGGCGCCGACGTCATCCTCTGGGGCAAGGCCGAGCGCCGCCAGGACAGAGCCTTCCTCGTCGCCATCCGCGCCATGAAATCCTCAGGCGAACCCATCCCCTACATGGCCGTCGAGCGCGAGTGCGCCAACTTCGCCGCACTGGCAAACTTCTGGAACGACTTCGAACCCGTCCTCCTCGAAGAACGCACCGCCATGCGCGTCCTCAAGCCTGTTGACGCCGCCGCCAAGGCCAGGAACCTCGTGAAGAACTTCTCATTCGAGGACGGCACCTGGTTCCCCGCCGGCTGGTCCAAGGTTGACGGCCTCACCAGCTTCTGGGTCGAGCGCGACGACGGCAAGGGCAAGTGCCTCATGCACGACACCGAGGTCCTCACCGCCCAAGCCTACCCCTGGTGGGACAAGATGAAGAAGGGCGAGGTCACGGCCAAGGACGCCCCACAGAAACTCCCCGTCCCCCCCAGCAGAATCTACGACACCGTCGGCGGATGGGAAGGCGTCCAATACTACTCCGACCTCATCCCCGTCAAGCCCAAGATGCGCTATCGCATCACGGTGGACATCAAGGCCGCCTGGGGCGGCATCTTCTTCCCAAAGGCCTGGGTCAAAGGCTACGGCGAGAAGACCGACGTCTTCACCACCCAGAAACGCGAGCTCTACAACGCCTACCTCGCCCTCCGCACCGAGACCAAGGGCAAGGAATGGGAGACCTTCACCCGCACCTTCAACCCCACCCTCCGCACCCCAGAGGTCAAGTGGATGGGTGTAATGCTCTACTCCTACTGGCCCCTTGGCAAGTACTACTGGGACAACGTGCTCATCACCGAGGAAGCCCTCGAGGACTGAGCGCCTCCCGCCTCATGTTGCCGCTCGGCAACGGTCCGCAACCGCGGCATGTTGCTCCACCGGCTCAGTCAAGTTGCCAGGAATCAACGCTCGTAAGTTGCCGTCAGCCAATGAGATACAGCGAGGCAGCGGCTCCAGCGTTGCCAACCGTCAACATCGCCCGTCCCGGGCCGCTGGCATGCGCCCGACGCCTTCTCACGGCAGGCCGTAAGCCCAGATGGTGCTTATACTTACAGCATCGGCGGATTCCTGAATGCCTCGCGGGAGTCGGCACGCGATTTGCTACTCTTAACATCAAGGGTGTGTAGATAAGGAGTTTCTCAATGCGAGGTCTGGTTTCCCTCACGAGGGCTGTATCCGCCGCTTGCGTCATCGCGGCGATTGCTGCGCCCGCGCTCGCCGCCCCCATCGTCAACTTCGGCACAGTTGACACCTTCGCCGGCGCGAGCGGGCTGGACCTTGTGGGCTACAGCTTCCCGTGGGCGTGGGACGTCGCAGGCCCCACCCTCGCGGTGGGCGGCGTGACGTTTGTGGACGACGCCGCCCTGGTCGCCTCTGGCGCGACCATCAACTCCCAGAACGTCAACTACCCGTGGGGCTCTCGGCCCCAGTACGGCGCCGGCGCCGACAACGATAACCTCGAGGAGATCATGTGGGGCATCCGCTGGTCCTGGGCGCCCGGCGGCGTGGCCGCGGACCTCCCCGTCATCGCAGGCCGCACCTACAAGCTCCAACTGCTCTTCTCCGAGAACTTCTGGAGCAGCCCCGGGCAGCGCTCATTCGACATCGTGATCGAGGGCGCCACCGGGGTGGACGAGTTCGACACCCTCTTCTTCACCGGCGGCTGGGCTGGCCAGCCCACCGTGGGCGCGCGCTACACCTACTCCTTCACCGCGCCCGATGGCCTCCTCAACATCTCCCTCGCCGCCGGCGGCGACCCCGCCATCCCGGACCACAACCCCATCCTCAACGCCCTGACCATCGAGGACATTGGCATCCCCGAGCCCACCAGCCTCGCCCTCCTCGGCATCGCCTTGACAGCCGCGGCCATCAGAGGGCGGCGACGCCGTGCGCGTTCGTAGTGCGGCCATCAAGCCATCTCATCCGCCAGCTCAGTTGGGACAGACGGCGCCTGCGGGGAGCATGGCTGCCCTGCCTGTAGCATCACTCGCCGCCGCTGGAACCAAGCAGGTCGCTGCCGATTTTTTCTGCTTAAGCTCTTGACATCGGCACCCCGAGGGAGTAATATGGCAGCGCATCGCCGCCCCCGATGGCGATTCATCCCCGAAAGAAACTCCGTCCTGCTTTTAGGAGCGCCCGTGCATGTGGCCCATCCTCCGCGCCGCCGTCGTCGGCATGCTCTGCGTCGCAATGGCCTCCTGCGGCTGGCTCGGCTGCCGCAAGAAGCCCAAGGACTACTCGAAGGCCCTCCCCCCAGGCGAAACGGCACTTGTCAAGATTGACCCCAAGGACTACCCCGACTTCGGCACAGGCTTCAGGAACCGCGAGGGACTCGTCCAGGCCATTGACCACAGCCTCGAGTGGTACAAGCACCCCTCGTCCAAGACCTTCTTCCCCTACAAGGTGATCAACGACCCGCAGGGGATAAGCCACGAGCGCTGCATCGCCACCCTCGAGGCCTTCAAGAAGGTCCTCGGCGAGGCCAAGGACGCCACCGACCTCCAGCGCATCATCACCGAGCGCTACGACGTCTACATGTCCAGAGGCTGCGACGAGCTCGGCACCGTCCTCTTCACCGGCTACTGCACGCCCATCTTCAAGGGCAGCCTGGTGAGGACCCCCGACTACAACTACCCGCTCTACAAGCGTCCGCCCGACCTCGAGACGCGGCCCGACGACGGCACCCCCCTCGGCCGGCGCACCGACGCCGGCGAAACCGTCCCCTACTACACCCGCCGCGAGATCGAGACCCAGCAGCTCCTGGCCGGCAAGGGCCTCGAGCTCGTCTGGCTCAAGAGCGTCCTCGAAGTCCACATCATCCACGTCCAGGGCTCCGCCAAGATCGAGCTCGGCGATGGCACCATGTTCAACGTCGGCTACCACGGCAAGACCGACCGCCCCTACGGCAGCGTGGGCCTCGCGCTCGTGGCCGACAAGAAGATCGCACCCGACGACCTCTCCCTCTCCAAGATGATCGAGTACTTCGACAAACACCCCCACGAGATGAAGACCTACGTCTACAAGAACGACTCCTACGTCTTCTTCCAGAGGCAGGAGGGCGAGGCGCGCGGCTCCCTCAACGTCCCAGTCACACCCTACCGCTCCATCGCCACCGACAAGGCGGTCTTCCCCCGCGGCCTCCTCTCCTACGCCGTCACCAAGGCCCCAAGGCTCAGCTCCGGCGGCCAGGTCACACTCGAACCCTTCTACAGCTTCACCCTGGACCAGGACACCGGCGGCGCCATCCGCTCCGCCGGGCGCTGCGACATCTACATGGGCGTCGGCCCAGACGCCATGAACCTCGCCGGCCGCACCCGCGCCGAGGGCAAGCTCTACTACCTCGCCATCAAGTAGCCCGCCCCGTAGCAAGGCGGCAGGTTCGTGCGCAGGAAGTCGATCAGCACCCGCTCGTTGCGCAGCCCCTTCTCATACGTATGCTTCCCCCCGGCGATCTGCGCATCGAAGCGCGCCCTTACCGCCCGCTGCTCCGCCCTGAACTTCTCCCTCTCCACAGATTCGCCCATCGCGGCAAGCCGCAACCAAACGCGGAGGAAGAATCTTTCCGGAAAACAAGATTCTGCATGTTTGTAGCACAGATAGGCCGAGAACCCCGATTGGGTTTGCAGGCCAGTTCCGGGCTTCTCCTCATCTGTGGACATCTGCGTCAATCTGTGGGCGCCCTCTTCCCAGCCCCCGAACACCCGACACCCAACACAAACGCGCCGAAACAAACGTGCGCGGGCCGGCAAGTGGCCTCGTCAAATGACAAATGAAGATGTGACCCCACCAGCTTCGACCTCTTGCGGGAGGAGCCGGGGCGCCCCAGCGGCTCATGGGCTTGACAATCAGGAACCCATCATGTATCCTCATCGCAGATACAGGAAGGAGTCGCAAACATGGTCACAACGATCCGCAAGTGGGGCAACAGCCTTGCCCTGCGCATCCCCAATGCCTTCGCACGCGAGGTCGGCCTTGAACAGGGCGCACCAGTCGAAGTCTCGCTCCGCCGGGGAAAAGTGGTGATCGAGCCGATCCAGGAGCCGCCCCTCACCCTCGCACAACTCCTCGAAGGCATCACGGACGGGAACCTGCACGGCGAAGTTCACACAGGCCCACCCGTCGGGAAGGAGACCTGGTGAACCCTCATTCGGGATACGTGCCGGACCGGGGCGACGTCATCTGGATCACCCTCAACCCCCAGGCGGGCCACGAGCAGGCTGGCCGGCGTCCGGCCGTGGTCCTCTCGCCCGCGGCCTACAACGGCAGGGTCGGCCTTGCCATCCTCTGCCCCATCACCAGCCAGATCAAGGGCTACCCCTTCGAAGTCCTCATCCCCGCGGGCACAGGCGTCACGGGCGCCATCCTTGCCGACCAGGCCAAGAGCCTCGACTGGCGTGCCCGCGACACCCAACGCATCTGCGCCCTCCCGCCCGCCACCCTCGCCGAAGTCATCCGCAAGCTCACCCTCCTCATCTCCCGCTGACCCACCGCCCTCTGCCGTCTGCCCTCTGTCGTCTGCCCTCTCCCCTCTGCCCTCTACTTGCTGAACTCCCCCGCGTCGTTCTTCCTGCAACCCCCAAGACCAGATAGAGCGACCTCCCAACTGCCCATCGCTCGCCTACTTGGCCCCCACGTGCTCCGTCAGCCACAGGTTCACCAGGGTCTCCGGCGACACGCCCCTGGTGTGGGCGATGGCCTCCACTTGGGCGTAGAGGTCGGGCGCAATAGTCACCCTTCTTCGACGGGCCGCGCGGACCTCGAACAGCGCCTTCCGCGTCTCGCCCCAATGGTCGGCCAGGCTATGAGAGTCCCAGAAGGCCCCCACCTGCTCCACCGTTCTCGCCCCCGAAACGCCAGTCGCCTTTGTCGTCCTAGCCGCGTTCATATCTCCTGCGCTCCTTGCGGTCCATGTCGCGGGCACTCACAACAAGGGCCAAGTGCCCGGGCTTGTGGATGAAGAACACGGCCACGTACCGCCCCGCATCCGTCTGGCCCAGCGCTGCATACACGTCCTCCCCAGGCTCCACCTCATCCTGCGACAGCCCATGCTTGAGGGCGATCTTATCCGCGATGTCGGGCAGCCAGATGAAGTCGTCAATGTACATCGCGGCTCAACCGCCCTCAACCGCGGGAGCAACTGACCTCTACTGCCACGACTGCATTCTACCGCGGAGCGCTGGCGGTGTCAACGCTTGAGGCTGTGCTCCGGGGCCCACCTGTTGCCGACAGCCATGTGCCCCTACCGACTGTCTTCGGCCCTCTTACCCCGAACACCGAGCACCGAACACCTTTCTTCCGTTCCACTGCCTCCTGCCGTCTGCCCTCTGCCCTCTGTCGTCTGTCGTCTGCCATCTGTCCACCGTCTACTGTCCACTGTCCTCTGTCCTCTGTCCACTGCCGTCTGCCCTCTGCCCTCTGCCGTCTGTCGTCTGTCCACTGCCGTCTGCCCTCTGCCCTCTGTCGTCTGTCGTCTGTCGTCTGTCCACTGCCGTCTGCCCTCTGCCCTCTGTCGTCTGTCGTCTGTCGTCTGTCCACTGCCGTCTGCCCTCTGCCCCCCCCGCCCTACCTGCCGAACTCCCCCGCGTCGTGCTTCTTGCAGAAATGGCTGATGGCCAGCTCTTCTGGTTGCGAAGCTCCCCCTTCGACCCTCTCGCGGCAGGAGCCGCACCCTGCCCGTTGCCAAGCCGGAGATCCGCAACGAGGAAGAAACCACCCCCAACGCTCGCAAGCGCGGCTAAACAAACGTGCGCGGGCCGAGAAGTGGCCTCGTCAAATGACAAATGAAGATGTGACCCCAAGGACCCAAAGATCTAATTGATATTTCAGAACTCAGATCACGAATCGCGCAGAACGCCTGGAAAGTGCGATTCCGTAAGTCTATACTGCATAGGAGCTTACGTTACCACTAACGCCAGAAAAGAGTCCGCTATTCTGGCCT
>VGYW01000001.1 GCA_016872875.1 Planctomycetota bacterium | reverse complement strand
CCCCGCGGCGCACTTGCGGCAACGCGGATACATGCATCGCCGCTTCATGAGCACCACAGACCCTCGCACGAAGCTCCCCCAAGAGGCGAGTTTCCCCATGAGGGCCTTCCGCGTGCGTTCCAGGCTACGTTGGGCCGAGTCTTCCACGTCGGACTCCATATAACATAAGCGTATACACTTATATCACATACGGCCAAAGAAGAAAAGCGGAAACTGGTCCGTAGGAGATTACACGCACCCGCCGGAATTTTTGCACTTGACTCGATCCGCGGCAATCTGTATAATTCTTCATTCTGGCATCAGCGCTCGGCTGATTCCCCCATGTTTGTCGTGTGCGGTTGGGGAAGTGAGATGGCAGAGCAGCGTGTACGCATCAGGATGGAGGCCTACGACCACCAGGTCCTCGATGAGTCCGCGCGCCAGATCGTGGAGGCGGTGAAGCGCAGCGGGGCGAAGGTCTACGGGCCAGTGCCGCTGCCGACGAAGATCGAGCGCTATACGGTGCTGCGGTCGCCCCACGTGGACAAGAAGTCGCGGGAGCAGTTCGAGATTCGCACGCACAAGCGGATCATAGATATCGAAGAGCCGACGGCGCAGACGGTGGACGCTCTCCACCGCCTGATGATGCCTGCCGGCGTGGACATCAAGATCAAGGCGTGAGCGCGATGGTTCCCGGCCTCCTCGGCAAGAAGGTTGGCATGACGCAGTTGTGGGACTCCGAGGAGTCGGCGCGCGCGGCCACGGTGCTGGAGGTCGGCCCCTGCGTCGTCCTCCAGGTGAAGACGAAGGAGCGGGACGGCTACTCGGCCCTCCAGTTGGGCTTCGGGGACAAGAAGGTGCGAAGGAAGCACGGGAAGGCGGAGCGGCGCAAGGCTGTCGAGCGCCGCGGGGCCAACCGTCCCGAGATCGGCCTGGCACGCAAGGCGGGAACCACCCCCAAGCGTTTCATCCGCGAGGTGCAGGTCGAGCCGGACCACACCTACCAGCCCGGGCAGCAGCTCACGGTGGACCTTTACGCTGGCGTGAGCCACGTGGACATCATCGGCACGAGCAAGGGGAAGGGGTTCCAGGGGACGGTGAAGCGGCACCATTTCGTGCGAGGGAACGTGACGCACGGCTCGATGAACGTGCGGCAGCCGGGCTCGATTGGCTCGTCGGCCGCGCCGTCGCGGGTCATTCCAGGCCGCCGGATGTCGGGCCACATGGGCCACGAGCGCCACACGGAACAGAACCTGCGGGTGCTCCAGGCGGACCCGCAGAGGAACCTGCTGGTAGTCCACGGAGCGGTGCCTGGGCCGGCGGGTGGCTACGTGATCGTGCGGCCGGCCCTGCGGCTGGCGGCGAGACCCAGCCAGGCCCACCGCGCGTTGAAGCTGGCTGCGCCCAGGAGGGAGGCATGATCGAGCTGCCCGTCCACAATCGCGAGGGCCAGGTGGTCGGCAAGGTGGAGGTGGACGAGGCCGACTTTGGGGGCGAGGTGCGCCGGCAGGTGCTGCGCGAGGCCGTGCTGATGTACGAGGCGGCCCAGCGCGTGGGCACCCACTCAACGCTCGTGCGCGGCGCGATTCACGGCTCGCACGTGAAGCCCTGGCGGCAGAAGGGCACGGGGCGCGCGAGGGTGGGCTTCAAGCGCTCGCCTCTCTGGCGCGGCGGCGCCATCGTCTTCGGCCCGCACCCGCGCGAGTACCGCTACGCGATGCCGCGTAAGGCCCTCCGGGCCGCCACCCGCTCCGCTTTCCTGGCGAAGTTCCAGGACAAGGAGGCCGTGGTGGTGGACGCCCTCGACGCGGCGCAGCCGCGCACGAGAGAGATGGCGGCGACGCTTGCCGCGCTGGGAGCCAGCCGCGGCTGCCTCATCGCAATCGAAAAGCCCAACGCGAACCTCTGGAAATCCGCCCGGAACCTTCCGGGCGTTTTCATGAAGCCGGTGGCCGAGGTGAACGCCTACGACCTCCTCCGCCACCGGACGCTGGTGATCACCCAGGGGGCTCTGGGGAGCCTCGTCGAGTCCATGCGCAAGGCCCGGCGGCCGGAAAGCGGCGAGCCACGAGCCGCGAGCGACGAGCTTCAGAGCCAGGCGCAAAGCAGTGCGGGTTCTGAAGCCCAAGGCTCGTAGCTCGGCGCTCGTGGCTCGCGGCTCGAAGATTGGTGCAGCGATGCGTGACCCACGGCAGGTAGTGCTGCGGCCGCTCCTCAATGAGAAGGGCGAGAGGCTCAAGGAGCGGGCGCGCGCCTACCCGTTCGAGGTGGCCGCGGACGCCACGAAGGTGGAAATCCGCAAGGCCGTGGAGCAGATTTTCGACAACGTGAAGGTCGTGGCGGTGAAGACGATGATGCGCAAGGGGAAGAAGCGGCGGCTCCGCTACAAGTCGGGCTACCGCCGGAGCTGGAAGCGCGCACTCGTCTTCGTCTCGCCCGAGAGCACCATCAACGTCTGAGCGCAGATAGAGCAGCCCATGCCGATACGCCAACGCAAGCCGACGACCCCGAACCTGCGGTTCACGGCCCTCGACGATTTCGCGGACGTGACGAAGGCTCGGCCGGAGAAGTCGCTCCTCGAGCCGCTGCCCAAGCGGGGGGGAAGGAACGACTACGGGCGGGTGACGGCTCGCCGCCAGGGCGGCAGGCACAAGCGGCGCTATCGGATCATAGACTTCCGCCGCGACAAGGACGGCGTGCCGGCCAAGGTGGCGGCCATCGAGTACGACCCCAACCGGACCGGCCGCATCGCCCTGCTGCACTACGCGGACGGCGAGAAGCGCTACATCCTGGCCCCCAGGGGCCTCCAGGTTGGGCAGACGGTGGAGAGCGGGGAGAAGGTGGAGCCAAACACGGGGAACTGCATGCCGCTGGCGAACATCCCGAGCGGCCTGCCGGTCCACAACGTCGAGCTGCGGCCCGGGCGGGGCGCGAAACTTGTCCGCTCGGCGGGCCTCAGCGCCAGCATCTCGGCCAAGGAGGGCGACCACGCGCACATCATCCTGCCCTCAGGCGAGGTGCGCAAGGTCCACATCCGCTGCCGGGCCACGATTGGCCAGGTGAGCAACGTGGAGCACGCCAGCATCTCGATGGGCAAGGCGGGGCGTCACCGCTGGCACGGCCACAGGCCCTGCCCCAGGGGCGTCGCGCAGAACCCGGTCTCGCACCCGATGGGCGGCGGCGAGGGGCGGACCTCTGGCGGGCGGCACCCCTGCTCGCCCTGGGGCAAGCTCGCCAAGGGCGGCAAGACCCGGCAGCGCCGCAAGCCCACAAGCGCCATGATCATCCGCCGCAGGCAGAAGAAGTCGAGAGGCTAGAGTAGGGGAAAGCGCAAGTGTCGCGCTCGATTCGCAAAGGGCCGTTCGTTGACCGCAAGCTCCTGGCACGGGTGGCCGCCCAGAAGGACCAGGGCAGCCGCGACCCGCTCCGCACCTGGTCGCGGGCCTGCACGATCGTGCCGGAGTTCGTCGGCCACACGTTCCTGGTCCACAACGGCAAGAACTTCCTCAGGGCGTTCGTGACTGAGAACATGGTGGGCCACAAGCTTGGCGAGTTCTCGCCCACGCGGACCTTCCGGGGCCACGGCGGGCGCAAGAAGTAAGGCAGCGCGGAGCAAGCGATGGACTTCAGGGCAACGTGGAAGTTCGCGCGGGTCGCCCCGACCAAGGTGCGGCCGCTGGCGCGCCTGGTGCAGAGGATGCCGCTCAACCAGGCCCTGACGGTGCTGCGGCTCGAGAAGCGCCGCGGCGCCGACCTGGTGGAGAAGGTCATGCGCGCGGCCTGGGCCAACGCCCAGGAGAAGGACTCGGGCTTCGACGAGGAGGCGTTCTTCGTGAAGAGCGCGACCGTGGAGACCGGGCCGCGCCTGCGACGCATGAGAGCGCGCAGCATGGGCCGCGCCAACATCATCCTGCGACGCTTCGCCCACATCACCGTCGTGCTCAGCGACGGGCAGGGCGCAGAGAGGTAGCATGGGCCACAAGACCAATCCGATCGGGCTGCGCATCGGGGTGACGGAGGACTGGCGCTCGCGCTGGTACGCCGACGCGAAGGACTTCGGGCGCTACGTGGTGCAGGACGAGCTGGTGCGCCGCCACGTCAAGAAGGTGTACCACTTCGCGGGAATCCCGCGGATCGACATCGAGCGCACCCGCGAGCAGGTGAAGGTGATCCTCTACACGGCGCGGCCCGGCATCGTGATAGGCCGCAAAGGCTCCGAGATCGACCGCATGAAGGGCGACCTCGAGAAGCTCGTGGGCCGCGACGTCCAGATCAAGATCGAGGAGGTCACCAAGCCCGAGCTCGAGGCCCAGATCGTCGCCGAGAGCATCGTGGAGCAGCTCGAGAAGCGCACGCCGTTCCGCCGCGTGACGAAGAAGGCGGCCGACACGGCGATGCAGGCGGGCGCGAAGGGCATCAAGATACAGGTGGGCGGGCGCCTCGGCGGCGCCGAGATCGCCAGGAGCGAGCGCCTCGTCGTGGGCGAAATCCCGCTCCACACCCTCCGCGCCGACATCAGCTACGGCTTTGCCGAGTGCCGCACCACCTACGGCCGCATCGGGGTCAAGGTGTGGATTTACCGGGGCGAGAAGCCCCTGAAGGAGAAGCGCAGTGCCGCTCATGCCGAAGCGGGTCAAGCACCGCAAGAGCCAGCGGGGACGTGTTAGGGGCACGGCCTCGCGCGGCAACTACGTTGCCTTCGGCGAGTACGGCCTCCAGGCGCTGGGGCCGGCCTGGCTGTCGGCCCGACAGGTCGAGGCCGCGCGCGTGGCCGCCACCCACTTCCTCCACCGCGAGGGCAAGCTCTTCATGCGCATCTTCCCCCACAAGCCGGTCGCGGCCAAGCCGCTCGAGACCAGGATGGGCAAGGGGAAGGGCGAGACGGAGTACTGGGCGGCCGTGATCAAGCCGGGCATGGTGCTCTACGAGCTCGGCGGCGTGCCGGAGGACGTTGCGAAGCAGGCGCTCAACCGCGCCGCGCGCAAGCTCCCCCTCCCCACGCGCTTCGTCCTGCGGAGACACAGGGTATGAAGCTCACCGAACTGCGCCGCCTGACGAACCAGGAGCTCCTCCGCGAGGCCGACGACCGGATGAAGGAGCTCTTCAACCTCCGCTACCAGGCGGGCACCGAGCAGCTCGAGAACCCCTCGCGCATCCGCATCGCGCGGCGCGAGATCGCGCGCGTGAGGACCATCATCCGCGAGCGCGAGCTTGGACTGGAGAAGAAGGCGTGAACCGGGGCCAACGCAAGACCGTGGTCGGGGTCGTGACGAGCGACAAGATGCAGAAGACGATCACGGTGGAGTCCGAGCGGCGGGTCATGCACCCGCGCTACCGCAAGTACATCCGCGCCACCACCCGCTACAAGGTCCATGACGAGCGGCGCGAGGCGCGGGTGGGCGACACGGTGCGCATCATGGAGACCCGTCCGCTGAGCAAGACGAAGTGCTGGCGCCTGGTCGAGGTCGTGGGCCGCGCCCGCGGGGTGGAGACGCCATGATCCAGATGCGGACCATCCTCGACGTGGCCGACAACACGGGCGCCAAGGTCGTCTCGTGCATCAAGGTCCTCGGCGGCTCCAAGCACCGGTATGCCAACATCGGCGACATCGTGGTGTGCAGCGTCAAGAAGGCCATCCCCACGGGGGCCGTCAAGGAGCACGAGGTCGTCAAGGGCGTCGTCGTCCGCTCGCGCCGCGGCCTGCGCCGCGACGACGGCTCGTACGTGAAGTTCGACAGCAACGCGGTGGTCCTGATCGACAACGAGCGGAACCCGCGCGGCACGCGCATCTTCGGGGCCGTGGCGCGCGAGCTGCGGCAGCGGAACTTCATGAAGATCATCTCGCTCGCGGCAGAGGTCGTCTGAGGCCGCAGGAGTTTGCCAGCGTGATCATTCGGAAAAACGACACCGTGGTGCTCATCAAGGACATCACGTCGTGCAAGAACGCCGAGGGCACCCCCGTGGTGGAGAAGGGGGAGCGCACGAAGGTGCTGGCCGTGATGCCCAAAGAGGGCAAGCTGATCCTTCAGAACGCCGCCTATCGCTGGCGGCACGTGCGGCCGAGCCAGCAGAACCCGCGCGGCGGCCGCATCCAGAAGGAAGCGGCCGTGGAGGCATCGAACGTCCTCCTGTTCTGCGAGAAGTGCAACCGTGGGGTGCGCGTGCGTGCCAGGGCCGCTGACGGCGGCAAGAAGGTGCGCGCGTGCGCCAGGTGCGGCAACGTAATCCCCGTGGTGCGATAGAAGATGGCCAGACTCCTCGAACGCTACAAGACCGAGATCGTGCCGAAGATGATGGAGCGGTTCGGCTACAAGAACCGCCTGGCCGTGCCGCGCATCACGAAGATCGCCATCAACGTCGGCGTGGGCAACTCGCACGACGACAAGACACGGTTGGAGCAGGCCGTGCGGGACCTCACGGCCATCACGGGCCAGCGGCCCGCGACCGTTCAGGCCCGCAAGAGCGTGGCGGCCTTCAAGATTCGGGAGGGCTTCCACGTGGGGGTGAAGGCCACCCTCCGCGGCACCAGGATGTACGAGTTCCTCGACCGCCTGGTGTCTGCGGCCATCCCGCGCCTCCGCGACTTCCGGGGGCTCTCCACCACGTCCTTCGACGGACGCGGCAACTACTCCCTCGGGATCGGCGAGCAACTCGTCTTCCCCGAGGTCAAGGTGGACGACGTTCAGGCGGTTCAAGGCATGGACGTGACGTTGTGCACGACCGCCCGCACGGATGAGGAGGCGTTCGCCCTCCTCACCCTGTTCGGGATGCCGTTCAGCAGGAGCTAGAGAAGCCAAGATGGCACGGAAGGCAGCCGTCAACAAGAGCAGGCGGGAGCCGAAGTTCTCCACGCGGAAGGTCCTGCGATGCGAGCTGTGCGGGCGGGAACGCGGCAACTACCGCAAGTTCCACCTCTGCCGCATCTGCTTCCGCATGCTCGCGCTCAGAGGTCACATCCCCGGCGTCAGGAAGGCGAGCTGGTGAGCCGCCCGACGCCGGGCCAGTGGGACAGGTCTCGACCATGGTGAACGACCCTATCTCGGACATGCTCACGCGCGTGCGCAACGCCCTCAAGGCCCGCAAGGGCGAGGTCGAGGTCCTCGGCACCAAGCCCAACGTCGGCGTGGCCCGCGTGCTGAAGGACGAGGGCTACATCCTGGACTACAAGGTGCTGGAGGTCGGCCCGCGCCGCCTCCTGCGCGTCTACCTCAAGTATGGCCCCGACGGCGAGATGGTGATCACGCGGCTCCGGCGCGAGAGCAAGCTCAGCCGCCGCGTCTACCACGGGGTGGCCGATATCCCTCGCGTGCAGAACGGCCTCGGCGTGGCCATCCTCTCGACCTCGAAGGGCATCCTGAGCGACCGCGAGTGCCGCCGGCACCGCGTGGGCGGAGAACTGCTCTGCACCGTGGCCTGACCGTAGGCACGGAAGTGTGGTTTGTGACTATCGCGCGCTCTGCGCGCGTTTGTGGAGGATGAATGGATGGGTGGATGGATGTCAGACAACCATCCATTCATCCAGCCATCCAATCATCCCGTTCGGTTGTGGCCAACGGCCGCGTTAGGGAACCGTTGAAATGTCCCGGATTGGCAGACAACCCGTGCCGTTGCCCGGCGGCGTGAAGGCCGTGGTGGACGACGGCAAGCTGCGGATCAGCGGCCCGCTCGGCGAGATCGAGCAGGCCGTGGACGCGCGCCTCCGTGTGGCGGTGGACGAGGCGAAGAAGGTCGTGCGCGTGGAGCGGACGGCCGACGACCGCCAGACCCGCGCCCTCCACGGCCTCCTGCGCAACCTCATCGTCAATATGGTCGCGGGGGTCACCAAGGGCTACATCCGCGGCCTCCAGGTCGTCGGCGTCGGCTACTCGGCCAAGGTCGATGGCCAGACCCTCGTCCTACAGGTCGGCTTCCACAACGACGTGCGGGTGCCCATTCCCGACGGCCTGAAGATCGACCCACCCGAGACCGGCAACCTGTTGGTCTCCGGCGTGGGGAGCGTGCCCTGCGCGACGTTCCGCATCCGCGGGGTGGACAAGCAGAAGGTCGGCGAGTTCGCCGCCGAGGTCCGCCGCATCAAGCCCCCCGAGCCCTACCGCGGCAAAGGCATCCGCTACGAGGGCGAGGAGATACGGCGCAAGGCGGGCAAGGCATTCGCCGCCCAGGAGTGACGGCCAGTGGAGCTGAGCAGGAAGAAGACGACTCGACGGCTCCGGCGCCACCGGCGCGTGCGGCGCAAGGTGTTCGGCACGCCCGAGCGCCCGCGCCTGTGCGTGCGGCGCAGCCTGCGGCACATCCACGCCCAGGTCGTGGACGACCTTGGCGGCCGCACCCTCGCCGCCGCCTCCACCCTCACGCCGGCGCTCCGCGAGGCGTGCCGCGGCGCCAAGAAGGCCGCCGCCGCCGCCATCGTGGGCAAGGAGCTCGCACGCAGGGCCATCGAGGCCGGCATCCAACGGGTCGCGTTCGACCGCGGAGGCTACAAGTACCACGGGCGAGTCCGCGCCCTGGCCGACGGCGCCCGCGAGGCCGGGCTCCAGTTCTGACGCCACGGCCCCAGGCAGCAGGAGGTTGACGGCTTTGCGAAGAGAGCAGGACGCAGGTTCGGGGCGCGAGCTGATCGAGACCGTGCTGAAGGTCTACCGCAGCGCCGCCGTGGTGAAGGGCGGGCGCCGCTTCAGCTTCGCCGCCCTCGTCATCATCGGCGACGGCCAGGGGCGCGTGGGCATGGGCTACGGCAAGGCCAACGAGGTGCCCTCCGCCGTGGACAAGGCGATGGCCGGCGCGCGCGTGACCCTGCGCAAGGTGGCCCTGGCGGGCGACACCATCCCCCACGTCATCACGGGGCGCTTCGGCTCCAGCAAGGTGCTCCTCCGCCCGGCTGCGCCCGGCACGGGCGTCATCGCAGGGGCAGGCGTCCGCGCCGTCTGCGAGGCCGCGGGCATCAAGAACATCCTCTCCAAGGTCTTCGGCTCGAGGAACCTCAAGAACGTGGCCAAGGCAACGATGAACGCGCTGGTGTCGCTGCGGACGCGCGCGGACGTCGAGCGCCTGCGCGGGGTGACGATCGAATGAACCTCAACGACATCAAGGCCGAACCCAGCGGGCGCAAGCGAGTAAGGCGGCTTGGGCGGGGGCGCAGCTCAGGACGCGGCAAGACCTCTGGCCGCGGCACCTCCGGCGAGCGCGCGCGCTCCGGGCGCAAGGGACCCGGCATCTACGAGGGCGGCCAGATGCCCCTCTTCCGCCGGCTGCCCAAGCGCGGCTTCAACAACAAGGTCTTCGCCAAACGATTCGCCATCGTGAACACCGGCGGCCTCAACCGCTTTCAGGACGGGGACGAGGTGGACCCTGCCGCCCTTCTGAAAGCCGGCCTCACGAAGCGCGTGCTCGACGGCGTCAAGGTCCTCGCCAACGGCGAGCTGAAGCGCAAGCTGACGGTGAAGGCCCACCGCTTCAGCCAGGCGGCGTTGGAGAAGATTCAGGCCGCCGGCGGCACAGCGGTCGTGCTCTGAGGGAGGACGCGGGGCGGCCTGATGCTACGCACCTTCGCCAACATCTTCCGCGTGCCTGACCTCCGCAAGAAGGTCCTCATCACCCTTGCCATGGTCGTCGTCTTCCGCGTCGGCACCTACGTGCCGCTGCCCGGCGTGAACACGGCGGCCATCCGCCAGATCGCCGACAAGATGCGCGAGGGGCAGGGCGACAGCGCGACCGGCCGCGCCTTCGGGTTCATTGACCTCTTCACCGGCGGCGCGCTCGGGCGCTGCGCCGTCTTCGGCCTCGGCATCATGCCCTACATCTCCGCCTCCATCATCTTCCAGCTCCTCGCCACCGTCGTCAAGCCCCTCGAAGAGCTCCAGCGCGAGGGCGAGGCCGGCCGCAAGAAGATCAACCAGTACACCAGATACGCCACCGTCGTCCTCTGCATGGTCCAGTCGTTCTTCATGTCGTCCTGGATCGAGGGCCAGACGGAAGTGTCGCTCGTCAGCCCCGGCATGCGGTCGGGGCCGTGGTTCGAGCTGGCCACGATGATGTCGCTCACCGCGGGCAGCGTGTTCCTGATGTGGCTGGGCGAGACGCTGACCGAGCACGGGATCGGGAACGGGATATCGGTGCTGATCATGGCGGGGATCGTGGACAGGATGCCGATGACGGCGCGCCACCTGTGGAACCGCGTGGACTGGAGCCGCCCGTTCACCCCCGAGGCGGGGCAGATGAACGTCATCATGCTGGCCTTCTTCATCGCGATCTACTTCGCCGTGGTCGTGGGCGTGGTGATCATCACGCAGGGCCAGCGCCGCGTGACCGTGCAACAGGCCAAGCACACCCGCGGCCACCGCGTCTACGGCGGCCAGCGCCACTACATGCCGCTGCGCGTGGGCCAGGCGGGCGTCATCCCGATCATCTTCGCCCAGTCGCTCCTGACCTTTCCGAACATCATCTTCGGCTCGCTCAGCGCGCGCTGGCCCTCCTTCGCCTTCCTGGCCTCCGCCTTCCAGGTCGGGGCGTTCACCTACACCCTCGTCTACATCCTCCTGATCGTCTTCTTCTGCTACTTCTGGACCGCGGTGGTGTTCAACCCGCTGAAGATGGCCGAGGAGATGAAGAACTACGGGCACTTCGTGCCCGGCATCCGGCCGGGCAAGATGACCGCGCAGTACCTCGAGCGCCTCATGACCCGCATCACCCTGGCAGGCTCGGCGTTCCTGGCCTTCATCGCCGTCCTGCCGCAGCTCATCCACAGCAGCATGGACGTGGACCCGAACGTGGCCTATCTCTATGGCGGCACGAGCCTGCTCATCGTGGTGGGCGTGGCGCTCGAACTGGTCCAGAAGATCGAATCGCACCTGCTCATGCGCCACTACGAGGGGTTCATGAAGCGCGGGCGCATCCACAGCAGGAGCTCGTGGTGAGACTCGTGTTCCTCGGCCCCCCCGGCGCAGGCAAGGGCACCCAGGCGACGCGGCAGGCGGAGGAGCGGAAGCTCCGTTACATCGCCACGGGCGACGAGTTGCGCAAGGCGATCTCAGCCGGCACGCCCCTCGGCCAGCAGGCCAGGGCCTACACCGCGAGCGGGCGCCTGGTGCCCGACGAGGTGATCATCGGCCTCGTGCGTGAGCTCCTGGCGGAGCCGGGGACGCAACACGGGGTGGTCTTCGACGGCTTCCCGCGCACCCTCGGCCAGGCCGAGGCGCTCGACCGCCTGATGGCGGAGCGGGGCGAGGCCCTCGACGCAGTGCTCTACTGCGATGCGTCCCCCGAAGCCGTGGTCAGCCGCCTCTCGGGGCGGCGGGTCTGCCGCCAGTGCGGGGCGACGTTTCACGTGGACACGTTGCCGTCGAAGCGCGGCGCCCTGTGCGACCGCTGCGGCGGCGAGCTCTACCAGCGCGAGGACGACCGGCCGGAAACGGTCAGGAACCGCCTCAAGGTCTACGAGGAGCAGACCGCAAGCCTGCTCGACTACTACCGCTCCCGAGGCCTCCTGGTGCGCGTGGACGCCGACCGCGGCATCGAGGACGTGCGGAGCGCCGTGAACGCCGCCGTCGCCGCGGCGGGAGCTGGACGGAACCGGGCTTGATCACGCTGAAGTCGGAGCGCGAGCTGGCGCAGATCAGGGTTGCCTGTCGGGTCGTCGTGGAGGCGCTCGCGCTCGTCCGCTCCCTTGCCAGGCCCGGCGTGACCACGGGGCAGCTTGACAACGCGGTCGAAAAACGGATAATAGAATGCGGAGCTGAGCCGGCGTTCAAGGGCCACGGCGCCACTGGCAAGCGCCCCCCCTTCCCGGGCAGCATCTGCACTTCGATAAACGAAGAAGTCGTCCACGGCATCCCCGGCGAGCGGTCGTTGCGCGAGGGGGATTTGCTGAGCGTGGACGTTGGCGCGCGCTACAAGGGCTACTACGGCGACGGCGCCGTGAGCCTGGCCATCGGCGCCGTGTCGGCGAAGGCCCAACGGCTCCTCGATGTCTGCCGCGAGGCGCTCTGGCTGGGCATCAGGGCCGCGGGCCCTGGCCGCCATCTAGCCGACATCAGCCGCGCGGTCCAGCGGCACGTCGAGGCCAACGGCTTCTCGGTGGTCCGCGACCTTGTGGGCCACGGGGTCGGCTCAAGCCTGTGGGAAGACCCGCAGGTGCCGAACTACTACAGCTCCAAGCTCAAGGACGTGGTCCTGCGTCCGGGCATGGTGCTGGCGATCGAGCCGATGATCAACGCCGGACGCTGGCAGGTGCGGACGCTGCCGAACCGCTGGACCGTGGTGAGCGCCGACGGCTCGCCGTCTGCCCACTTCGAGCACACGGTCTGCGTGACCCGCGACGGCGTGGAGGTGATGACCCTCGCGCCCGGCGAGAAGGAATAGAATGGCCTATGGGGAAAGAGCAAGGCATTCGCGTCGAGGCGGTGGTGAAGGATGCCCTCCCGAATGCTGTGTTCCGGGTGCAGTTGGAGAACGGCCACATCGTCACGGCACACGTCTCGGGCAAGATGCGGATGCACTTCATCCGCATCCTGCCTGGGGACCGCGTGACGGTTGAGCTATCGCCCTACGACCTGAGCAAGGGGCGCATCGTATACCGCGAGTAGGCCCGGCAGGCCGGGCCTGCTCTGAGGTGGGTGAACCATGAAAGTGTGTTCGTCCGTTCGGCGGATTTGCGAGAACTGCAAGCTTGTGCGGCGCAAGGGGGTGGTGCGCGTCATCTGCACGAACCCGCGCCACAAGCAGCGGCAGGGCTGAGGCCGCCCCCGGCCCCGCATTGCGAAAGGAAGCTCTGGCATGCCACGAGTCGCTGGCGTGGATATTCCGGGAAACAAGCGCTCCGTCGTAGCGCTCACCTACATCTACGGCATCGGCCCGGCCTCGGCCGGCCGAATCCTCCACCAGGCGGGCATTGACGGCAACGTCCGCGCCAAGGACCTCTCGGAGGACGAGCTGTCGCGCATCGCGTCAATCGTGGACAAGAACTTCATGGTGGAGGGCGAGCTGCGGCGGCTGGTTTCGCAGAACATCGCGCGGCTGCGCGACATCGCCTGCTACCGGGGCATCAGGCACCGCCTGGGCCTCCCCGTGCGCGGCCAGCGCACGCGCACCAACGCGCGCACCCGCAAGGGGCCGCGCAAGACCGTTGCGGGCAAGAAGAGCGTGAAGGAAACCCGCGGCTGAGCCGCCCCTACAGGAGCACGCATGGGAAAGGCTGCACCAGCACCGCCGGCAGCGCCGGCACCACAGAAGGCCGCCCCGAAGCCCGCCGCGCGCCGGCGCGTCCGCCGCACCGTCGCGCTCGGCGTCGCACACATCAAGGCGTCCTTCAACAACACCGTGGTGACGATAAGCGACCTTAACGGCGACGCGATCTGCTGGGCGTCGGCCGGCACGATCGGGTTCAAGGGCTCGCGCAAGAGCACGCCCTTCGCCGCCCAGCGCGCCGCCGAGAACGCCGCCCAGCAGGCCCAGAAGCTCGGCGTCCGACAGGTCGAGGTCAAGGTCAAGGGGCCTGGCTCGGGCCGCGAGTCGGCCATCCGCGCCCTCCAGGCCGCCGGCCTGGAGATAAAGTCCATCGAGGATGTCACCCCACTGCCGCACAATGGCTGCCGGCCGCGCAAGAAGCGGCGCGTGTAGCCGGCCGCCCACGAGAGGAGCCCTAGTCGTTGGGTAGAGACACCGGTCCCAAGTGCAAGCTTTGCCGCCGCGAGGGCATGAAGCTCATGCTCAAAGGCCCCCGCTGCGAGACCGCCAAGTGCGCGTTCAGCCGGCGCGACTTCCCGCCCGGCATGCACGCCTGGCGACGCGGCAAGTTCTCAGCCTATGGAGTCCAGCTCCGCGAGAAGCAGAAGCTCAAACGCTTCTACGGCATCCTGGAGCGCCAGTTCCGCCACTACTTCGCGCAGGCCGAGCGCCAGAAGGGCAACACGGGCGAGAACCTCTTGGTCGCCCTCGAGCGCCGCCTCGACAACGTGGTGCACCGCCTCGGCATGGCCGCCTCGCGCCAGCAGGCCCGGCAGCTCATCACCCACGGCCACATCGAGGTCAACGGCCGGGCCATCAGCATGCCCTCCAGGCCAGTGAAGCCGGGCGACGTCATCGCCCCGAAGCGCGACGAGGGCACCGGCAAGCTCTTGGCCAGCGTCCGCGAGCTGATGAAGAACCGGCCGATGCCCAGTTGGCTCGACCTCACCCCCGAGCCCCTTCAGGGCCGCGTCGTCAATCTGCCCAACCGCGATGAAGTGTCGGCCCCCGTCAGGGAACAACTCATCGTCGAGCTCTGCTCCAAATAGGCCGTCCAGGAGACACGAATGCGAATCCGCTGGCGAGGCTTCGAGCTTCCAACACGCGTGGTCTGCGACCGCGAGTCGCTGACCAGTTCCTACGGCAAGTTCGTTGCTGAGCCCTTCGAGAGGGGCTTCGGGACGACGATCGGGAACAGCCTGCGCCGCGTCCTCCTCTCCTCCATCGAGGGCGCCGGCATCACCACCGTGCGCATCGCGGGCGTCCAGCATCAGTACTCCACCATCCAGGGCGTCGTGGAGGACGTCACCGACATCATCCTCAACATCAAGCAGGTGCGCCTCAAGCTCCACTCGGAAGGCCCGAAGGTCCTCAAGATCGAACGCCGCACCCGCGGGGACGTTACCGCGGCTGACATCCAGGCCGACCCCGACGTGGAGATCGTGAACCCCGAGCTGCACATCGCCACGCTGAACGAGGACGTGAGCTTCTCCGTCGAGATGGGCGCCCGGCGCGGCCGCGGCTACGCCACCGCCGAGGAGAACACCAAGCCCGAACAGGAGGTCGGCGTCATCCCCGTTGACACCCTCTTCTCCCCGGTCCGCCGCGTGAGCTACAGGGCCGACAACACGCGCGTCGGCCAGAAGACCAACTACGACCGCCTGACCCTCGAGGTCTGGACCGACGGCACCCTCCACCCCGAGACCGCCCTGGTGGAGGCCACCAGGATACTGCGCAAGCACCTCGACCCGTTCATCCTCTACTTCGAGATCGGGCGCGAGCTGCCCGCTGAGAAAGACGACCGGGGCGGCAAGCGCCGCGAGATACGCCAGGTGCCCGACGAGCTCGGCCGCAAGCTGGCTATGACCGTCGAGGAGCTCGACCTCTCCGTCAGGGCACAGAACTGCCTGGAGTCCGAGAACATCCAGACGGTCCGCGACCTTATCGTGAAGACCGAGCCCCAGCTCCTCGCGGTCCGCAACCTCGGGAAGACCTCGCTGAACGACATCAAGGCCAAACTCGCCAACCTCGGCCTCTCGCTCGGGATGGGCCTCGACGCCGCCCCGGCGCCGGCCCCAGAGGGCGAGGGAGCACAGGACGAAAGCACAGCATGAGACACCGCAAAGGCGGCAAACAGCTCAGCCGCACCGACGCACACCGCAAGGCCATGCTGCGGAACCTCGTGTGCAACCTGCTCCTCGTCGAGCCCAAGGAGGGCATGCCGCGAAGGGTCACGACCACCATCATCAAGGCCAAGCAGGCCCGGCGCCTCGCCGACCGCGCCGTCACCCTCGGCAAGAGGGGCACGCTCCACGCCCGACGCCAGGCCCTCGCCCTCCTCGCCAACAAGGGGGTCGTCAAGTCCCTCTTCGAAGACATCGCTCCGCTTTACACCAACCGCAACGGCGGGTATACTCGTGTGGTGCGGCTCCCGAAGTGCAGGGTGGGCGACGCCGCGGACCTCTGCTACCTCGAGCTGGTCCCCGAGGCGGCCGCGGCGGGGGCGAAGGCCGCCGAACCCGTGGCCCCAAGGGTCGCAGCCAGGCCGCAGGAGAAGCCCGACGCGTCGGCCGCCGCCCAGGAGTCCGCGCCCGGCGCCCAGCAGGCAGAGGGCGATTAGCTCAGTTGGCTAGAGCGTTAGCTCGACAAGCTAAAGGTCACTGGTTCGAATCCAGTATCGCCCACCACCCACGGCCGGCCGGTTGGCACGCGCCAGCAGGCCGGCCGTTCGCCATGACCTCTATGCGCGCGCTTGGCGGGCATACCCAGGATGAATGGATGAATGGATGGATGGGTGGATGAGTGTCACGCAGTCATCCATTCATCCACCCATCCAATCATCCCCTTTCATTGCGGCTAACGACCGTATCAACACCATGGCTCACACAGCAAGCACCCCCAGCGAGCAGGCGGCCCAGTGGCCCCTCGAAACCCTGCGCCACACCGCCGCCCACGTGATGGCACACGCCGTGCTGCGCCTCTTCCCGGGTGCCAAGCTCGACATCGGCCCGGCCATCGCGGAGGGCTTCTACTACGACTTCGACCTCCCGCAGCCGATCTCCGAGGACGACCTGCCGCGCATCGAGGCCGAGATGCGCCGCATCATCAAGGAGGACCTCCCCCTCTCCCGCGTCGAGCTCCCCCACGACGAGGCCGTCCGCCGCCTCGAACAGGCCGGCCAGGCCTACAAGGTCGCACGCCTCAACGGCGAGATCGCCGACGCCACGGTGAGCGTCTACGAGCAGGGCGACTTCTTCGACCTCTGCCGCGGCCCGCACCTGCCGAGCACCGGCGCCGTGCGCGCCTTCAAGCTCCTCAGCATCGCGGGCGCCTACTGGCGCGGCGACGAGCGCAACCCCATGCTCACCCGCATCTACGGCACCGCCTTCCCCACCCAGCAGGAGCTCGAAGAGCACCTCCGCCTCCTCGAGGAGGCCAAGCGCCGCGACCACCGCAAGCTCGGCAAGGACCTCGACCTCTTCAGCCTCCACGACGAAGGCCCCGGCTTCCCCCTCTTCCACCCCAAGGGCATGGTCGTCTGGAACGAGCTCATGGCCTTCTGGAACCAGCTCCACGACCAGCACGGCTACGTCCAGCTCCGCACCCCCATCCTCCTCCGCAAGGCCTGCTGGGAGCAGTCGGGCCACTGGGAACACTACCGCGACAAGATGTACGCCACCTCGATTGACGAGGAGGAGTACGCCGTCAAGCCGATGAACTGCGTGGGCGCAATGCTCTACTACCGCAGCCGCCTGCACAGCTACCGCGAGCTGCCCATGCGCATCGCCGAGGTCGGCGTCGTCCACCGCCACGAGAAGTCCGGCGAGCTCCACGGCCTCCTCCGCGTCCGACAGTTCACCCAGGACGACGCCCACATCTTCATGACGCCCGAGCAGATACGCGACGAGGTGCTCGGCGTGATGAGCCTGGTGGACACCGCGTACTCGACCTTCGGGCTGCCCTACCACCTCGAGCTCTCCACCCGGCCGCCAAAGAGCATCGGCAGCAACGAGGCGTGGGCGGCCGCCACTGCCGGCCTCCGCGCCGCGCTCGACGCCAAGGGCCTCCCCTACAAGGTCAACGAGGGCGAGGGCGCCTTCTACGGCCCGAAGATCGACTTCCACGTCCGCGACGCCCTCGGCCGCACCTGGCAGTGCGCCACCATCCAGCTCGACTTCGCCATGCCCGAGAAGTTCGACCTCACCTACGTGGGGGCCGACAACCAGCGCCACCGCCCCGTGATGATCCACCGCGTGGTCTACGGCGCAATCGAGCGCTTCATCGCCGTCCTCATCGAGCACTTCGCGGGGGCCTTCCCCCTGTGGCTCGCGCCCGAGCAGGTGCGGGTGGCGCCCATCGCCGAGGCCCAGGCCCCCTACGCCGCCGAGGTCCACCGCGCGCTTGCCCAGGCGGGGGTCCGCGCGGCGCTCGACGCCCGCAGCGAGAAGATCGGCCACAAGATTCGCGAGGCCACGCTGGAGAAGGTCCCGTACGTCGCCGTCGTCGGCCCGCGGGAGCTCGCGGCCCGAGCCGTGGCCGTCAGAAAGCGCGGGGAGGGCGACCTCGGCTCGTGCCCGCTCGCGGACTTCGTGGAGCGCGTGCGCAGGGAAATCGCACTCAAGGCCAGATAGGAGGTGGTGACCCAATCTCCCAGGAGCCCCGGATCAACGAGCAGATTCGCAGCCCGCAGGTGCGCCTGATCGGCCCGGAGGGCGAACAACTCGGCATCAAGTCGCTCGGCGAGGCCCTCGCCATCGCGCGCGAGGCCACCGTGGACCTCGTCGAGGTCGCGCCCAGCGCCGTGCCGCCCGTGTGCAAGCTGATGGACTACGGGAAGTACAAGTACCGCCAGAAGAAGCGCGCGCACCAGGCGAAGGCCCATCACCACAGGGTCCATACCAAGGAGATTCGCCTGCACCCCAAGACGGGCGATCACGACCTCGAGGTCAAGGCCAACCACGCGCGGAAGCTCCTTGCGCTCGGCGACAAGATCCAGGCCAACGTCTTCTTCAAGGGGCGCGAGATGGCGCACCGCGAGCTTGGCCACGAGGTCCTCGCAAAGTTCAAGGCCCTCCTCGAAGACGCCACAAAGGTCGAACAGGAGGCGCGCATCGAGGGCCGCCGGATGACCATGACGCTCGTCTCCAAGACGAGTTGAGCACCTTGGTCCTTCCCAGTCAGCACCGCAAGAGGAGACCCATGCCGAAACTCAAGACCCACAAGGGCCTCAAAGCACGCGTCCGAGTCACCCGCTCCGGCAAGCTCGTGCGCCGCAAGTGCGGCAAGAGCCACCTCATGAGCACCAAGAACGCCAAGCGTCGCCGCAACCTCAGCCGGCCGACCGGCGTGGACGGCAAGATCGTCAAGACCATCATCCGCGCCTTGGCCGGAGGCTAGCCCGCTTGGGACGGCCATTGGCCGTAGCCAGAGGGGATGATTGGATGGATGGATGAATGGATGATTGTCTGACACCCATCCATTCGTCCATTCATCCATTCATCCAAGCCTAAGGAGACAAACCTATGCCAAGAGTCACCCGTTCCCCCGCGCGGCGCAGGCGCCACAAGCGCATCATCAAGGCCGCGAGCGGTTATTGGGGCAACCGCTCGCGCCTCTGGCGCTTCGCAAAGCAGGCGATCACGCGCTCGCTGGCCTACGCCTACCGCGACCGCCGCGCCCGCAAGCGCGAGTTCCGCGCGCTCTGGATCACCCGCCTGAACGCCGCCTGCCGCCTGCGCGGGATGCCCTACAACCGCTTCATCCACGGCCTGACGAAGGCGGGCGTGGCGCTCGACCGCAAGTCTCTTTCTGAGATCGCCATTGCCGACCCCCAAGGCTTCGACCGCCTCGTCGCCGTCGCCCGCGGAACCTCAGGCTGACCCCCTGCCAGGAGGCGTGCCGTGGAGGCCGAGCTGCTGGAAGTGCGCAGGCAGGCGATTGCCCGCATCGAGGGGGCGCTCACCCCCGACGAGCTCGAGCTCGCGCGCTCCGCCTACCTCGGCCGCAGCGGCGCGCTCAAGGCCCTCACTGGGCGCCTCGGCGCACTGCCCCCCGAGGAGCGCCGCGCCGCAGGCCGACTCGCCAACGAGATCAAGGCCGCCATCCTCGAAGCGCTTGCCGCGCGCGAGGAGGCACTTCAGCGCATCCGCGGCCAGGCCGCCAGGGCCGCCGCCGACATCACGGTGCCCGGCGAGCGCCGCCCCATCGGCCACGAGCACCCGCTCCGCCAGGCCGAGGCCGAGCTCCGTGAGGTCTTCGCCCGCCTCGGCTTCGAGGCGGTCGAAGGCCCAGAGGTCGAGCTCGCCTACTACAACTTCGAGGCCCTCAACATCCCGGCCGAGCACCCGTCCCACGACAGCTTCGACACCTTCTACATCGGTGGCGACATCCTCCTCCGCTCCCACACCTCGCCCGTCCAGGTCCGCGTCATGGAGCAGCGCAAGCCCCCCATCCGCGTCGTCGTCCCTGGCCGCGTCTTCCGCCCCGACACCCCCGACGCCACCCACTCGCCCGTCTTCCACCAGATCGAGGGCCTCGTGGTCGGGGAGGACGTGACGTTCGGCGACCTCAAGGCGGTCCTCACGATGGCCATGCGCGAGCTCTTCGGGCCGAACACCCAGACCCGCTTCCGCCCCTCCTTCTTCCCCTTCACCGAGCCGAGCGCCGAGGTGGACGTCTGCTGCGAGATCGGCGGCCAGCAGCGCTGGCTCGAGCTCCTCGGAGCCGGCATGGTCCACCCAAAGGTCTTCCAGGCCGTCGGCTACGACCCCGAACGCTACACCGGCTTCGCCTTCGGCATGGGCATAGACCGCGTGGCGCTCCTCAAGTTCGGCATCCCAGACATACGCCTCCTCCTCGAAAACGACCTCCGCTTCCTCGAACAGTTCTGAGCACCCGATGGTCGAGTGCAGGCGCGAAATCCTCCCGAACGGCTTGCGGGTGCTCTACGTGCGGATGCCGAGCTTCCACTCGGCCATCGCCATCGCATACCTCCGCATGGGGCCGCGCTTCGAGCCCCCAGACCACAACGGCCTCTCCCACTTCGCCGAACACGTCCTCTTCAAGGGCACCGAGCGCTACCCCGACCCCGACACGCTCTCGACGGAGATAGACGCCCACGGCGTTGAGCTCAACGGGGCCACGATGCCCGAGTACACCGAGGTCATGGCGGGCTCCCACAGCCGCCACTTCGCCCGCGCCCTCACCCTCCTGGCCGAGGTGGTGCTGCGCCCCCGCTTCGACCGCGAGCACGTCGAGACCGAGCGGAAGGTCGTCCTCGAAGAAATGGGCCAGTACCGCGACCTCGCGGGCGAGGCGGGCAGCATAGACGAGCTCTCCTACGAGCTCATGTGGCCCCGCCAGGGCCACACGTTCCGATGCCTGGGCAGCGAGGCAAACGTCGCCAGCTTCACCCACGACGCCCTCCACGCCCACTACCGCCACTTCCTCAAGGCGCGCAACATGGCCGTCTGCGTGGCGGGCAACTTCGACGAGCGCCAGGTGAGCGGCCTCCTCGGCGAGTCCTTCGGGACCCTCGAGAGCGGCGAGCCAGCCACCTGCTCGGCCCTGGCCGACGCCCAGGACGCCCCCCGCTTCCTCTTCCACCACGCCCGCTCGAAGATGGCCTACCTCAAGCTCTGCCACAAGGCCTGCTCGTACCACGACCCAAAGGTCTACTCCGTCCTCGCCATCGCCGACATCCTGGGCGGCGGCGTGACCTCGCGCCTCTTCGCCCGGCTCAGGGAGCGCGAGGGACTCGTCTACGACGTCTCCGCCGGCTCCACGCTCTTCTCCGACTGCGGCTGGGTCGAGATCGTCACCACCACGAGCCGCGGCAAAGTGGCGGCCACCGTCGAGGCCACCGTGGAGGAGGTCCGCCGCCTCGCCGACGAAGGCATCCCCGACGCTCAGCTCCAGATCATCAAGGAGCGCGTCGCCTGCAACATGGAAATCCTCGAAGACAGCCCCGACGCCGTCGCCGAGTGGCTCGGCGTCCGCGAGATACTCCTCTCGCCCCAGGACATCGTGACGCCCACGGACGAGGGAGAGCGGATAAAGTCGCTGACCGCCGAGGAGCTCTGCCGCGTCGCGCGCGAGGTCCTCCGGCCCGAGCGGCGCAGCCTCGTCATCGTCGGCCCGACCCCCTGGCTCCAGCGCCGCCATATCGCTCGCGTCGTCGGAAGGTAGCTGGATACCTTCATCGCAGGGGATGAGTGGATGGATGGATGGGTGGATGGATGTCGGACAATCATCCATTCATCCACACATCCATTCATCCCCCTTGGTGGTGGCCTGAGGCCCTGTTGAGGTCGCCCATGGCCCGTTGGCGCAACCTCGAATGGTTCCTTGCCGAATGGGTGGGCACCTGGCTCTGGGGCCTCATCTGCCGTTCGCTCCGCCTCGAGGTCCACGGCGACGAGCAGCTTGAGGCCATCGAAAAGCAGTTCGGCGCCATCGTGTTCGTGTCCTGGCACTTCGAGCTCCTGGCCACCCTCTACCACCACCGCCACGTGGGCGGCTACGCCTTCGTGAGCGAGCACGCCGACGGCGAGCTGATCGCCCGGGCGCTCCGCCGCATCGGCTACACCTCCATTCGCGGCTCCACCACCCACGGCGGCGCGCGCGGCCTCATCCAGCTCGTCCGCAAGATGCGCGAGGGCGGCAGCCTAGGCTTCGTGCCCGACGGCCCGCGCGGCCCCCGCTGCGTCGCTCAGCCCGGCGTCGTCGTCCTCTCCCAGAAGAGCGGCTGCCCAATCGTCCCTATGGGCTTCGCCTCCAGGCGCTTCTGGCAGCTCCGCTCCTGGGACCGCTTCCGCGTGCCCAAGCCCTGGTCGAGAGCCGTCCTCTGCTACGGCGAGCCCATCCTCGTCCCGCCCAAGCTCACGGAGGCCGACCTCGAGGTCTGGCGCAAGCGGGTCGAGGACGCCATCACTGAGGCCACGCGCCGGGCCGAGGCCCTCGTGGGCATCCGCCCCGAGCAGAGTGCTTTCGCTGAGCCTTAGGGCTCTTGTCGTCCTCGTCCCTCGTCCTCGATGCCCTGCTCGGTGAGGAGAAGAGTCGAGGACGAGGACGAGGGACGAGGACGAGGACGATAGGGAAACCAGGTGGTCACCATAGAAGGAGGCTTCCCTTGACCAATCTCCCCCAACGGCTCATCGGCGTAGTGGGCCTTGTGGCCCTGTTGGGCATCGCTTGGGCGCTTTCCAAGAACCGCCGCCGATTCCCACTCCGCATCGTCCTGTGGGGCCTCGGCCTCCAGATTGCCCTGGCCCTCCTCATCCTCAAGACCGCCGCGGGCCAGAGGGTCTTCGAGTGGGCCAACGACGCCTTCACCCAGCTCATCAAGTTCACCGACGAAGGGGCGAACTTCGTCTTCGGTGACTGGGGGGCGAGGGTGCGCGTGACGGACGTCACTAAGCCGGAAGAACCCCGCCCCCACGTCATCGGTTTTGCCTTCGCCTTCCGGGTCCTTCCTGTCATCGTGTTCTTCGGCGCTCTGATGAGCGTCCTCTACCACCTGGGCGTGATGCAGAAGGTGGTGGCCGGGATGGCCTGGGTGATGCGGCGCTGCATGCGGGTGAGCGGGGCCGAGGCGCTCGTGGCGGCCACGGAGGTTTTCGTGGGCATGACCGAGGCGCCCCTGGCCATCCGTCCATACGTCCCGCGCCTCACACAGTCCGAGCTCCTCGCGATCATGACGACCGGCCTCGCCAACATCGCGGGTAGCGTCCTGGCCATCTACGTCGGCTACGGCGCCCAGGCCGGGCACCTGCTGTGCGCGAGCGTGATGTCGGCCCCCGCAGCGCTCCTCATCGCCAAGATCATGCTCCCCGAGACAGGCGAGCCCGAGACCTCCGGCATCGGCCGCATCCCCTACGAGCGGACGACGACCAACGTGATTGACGCGGCCGCGGCAGGGGCCGCGGACGGTTTGCGGCTCGCGCTGAACGTCGGGGCGATGCTCGTCGCCTTCCTCGCGCTCCTGGCCATGCTCAACTACTTCCTGGCCGGCGCCCACGGCCTCTGCGAGCGCTACCTAAGCTTCAAGTGGTTCCCCGAGAGCATCGAGCGAATCTTCGGCTGGCTCTTCTGGCCGCTGTCCTTCCTCATGGGTGTCGAGCCGAAGGACGCCGAGACGGTCGGCTCCCTCATGGGCGTCAAGACCGGCGTCAACGAACTGGTGGCCTACGGCAAGCTGGGCGCGCTCAAGGGCGTCCTCTCCGAGCGTTCCTTCACCATCGCCACCTACGCCCTCTGCGGCTTCGCCAACTTCGGCTCGCTCGCCATCCAGATCGGCGGGGTGAGCGCCCTCGCGCCCGAGCGGCGGGCGGACATCTCGCGCCTCAGCCTCCGCGCCCTCGCCGGCGGCTCCCTCGCCACCTTCATGACCGCCACAATCGCCGGCATCCTGCTCTGAGGGCCACCTCACCCGCGCAGTCCGGCTCGGCCCCACCAACAGGGCCGCCCATCACGCCCTCTTTCAGAGATTGCCTCGATCGTGGGCCACCCAGTTTGTAGTGCGGCCTTCAGGCCGTGTCTCCCTCCACCCGGTCGCTGCTGAGTTGGGTCGGATGCTCAAACATTCTATAGAATGATTGAATGTGCTCGACCTCTCACCCGTACCCACCGATGCCCCATGACGATCAAACATTCTATAGAATGTTTGATCATCCCTCGCCCTCAGGTGAACGAGGCGCGGGGCGCGGATGCCTCACCCACAACATACGGCCCTCCCTGCGACCTTACGGCCGGGGAACTCGGGGCAGAGAGGCCCCGCCCACGGCACGGGCCGAAGCCCGCACTGCAAACGCGGCCCAACAAGGCTCTGTGCGACAATGGGAAGACGGGCATGGCGCCAGCGTCTCGCTGGCGCCCAGGGGCCGCCTGGAAGGCGGCGCTATGGGTTGTTGCACGGAGCCTACTTCGCTGGCTTCTCGGCGTCGCCATCGTCCTTGGACTTCGAGGGCGGAGGGCCGCCCTCCTTTGGCGAGTCTTTCTTCTCCGGCGGACGCGGATGGTGGTGGGGCGGGATGATGATATAGGGGCGATAGATGATGCGCGGGCGATAGTAGTCGGGCGGCAGGGGCGGGAGGGTGAGGCGCTGGCGGAGGTCCTCGATGTCCTTCCGCAGCTCGGCCAGCTTGGCCTCCATGCCCTTGCTCCGGGCCTCGGCCTCCAGCGTGGCCGCCTTCGCCTCCTCGAGCTGCTTCTGGAACTCGAGCTCGCGGAGCTTCGCGTTCTGCTCCAGGTCGGGCGCGATGGCTTGGAGCGCCTCCTGGCGGGTCATCCAGGCGCCGTTGAGGTGCACGTGGCCCAGGACCAGGCGGGTGGGGGCGTGGTCTGGGTCGAGTGCGAGTGCGCGGTCGAATGCCTCGGCCGCCTTGTCCCGGAAGCCGCGCTGCGTGCGGCACCAGAGGCCCAGGGCGTGCCAGTCGTCCGCGCTCTTGCTCTTCAGCGCCGCGCTCAGGCGGGCCACGTAGTCCGCCATCACCGCCGTCGTGCCGACCGGCTTCTCCTCGATCCGCACCACCTGGCTGCGGGGGAGTCGGACGGCGAGCGCCACGCCCCCCTGGCCCACCTCCAGCACCACCTCCCGCTCATTCGACTCCACCACCCGCCCCTCCCGCGTCGTGCCGTCGGCCATGTGCACGACGTCCCCCATAGCCAGGAACGGGGCAGCCGCAAACGCAAGGATGGCCAGGAACGCCGCGCGATAGATGAACCTCATGGCTCTCTCCTACCCTCAACCTCGTGTATGATACAACACGCGCGGCGGGATAGCAATGGCCGGGCGCAAGGGACCACAGGGACACGCAGGAAGAGGGGCCGCCGTGGGCATCACCCAGGTCCTCTTCGTCCCTTTGGTCCCTTATGTCCCTTGGGTCCCTTTGGCTACACAGTGCTGCCACTATGCAGGATTGCGCCGGCGGCGGGCGAGGGCGGCCAGCCCGCCGAGGAGGAGCACGAGGCCCGCCGGCTCAGGGATGGCTTCCACCCGCGCGATCCACGCCTCCGTCTGCCCGCTGGGGTTGGTGCCCCAGCCGGCGAAGACCAAGCCGTCAGCCGACACGCCCCAGGCCTCCTCGAGGGTCCAGCCCGTCAGCGTGAGGCCGTAGTCGCCCGCCAGCACGTCAGCGAGCCTTCGCATGCCGTCGGCCTGCCGCGTTGTCAAGCGCGATCTGCGGGATTGCGTAACGCCTCAGTCACGGGTGGCGGGACTTCATCCTGCGTTTGGAGTGCGGCCTTCAGGCCGTAGCCTACTGAGTCTACGGGCCAAAGCCCGCACCGGCCATCTCAAGTCAGGCCTTCCTGAAGCGGTCGAGGCGCGGGCTTTGAGCCGCGATGAGGGCGTCGAGGATGGTCTCTGGCTCGCGGAAGCTGAGGACCATGGGGTCGCAGGCGAGGGCCTGGAGGGCCTTCTGGCGGCTGCCCTCCACCGCCGCATCAACGAGCAACTCCTGGGCGTAGAGCTGCGCGAGGGTCCAGCGGGCGGCCTGGGGCGGGAGCTCGCCGACATAGAGGGGCGTGGCCCCCCGCGAGCCGGTGACGGCCTTCAGCTCGATCACCGCCCAGTCGGGCACGCCAGCCACGGCGCCGCGGTTGGGGGTGTTGACGTAATGGAGCTTCTCGATGCCGAGGGCGAGGGAGCGGATCTGGTCGCCCATGCTCTCGGGCGAGACGCCGGTGGGGACGGCGGGGGGCAGCTTGCCCCTGGCGCGAAGTTGGAGGGACGACGGCTCCTTGCTCAGTTCGCGTGCGAGCGCGCCCTCGCGGATCATGTCCGAGCGCCACTGCATGCCATAGAGCAGTTCTTCGGGCTTGGTGGGGATGCGGGCGTGGGGGAAGAACTCCACGATGTGACGGTCGCCCGCGATGGGATAGAGGTCCATGAGGGCGAGGACCTCGCGGGCGAAAGTGCGGGTCGGTTCAGGCGGCAGCGCGAGGATGCGGCGCTTGAGCTCGGGGTAGACGCTTCGCCCCTGGTGGCGCACGTCGAGCAGCCAGAGGATGTGGTTGGGGCCGACCGCCGTGACCTCCAGCTCGGCCGCGGGCAGGCCGAGGACCTTGGCGAACCAGGTGGTCTCGTGGGCCACGTTGTGGCAGTAGCCGATCGTGCGGATGCCGGTCGTCTTGATCACCGCGCGGCAGATGGGACCCATCGGGTTCGAGTGGTTGAGCAGGAAGGCGTCGGGGCAGTAGCGCCTCATCTGGCGGGCGATTTCCACGTAGAGCGGGATGATGCGGAGGCCCTGGGAGATGCCTGACGGCCCCACGCTGTCGCCGGTGGTCTGGATGATGCCGAGGCGTGCTACGGCCTCGACGTCGGCCAGGTGCCAGCGCTGGCCTGGCCCGTGGACTCCGATGGAGCCGATGGCGTAGTCGGCGCCGTCGAGCGCGCGCGCGAGGTCGGTGGTGGCGGAGAGCTTGAGCTTGGCGCCGACGGCCTGGATGATGCGCTGGCCTGCCTGGCGGACGACGCCCATCCGCTTCGGCTCGACGTCGTAGAGCACGGCGGAGCAGCCGGCCAGCTCGGGCGTGGTGGCCAGCTCGCCGATGACCTGCTCGTGGTAGAAGCTTCCGCCGCCTAACAAGACGATCTTCCGCTTCATCTGGGCTTTCCCCTTGTGCGTGCGACGCATGGTCGGACCAGTCGAATCAATCGAATCAATCGAATCAATCGAGTAGATCGAGCCGACCGGATGAGGAGCAAGCTTCACCTGCCCCCCAGCTTGCCCACCTCCCACAGATTGATCGTGCGGTCTTCGCTGCCGCTGGCAAGGCTCTTGCCATCGGGGGCGAAGGCGAGTGCGGAGATGGCGCCTTTGTGGCCCTTGAGGGTGGCGAGGAGCTGGGCGGTCTGCGGGCACCAGAGCTTGACCGCGCCGCCCGGCCCGCCCGTGGCGAGCAGCTTGCCGTCGGGCGAGAAGGCCAGCGGCGTGGTGGGCGCGCACTGGGGAAGCGTCCGCAGGAGCTTGCCGCCCGTGGAGGCGAACAGGCGAACGGTTGGGGCGTCGTTGGCGCTGGCCAGGAGCGTGCCGTCGGGCGAGATGGCCACCGTGACCTTGCCCTGGCCGAGATAGGGCGAGGACACCTGGGCGCCGTTGGCCGTGCTCCAGAGGATGAGCCGCCCGAAGCGGCCGCCGCCCGCCAGCACCATGCCGTCGGGGGAGAAGGCCACGGAGTGCGCCCCCCAGCGGATGGTCATCGCGTTGAGCACCTCGGCCTTCTCCACGGACCAGAGGCGGACCGCTTCGTCGCCGTCGCAGGCGCTGGCCATCATCTTGCCGTCGCGCGAGAAGGCCACGGCGTTCACCCCGCCGCGGTGCTTCGCCAGCTCGCGGAGCGTCTTGCCCGTCGCGGGGTCAAGGAGCCGTAGCGTGGTATCGCCGCCGCCAACCGCGAGCAGCTTGCCGTCGCGTGAGAGGGCGAGGCACGACAAGCTGCCCTTCTCGCCCCTGACGCTCTGCTTCAGGTCGCCGCTCGCCGCGTCCCAGGAGCACAGCGTCGCGTCCACATAGCTCCCCGCGCTGATGAGCGTCTTGCCGTCGGGCGTGAACGCCAGCCCGCCGATGAGGGACATGTGGCCCTCGAGGGTCTGGACCGGCTCGGGGCCTTCCTCGCCGGCGAGGGCCACTGCTGCTAACGCAAGCCAGAGCATCAGGCTCAGCCCTCCTCTCGTGCTCGTCGTCGTCCTCGTCGTCGTCGTCGAATTCGTGATCCCACTCCAGCCGGAACAGTTCGAGAACGACGACGAGGACGACGACGACGACGAGTGAAGATCACGCATTGCCAACCCCGCTCTTTGCGATGAGGGCATTCATCTTCTCCATGCACAGAGCAGCGACCTCGAAGGGGTCCTTCTTGTGGAGCTCCTGGTTGAAGAGCTCGACGGACAGCGGGCCGCGGAAGCCGCTCGCCCAAAGGTCCTTCAGCAGTTGCGGCAGGGGGAGGATGCCGTCGCCGGGCAGGATGCGGTCGCCGTCGCGGAGTTGCTCCCGCGGCGGCTCCTTCGGCACGTCGTTGAAGTGCCACAGGGCGTAGAGCGAGCCGGCCAGGTGTCGCACGCCCGCGAACGACGAGCCGCCGCGATAGACGTGGAACGTGTCGGGGATGATGCGGGCGTCCGGGCTGTCGGCCTCGATGGCAATCGCTGCCGCCTGCCCGAGCGTGTGGATGCCCTTGAGCGGCCCGAGGAACTCGATGGCGATGGTGATGCCGAACTGCCTGCCGAGCTCGAGCAGCTCGCGGTAGCGTCTGGCCGCCCAGCGCACGTCAATGTCCGGCCTATCCGGGGCAGGGACGGCTGCGATGTGTTTCGAGCCGACCTTTGCGGCTTGGGCGAGTTGCGGCTTGAGCTGCTCGTAGCGTTTCGCCTTCTCCGCCTCGTCGGGCGGCATCGGGCTCCAGATGCCGATGACGTTTGGCACGCTAAGCCCCAGGTCGGCCAGGAGCTTCCTGAGGTCGTCGAGCGGCTTCCCCTCCTTCTCGATCCGCGACAGGTCGCCGCTCCACAGCTCAATCGAGTCGAACCCCGCTTTCGCCGTCGCCCGAACCTTCTCCTCCAGGCTCCCGCGGAGCGTGCTCGTGTTGATGCCCAGCGACCATCTTGTGGGCGGGGCCTCCGCGCCCCGCGTCTCCGCCGGCTTCGGCTCGGCGGCATCGGCCCCCGTCGCCATCGCCGCGGCCCCCAAGGCGCCTGTCGCCATCCACTCGCGTCGGCTCAGTGTCTCCATGTGTTCGCTGGCTCCGGTGTCCTCGCAGCGGCCCATTCCAATGGGCCACTATGGTAAGCAGAACGGGCCGGCCCGTCAACACGGCTTGACCCGCCCCCGCCGCCCGGCTATGCTCTGGACCGTGGCGTCCCGCCCTCTGTCGTTGCGAGCCTGTCGAGCAACCTTTCAAGGGAGCAGACTGAGGCGATGAGGAGTTGCTCGCATCACGTGCGTCAAGCCCCTGAAAGGTGCTTCGGCAAGCTCAGCATGACAAGGAAGGGCGTGGCAACAACTTGAGGAGTGAATGCATGCTCTTGAAGTCTGGGGTCTACATGCTAGCGGCCCTCGCCGTTATGTCGTTCGCAGGCATCGCCGGAGCCGGGGAGTACGATGTCGGCGGCCCGCTGGCGGGATATAAGCTACCGCTGTTCCCGACCCAGCACGGGGAGAGGGCGGGGCAGCCAGGGGAGTTGCCGGGGAAGCACGATGCTGATCCGCTCGCGCCATGCTTCGAGCTGAATCCCGGCTCGCCCGAGCTCTACCGCAACTACTGGTTCAAGTACTGCCCGTCGCGGAGCTTCTTCGATAGGCAGAGCAAGGTGAAGGGCTGGGTCGCGCCGAATATCCCCGGGGCGGCGAAGGCGGAGGGATACGCGCCGCCGCTCTACTGGGTGCCGCGCCACTCCGACGTGGTGAACACGGGGCTGAGGTGGAAGCCTGTCCCCGTCATCCGCTGCAAAGTCGGCTCGACCGTCCTCAAGCTCGACCTGGGCGCGCTGGAGATCGGCGTCTACACCCTCCGCCTCATCGCCGCCGTGCCCACGGAGCAGCTCAAGCCCTTCCGCACGCCGCTCTTCGTGCGGGCGAAGATCAACGACGGGCCGAAAGGCGAAGAGAACAGCTATCGCCTCCGCCTGGGCTATTGCGACGAGTTCTACAGCATCGCCGAAATCTACTTCCACGCCGACGAGAAGCGGGCGTTCCGCGCGGAGATTGCGGTGGATGAGGGAAGCGGCGTTGACATGCTCCTCCACGAGATTTCGCTCGACGACGCGCTCGCGGGCGTCGAGCGGCGGGCGATCAAGTCGCGCACCACAGTCACGGAGAAGAAGCCGCCCGCCCCCACGAACGTCGAGCCGCCGAAGGACGCGCGGCTGGCCCGCGACGCCGAAATCTGGAACGGCTTCCCGCACGTCAACGCCCAGGGCTTCGGTCACGGCTGGATGGGCGGCGACGAGCACACCCTCCGCCGGAACGTGACGATTGGGGCGCCCGGAAAGACCCCAAAGGAGATCGCCGACGAGTTCGGCGACTGGCAGCCCGGCAAGGGCCAGGTCTTCCTCGCCAACAAGAAGCTCCAGCTCGAATACACGCTGGAAGACTTCCGCCAGGGCAAGCCGCTCCCGGCGCCGTATCCCTACAAGGACGACGGGGCGGGGCTCTTCTTCCCCGACCCGGCCGACCCCGGGAAGGGCCACATGTGGGCGCCCATCGCCAACCAGGTCCAGAGCCGCATCCGCGACTACCCAGGCACCCTCGTGCGGCGAAACGTGGGCGAATACCTGAAGTCGGGCGACACGACTGCCGCCCGCACCGCAGCCATCGCCCTCGCCCGCTTCGCCTACGCCTTCCCCGCGATTGACGCCGCGAACTTCCTCACCTACGTCGTCCGTGACCCAGGCCCCTACGGTCGCGACATCCGCTGCCGCCGACGCGACTCCACCGCGACCTTCTATCCCCACTACCCGCTCTACGTTGACCCCATCCTCTACGACTACGACGCGCTGTTCGACTACATCAAGGACAACGCGGAGCTGGCCGAGTCCCTCGGCCGCTTCGTCCCCTGGGTGAAGACCCCGCAGGACGTTGTGAAGCTGATTGACGCCTATCTCGTGCAGACCACGGCCAAGCGGATTCTCCGCTATAACTACTACACCGACCCGATGGACATAGCGAACGCCGCGGCGGTCGTCGGCGACACGAAGGTTACAGACCCCTGGATGGAGTGGCTCTTCTCCAAGACCTTCATCTACCCCCTGCCGCCCGTGGGCATCGCCGACGCGATGATCACGGGGTGCTGCCGCGACGGCTGCGAGTACATCGGCTCCACCTTCTACGCCCAGGGCGAAGGGGCCAGCCGCGTGGCCGAATCGCTCGAACGCTACCTGCGGGCAGGCGGCAACCGCAAGTACGACCTCAGCGACAAGGCCCGCTATCCCAAGCCAGTTGCGCAGTGTTACTGGCGCCTCAAGAACGTGGTGGCGGGCTGGGACTTCGTGCGCATCGGCGACGTCTGCGGCCCCGACAAGGTGGCCGGCCACACCCTCCGCGACCTCGGCTTCGCCGCCCGCGGCTGGGAGTGGACCGCCGACCCCCGCTTCGCCTTCATCCTCAAGCACTACGTCCGCCGCAAGGAGCAGTCGGACGCCGATTGGGCGAAGATCGAGGAGGCGGCGGCGAAGGTCAAGCGTGCCCCCTGGCTTGATAACCGCTCCCGCGTCATGCCCATGTGGGCGGGCGTCCTCGAGAGCGGCACGGAGCACGACGATCCACGCTTCCGCCGCGCCGCATACGTCCGCGTCGGCTTCGGCTGGGGACACCAGCACGCCGACACGATGGACCTCCAGGTCGTCGCCCAGGGCTGCCCCGCGACGATTGACGGCGGCCAGCGGAGCGGCTATTCGTCCCCCTCCGACGGCACGACGCGAGTCCACAACGTCGTCGAGGTGGATGGCCACGGCTTCCAGGGCTACTCGTGGGTGCGGACCCTCGCCGACGCCCCCGGCGCCCGCTACCTGGCCGCCGAGGCCGAGCCGCCCGAGGGCACCACCCTCTTCCGCCGCCAGATTGCCCTCATTGACGTGGACGAGGGCCAAGGCTCGCAGCCGCTCCCCATCGAGGCCCAGAAGCCCGGCTCCAAGCTCCCGCCCGGCGTCACTCCGGCCAATTCCTACGTCTTCGATGTCTTCCGCGTCGCAGGCGGCAAGACCCACACCTACTGCTTCCACGGCACGGTCGAGGACGAACCCACGTGGAACGTGAAGGACACCCAGCCCGTCCCCCAGTACCTCGACATGTTCAAGAGCCTTCCTGACAAGCTGGCGGCGGGCACCGCCCCCGACATCCTGGAGGCCACCTGGCGCCAGACCCGCGACCCCAAGCTCTTCGGCAACGAGCGGGCGCACCGCGGCGCCAACTACTCCGACGACCTCCCCCGCCGCTTCACACGCCTCCACCTTCTCGACGCCAAGGGCGCGAAGGCCACGCGCGGCAGCCTCAACTGCCGCAACTTCAAGTACGACTTCGCTTGCCTCATGGCCCAGAAGGACTCGCAGGACAGCACTTTCATCGCTCTCATCGAGCCCTTTGTTGGCGAACCGTTCATCACGGGCAAGCGATTGCTTAACGTGCAAGCGAGCAAGATGAAGGATCAGCCCGCGAACCTCGGGAACGCGGCTTACGAGGCCGTTGCCGTCGAGGTCAAGACCGCGAACGGCCACACGGACATCTGCTTCGCTGATGGCGTGCTCGTCGAGCGCGTGATTCCAGAAGCAAAGGTGTTCGTCAACGCCGACTACGCCTATCTCTCGGCAGACAAAGAGGGGTTCCGGCAGGCCACCCTTGCAGGAGGCACGCACCTGGCCGCTCCGGGCATTGAGCTTCGCCCGGCCCAGCGCGAGCGGACGGGAAAGGTGGTGAAGGTGGACTACCTGGCGAAGACGCTCTGGATTGACCAGCCGTGGCCCGCGAGCAGCCGGCCGAGCATCTTCGAGATCGGCGTGCCAGGCCACTGGACCACCTACACTGCGCTCGACGTGAGGCCCGAGGGCAATCTCACCCGCATCACGGTCGAGAATGGCGCCGACTACTTCCGCTCGGGCATCGAGGAGGTGGATGCCGAAAAGGGCACGGTCCGCTGCGCCCTCGGCCCCACGATGGGCAATCGGCCCGGCATCAACAAGGGCTGGGTGGCCTCCAACGACGACATGACCACCTTCTGGCGCGCCGACATCATCAGCGACAAGCCGGCCAATGTCTTCAAGCTCACTGGCGGCCCTGTGACCAAAGAAGCCTTCGGCAAGGCAGGCGTCCTGCGGCTCTGGGAGTATGGCGTCGGCGACACCGTGCGCCAGAGCACCTTCGCCAGCCTCCGCCGAGTGGCCCCCGGCCAGTTCGAGCTGACCGCCGACGTGGATGTCACCGTCACCCTCCCCGACGGCAAGCCACGCGCCATCACCACAAAGGAGCTCAGCGCCGAGGGGAGGGTCCGATGGTAGAGCCTACATGCCTCCACGCGGCCTCCCCCCTGTCATTGCGAGCTTGTCGAGCAACCTTTCAAGGGAGTGGACTGACTCAATGAGCGCTGGCTTCCGTGTCGTGCGTCAAGCCCCTGAAAGGTGCTTCGGCGCCCTCAGCATGACAGCGGGATGGTGCGTTCTGCGAGCGCGCGTCCCTCGTGTCATTGCGAGCTTGTCGAGCAACCTTTCAGGGGAGCGGACCGACGCGACGGGAGCTAGCTTCGGTGGCACACGCCAGGCCATTGAAAGGTGCTTCGGCGGCCTCAGCATGACATAGGGGGTGGTGCGGGGTGTGCGCGCCCACTCTTGCCGTCACGAGCTCATTTCCCCGCTTGCCTTCCCGGGACAACTCGGCTATAAGAGAACATGAGGGGTTGGAGCGGGAGGCGAGCGGCGGGATGTGGCTATGGCCGAGCCGAAGGCGCCGGTGTTCGAGATCTTCTCTGGCATCCAGGGCGAGGGGGTGCTGGTAGGCGTCCGACAGGTCTTCGTGCGCTTCTGCGGGTGCAACCGCAGGTGCTTCTACTGCGACACGAAGGAGGCCCTCTTGCCCGTCCCAAACTGCGCCATTGAGCAGGAGCCGGGGTCGCGGGAGTTCGACGAGCACCGCAACCCGATGTCGGTGTCGGACGTTGCGAAGGCTGCCGTGGCGCTGGACGCTCCGCGCGGGCTGCACGACTCCGCGAGCCTGACGGGCGGCGAGCCGCTCATCCACGAGGACTTCCTGGCCGCGCTCTGCCCGCGGCTCGCGGCGGACGGGCTGCCCGTCTACCTCGAAACCAACGGCACGCTGCCCGACGCGCTCCAGCGCGTCATCGAGAGCGTGCGGCACGTGGCGATGGACATCAAGCTTGAGTCGGCGACGGGCCAGCCGACGCCCTGGGACGCCCACTACCGCTTCCTCGACCTAGCGATGCGGCGCGGCGCGCAGGTGAAGATCGTCGTGGCCGCGGACACGACGGAGGAGGAGCTTGGCCGCGCGGCGGAGGTCGTGGAGACCCAGAAGTCGCAGCCCCCGGTTGTCCTCCAGCCCGTGACGCCGGTTCGCGGGGTGCGGTCGCCCACGCCCGAGCAACTGCTGGCGTTCCAAGCCGCGCTCAAGCGGAGGCTGCGGGACGTGAGGGTTATTCCCCAGGTGCACAGGCTGATGAGGCAGAAGTGAGATTTTCGATTTTCGATTTTCGATTGCTGATTGCTGATTGCTGATTGGGAAGAGAATGAGAGAAAGAGCGGATGCCCTGCGGTCGGCGGAGCTGCCATCGCCATTGGGGCCGGTGACGGCGCTGTTCATGGGTGGCAGGCTTGTCAGCCTGAGCTACAGGAGATCTCAGGGGCTTCCGCGCGCGGAGGAGGCGCTCATCGGAGTGTTGGCAGAGGACCTGGCGAGCTATCTCGCGGGGAAGCCGCGCCGGTGGGAGACGAAGCTTGACGTTAGCAGTGGAACGGCGTTCCAGCGGAGGGTCTGGCGGGAGCTGGCCAAGGTGCCTTTCGGGAAGACGGTGAGCTATGGGGAGCTCGCGCGGCGGATCGGCTGCCCTGGCGCGGCGCGGGCCGTGGGGCAGGCGGTGGGGGCGAACCCGATCCCCATTCTTATTCCCTGCCACCGGGTCATTCGCTCGGACGGCGGGCTGGGGGGCTTCAGCGCGGGATTGGAGATCAAGCGATGGCTGCTCCGCCACGAGGGGTGCGTGTCAGTATGACTCCCAATCGTGGTGACCTTCCCGGGTTCCGTAGCTCCGAACGGAGCGTGCTATATCAGCCCAGGGCGAAGCCCTGGGAAGGGGAGATGGCACCTGTTCAGCCCTGCAGGGGCGTACTAGCCACTCACAGGAGGCGATGGCGTCTGTGCCTCATAGTACGCCCCTTCAGGGCTGATCCGCACACCGTCCTGCTTCCCAGGGCTTCGCCCTGGGCTGATATAGTACGCCCATGTGGGGGCTGCCGAGCAGTTCACCACAACTGGGGGCCATACTCGGTGTGTGTGAGAGTCGCCGCCTGCTGCCTGGTCCTCCTCGGCGTGGCGCTGGCGGGGGAGGCGCAGCCGCCGAAGGTCTCGAAGCAGTTCGCCACGGAGCGGCTGGACTTCGTGGTGGCGGGGCAGCGGGCCTTCCTGCTGCGGCCGACGAAGCCCGCGCCCGACGGCTCCAAGCCGTGGCTCTGGTACGCGCCGACGTTCATCGGCATGCACCCCGACCCCAGCCACGCCTGGATGTTCGAGCGGCTCCTGGGGGCGGGCTTCGCCGTCTGCGGGGTCGAGGTCGGCGAGTCGTTCGGCAGCCCGAAGGGCCGCGCCGTCTACACCAAGCTATACCAGCACGTGACGAAGACCTATGGGCTTTCGGAGAAGGCGTGTCTTCTGCCGCAGAGCCGCGGCGGCCTGATGCTCTACAACTGGGCGGCCGAGCACCCCGACCGGGCGCAGTGCATCGGCGGCATCTACACGGTGTGCGACCTCACGAGCTACCCTGGGCCAGCGCGGGCGTGCGGCGCCTACGGCCTGAAGGAGGCCGAGCTCCGCGAGCGCCTCAAGGAGCACAACCCCATCGAGCGGCTCGGTCCGCTTGCGAAAGCCAAGGTGCCCATCATGCACCTTCACGGCGATTCCGACAACATTGTGCCGCTTGAGCGCAACAGCGGCGAGCTCGCCCGCCGCTACCAAGCCCTGGGCGGACCCGTCGAGCTCATCGTCGTCAAGGGCAAGGGGCACCAGGTCTGCGACGAGTTCTTCAAGTCCCAGCGCCTGGTGGACTTCTTCCTCTCTCTTGGCAAGGCCGCGGGTTCGGGCGGGGAGGGGGGCCGATGATGCGCGTCGCCAGCCGAGTCCGCGGCGCCGCACTTGCCGCAGCCGCCCTGCTCTGCTCGGGCTGCTACCTGCTCAGAGAGTCGGTGGCCAAGGCCCCGCCGCCAGTGTCCCCGGGCGAGGCGAAGCACGGCAGATTCGAGCGGGTCAATGGGGTGGGCGTGCTGGCCCTGTGGGGCGACCCCTACGAGCGGGGGTTCGCCCACGGCCAGCTCCTCGCCCCCGCGATACTGGACATGGTGGACGCCCTCTGCGGCTCCAACCTGCTGCTGTCCCACAAGCGGGACTACGCGCGGGTGATCCTGCCGCTCGTCGACCGCTTCGAGTTCGAGCCCGACGACGAGCTGGAGCTTCAGGGGGTCTTCGACGGCGTGAGGTCGAATCTCGGGGAGGGCGCGATGCTGCGGCGGCTCGGGCGCCCCCTCACGCTGAAAGACCTCAAGGCGTACAACGCGGCGGGCGACTGGTATCGCCAGGCCTGCTCAACCTTCGCCGCCTGGGGCGCCCACACAAGGGACGGGCACGTCTGGGTGGGACGCAACTTCGACTTCCTCCCGACCAAGGCATTCTTCTCGCACCAACTGCTCGTGGTGCACAGGCCCCAGGATGGCAAGAGGGGCTGGGCCACGGTGGCCGCGCCCGGCATGATCGGCTGCGTGACCGGCCTCAACGACGCGGGCGTCTTTGTCTCCGTCCACGACGTCTTTCTCCCCCTCCGCCCGCTGAAGCAGCCGTACTCGCCGCGCCTGCTAGTCCTGCGGCGGCTGATGGAGTCCTGTTCCGCGCGCGACCTTGCAGCCCAGGCTCTGCCACTCCTCGAGGGCCGGCAACAGCTTTTCGACAACGCCGTGTTCCTCGCGGCGCCCGTGGCCGACGGCACGCCCCCCGCGCTCGTCTTCGAGTACAACAACGACTACACGAGCGACCGGGGCGTGACCGTGCGCAGGCCGCAGGACAACGAGCCCGAGCTGAGCAAGGAGATGCTCGCCTGCACGAACCACTTCCGCAAGCGCCGCAAGCCCCCGTTCGCCCTCGCCGACTACCGCTACCCCCTGCTCCGTCATTCCCTCATGAGCAAGGCCAAGGGTGGGGCGAAGCTCGACCTCGAGGCCGCGCGCAAGGCCATGGGCGCCGCGAGGCTCCCCATCACCGTCCACACCGTCATCGCCGACCTCACGGCCGGCGACTTCTGGTTCGCCGCGGGCGAGTTCCTCGACGCGCCCGACCGCGGCGACTTCGTGAGGCTCCCGGTGAAGGAGTGGCTCTCGGCGAAGTAGCCCGAAGAGAGGAAAGGGACCACAGGGACCAAAGGGACGGAAGGGACCCAAGGGACGAGGGAAATGGGGGCAGACCACGCAAGGCCGGTTGCGTCCCTTACGTCCCTGCGGTCCCTGATGTCCCTGTTGTCCCTGGGTGGAGCAGGGAAGAAGGAGCGCCGCGTGTCCACCCTTCGGTCGCGTGTCATTTGCGCCACGCTGGCCCTCTTTGCCGCAGGCACCAGCCTCGCAGGAGAGAAGCCCGTGCAAGGAACCGTCATCGCGCCGCCGACGGACGACGGCTATCGCGGCATCTGGTACTTCAACCAGCCCTCGAAGGACGAATACGTCTACAAGTACAGCGGCGGCCTCGGCACCTACCCCGCCAACCACATCCCCTTCTGCGTCCACGCCCCCGCGGCCAACAAGACCTTCCTCGTCTACGGCGGCACCTCGAAGGAGAAACGCAACCTCCTCGAAATGGTCTCCTTCTACGACCACGCGACGGGCACCGTGCCCCGCCCTCGCATCCTCCACGACAAGCAGACCGACGACGCGCACGACAACCCAGTGCTCTCTATTGACGGCGAGGGGCACCTGTGGGTCTTCTGTAGCTCCCACGGAACGTCGCGCCCCTCCTTCATCTACCGCAGCGTGAAGCCCCACGACATCGAGGCATTCGAGCTGGTTCTCAAGACCAACTTCTCCTATCCCCAGCCCTGGTGGATCGAGGGGAAGGGCTTCCTCTTTCTCCACACCCTCTACCGCAAGGGGCGCATGCTCCACTGGTCCACCAGCCCCGACGGCCGCACCTGGAGCGAGCCGCAGCGTCTCGCCGGCATCGCCGAAGGCCACTACCAGGTGAGCTGGCCCCACAAGGGCAAGGTCGGCACCGCCTTCATGTACCACCCCCTCAAGCTGGGCCTCAACTGGCGAACGAACCTCTACTACGTCGAGACCGCCGACTTCGGGAAGACCTGGCGGACGGTTCAAGGCAAGGCCATCGAGCCGCCGCTGACCGCCGTGAAGAACGACGCCCTCATCCGCGACTACGAGGCCGAGAAGCTCCTCGTCTACATCCACGCCCTGAGCTTCGATGCCGAAGGCCGCCCCATCATCCTCTACATCACCAGCAAGGGCTACCAGAGCGGGCCCGCCAACGACCCCCGCACCTGGACCATCGCCCACTGGACCGGCAGCGAGTGGGCCTTCCGCCCCGTGACCACCTCAAAGAGCAACTACGACTGCGGCTGCCTCCACGTCGAGGCCGACGGCGCCTGGCGCGTCATCGGCCCCACCGAGGCCGGCCCCCAGCCCTACAACCCCGGCGGCGAGGTCGCCATGTGGACGAGCCGCGACCAGGGGAAAACCTGGGAGAAGGCCCGCCAGTTGACCAAGGCCAGCCCCTACAACCACACCTACGTCCGCCGCCCCCTCAACGCCCACCCGGGCTTCTACGCCTTCTGGGCCGACGGCCACGCCCGCCAGCCCTCCGACTCGCGCCTCTACTTCTGCGACAAGGCCGGCTCCACCCGCCGCCTCCCGCCCCACATGGCCGCCGAAACCCTCAAACCCCTGCCCCCGGACTGACCCAGTCGGCCCCGCGACCTGGCATCTCGGCGGGGCGAGTGTCGGCTGCAACTTGCAACCAACACCGCCATAACCCCAGGTGGCTGAACAAGGAGGCCCAACCGATATCCACGCTCCATGTCCGCAACATCCCCGAGCCCCTCTATGCTACAAACATGCAGAATCTTGTTTTCCGGAAAGATTTTTCCTCCGCGTTTGGTTGCGGCTTGCCGCGATGGGAGAATATCCGCCGCCTGGCACAGGCTTCGAGCCGCTCGCTGAGCGCAGAGGTGGTCGAACTCCTCGACCTCAAGACCCTCGACGACTTCGACTGGCGCTTCAACCCCTCCGCCCCACGCAACTCGACCGCTTCCTCCACCACGCCGACATCATCGAGATCACCGGCCGCAGCCACCGCCTCAAAGACAAAGCCCGCCGAAACGAAAAAGACACGTGCAGGGAACCCAAGGAACTTGTCTAATGTTCCTCGGACCTACCCAACTGGCCCGGCCTATCTTGACCCGACCCGGCCCGGGCTATCCTGAAGCGATCCGTGACATCCTCTTTGTGTGACCGCTTGTTTGGCGTTCAAGCGATCACTCAGTGGAACCTGTCGGTCAGTGTCTAGGGACAGTAGTTCTGGTGGCCAGACGTGGTAGTTCTGCTATTGACAGCCATCTGCGCCGCCCGGTGTCTCACGCATCCAATGCCCCGCAATCGTCCTCGTAATTACATATCCTGCAACCTCTTGCGGCAAGTTGGCGCGCCCGGCAGGACTCGGACCTGCGGCCCTCGGATTAGAAATCCGATGTTGTCCGCGATCCTACCGGTCGCAAAGTGTTATGGCACAAGCAGTTACAGACGCTCCGTGCGGCCTACGCCTCCGCTGCGCGCGCTCTGCGCGCGCTGCTCTCGGCTTCCTCGACCACCCGCCCGACCAGGCCCACGACTTCGGCGGCCCTCCGTTCGAAGGCATGGGCGTACCAGTCGAGCGTGACCTTCGCCGTCGAATGGCCCAGGATGTCCTGTAGGGTCTTCACATCGCAGCCCTCATGGATTGCGTATGTGGCAAAAGTATGGCGCAGGGCGTGAAGGTGCACACCTTCCTTGGGCAGCCCAGCCCTCGCTGCACACCGCTTGAACCTTCTCCAGAGATTCCCCCGCCAGCGGTTTCCCTTGCTGTTCACAAAGACAAACCGCCTCGCGTCCCCGGTCTCAGGTCGCTCGGCGAGGCGCAGTCTCAGGCCACCAAGGATGCTTGCCACACGGTCGGTCATGGCGACGAATCGCGTTCGCCGGCTCTTGCTGGTCTCGCCTCTCACGCGGAGTTGCCGGGCCTCCAGATCGATGTCTTGCCACTCGAGGCTCGACAGCTCCCCAAACCGAAGCCCCGTCTCGAGGAAGACGATCCAAACATCTGCCACGTCGCTCGGCGAGGCCGCGAGAAGCTTACCGATCTCGAAGGCCGTCAGCGGCCGGGCGTCACGTTTCTGCGGCCCTCCGACTGGCCGCCAACCCTCCAGCGGGTTGCTCGCGATCCGTCCCTCGCGCAGTGCCCATCGGAGCACCTGCCTCAAGGCGCCCACGCGCATGTCCACACATCGTCCGGCCAGTCCGCGCTCGAGAAGTTCTGCCTTGTAGAACTCCATGTCCGCGAGGCGGATGTCCCTCACAGATCGCGGCCGGTTGTGCGCCTCCATCCACGTGAGCACATCGTGCAGGCAAAAGGCATAGCTCTGCCAGGTGCGAGGTCGCACTCGTCCCGAGTTGTGGGCTCGCCAAGCCGTCACTAGCGCTGCGATCTCCACATCATTTGTGGCGGTCGCTGCCGGCCCTAGCAAATGCTCACGCTGGGCCTTCGCCTGGAGTTCCGTCAACAGCCTGGACGCTTCTGCCCGTGTGCCGCGAACCCGCACACGGACGTTGCGATGCCGGGCAGGATGCCAGAACTCCACGTACCACCCTTCCCTCCCCTTTAGTTGCGTTACGCGTCCCATCGGTCACCCAGTCCTTTCTTCGGGACGCAACACGCTATCATCAAGTTTACCCAGCGCGTCGCTCGTGTCAAGGGACTTCCGCCCGAGCACCTCAGCCCAAGGGTCGCCCGACTTGCGTCCTCGTGATGTAGGAGCGGGCGTGCGGGGCTCCACGTTGGGTTGCACGGGCACAGTTCTGCTTGCCTCGAGCCAGCCAAGCAGATCGGCCTCGGCGAAGTGCTCACGGCCATCCGGGCCCGTCGGCCGGTATGAAGGGCATGGTCTGCGCTTGCGAGCGGCTCGGAAAGCCGATGCGCTCAGGCCCACAAATCGAGCAGCCTCTCTGACGGACAGCAGTGGTCTCGCTGCGGCCGTCGCAGCGGCCATTGGAGGGCCGGGGGATTTGGAGTCCGCCATCACCGTATCACTCCACCCTTGGGCAGGTCTCGCCATCTTCAAGCATCCCGCCCTTCAAGCAGGCGGGCAACATCTGCAAGTGGAGCGCACGGTCGCCGGCTCGCTCATTGGCCATCGGATGGGGTGTGGTGCTGCGCCTGCCCGCCGGGCAAATTCCGTGCGGCAACCGGCGCTCGGCGATCCGCCCTCGGATGGTCTTGGCCGAGACCACGGAGCGCTGAGCGGCCCGCGTCAGCGTGACGAATCCGGCTTCAACATACCCAACCGCGTTGCCGGTCGATTCCCGCGACCTGTGCCCGTTTACCCGCATGTTACATGCCCTCAAGGCGTCGTGGGTGACTTCCCCAGCCAAACGACACCGGCGTCGTCCTTGTGGATCGCGGCCTCGTGCCCGGGAAGCAGCCCCGAGGGGTACAGCAGGAAGCGTAGCTTCCCGATGTCGAAGTGCCGGCGAACGCCCGCCTGGACATTGCGGACAAGGTCAAGGCAGTACTGCGACCAGTCTTGGCGGCGTCTGATCCGTGCGATGGCCGCTGTCTCACTGGTGTTCCCCCGCGCTTGCAGGGCCTCTTGGCAGTGCAGCAGGCCGGGACCGCGGGGATTGACTGCCTCCACGAAGATCTCCTGGGCTCGGCAGCCCACGACGAACGTGACCAATTGGTCGATGTCCTCCGGGGCATCGGCTATGCCCGGCAGGAAGGGGCACAGCATTCCGTACACCCGAAGGCCCCGCGCAGCGGCCTCGGTCATCGCGGCCATTCGATCCCGGATGTCAGACGCGTTCGGTTCGAGGATATTGTTGATGGGACTCTTCTCGGGCATGGCCGTCAGGCTCAGGCCGACGAGGACGCGGTCACGGTGTTTCTCGAGCGAGCCGAAGTCCTCCCGGACGGCCGCGCTCTTAGTCAGGATGCGAACCGTCCAGCCAGGCTGTGCGAGGATAGCCTCGAGGCAACGGCGGCCGAGCTCGAGCTTCTTCGCTTCGGGCGCCCAGGCGTCGGTCAGCGTGCAGAGCTGGATGAGGCCGCGTTCCCTGAGCCGGGCTGCGTCCCTGGCGACCCGCTCCGGCGTGCTGGGGTCCACGATGCAGTAGCCGTGGCCGAACGGGCTTTCCCCCAGTGCCCTGAAGCAGGGGTGGGTGCGCAGGACGGCGCCGGTGCTACAGTAGAGGCAATTGTGGCCGCACCTGAGCCCCACATTGACGGCGAACCACGCAAGCAGCTTGCGCGCAAACTCGAGGGTTCGCGTGATCCCTGTCTTGAGCCTGTACTCGTAGCACCGCATGTTGTTCTCCTTCCACGCTTCGGTCATTGGGGTACTCGTTTCATGATCCTTCACACCCGCCCTCCCAGCACGAGAGGCAGACGCCGCAGCGCCCGGGCTCGCGCCGGCCGCCGCACTTGGGGCACCGTTCGAGGGCGCCAATCTCGCCTGCGGGATCTTCGTCACTCCGCAAGGCCCTGGCGAGCGCCTGGGGGATGGCGTCAGGGCAGGAGAGCACGTCAATGGGCTTTCCCTCGGCCCTGGCGCTGCACGCTGTCGGGCAGCGGATGCCTCGAAGCTGGTGGACGATCTCGTGCGGATCGACGTTGCAGCGGAGGCACAACGAGGCGAGCCTCGCCGTCGCCTCGGACTGGGCCGGGCACCCGCCGCCCTTGCCCAGGTTTGAGAACGCCTCCAACAGCCCGTTGCAATCCCGAGTCACATGAACGTAGAGAGAGCCGCAGCCGCTCCGGAATTTCTCTGTGGATCCGAGCGTCAGCTTGGGCCGACTTCGCATTGCGGCGTACTGGGGGCTTGTCGTGCCTGTGTTCAAGACCCCGGTGCGGCAGCCCTGCCGGAAGACAGTGGTGCCCTTGCATCCCAGCTTGTGAGCCAGTAAGAAGACCTGCTCGACGTCCTCGACGGTGGCGGAGGCCGCCAGGTTGACGGTCTTTGAGACGGCGTTGTCCGTATGTCGCTGGATCGCAGCCTGCATCTTCACATGCCACTCCGGCGCGATCTCATGCGCCGTCTTGAAGACCGCCTTGAGATCGTCGGGGAAGTCCTTGGCCGCTTGCACGCTCCCGGTCTCTGCGACCTTTCGTGCGAGATCGTCGCTGAAGACGCCGCACGCTTGGGCGACGTCCCTGAAGGCGGGATCGACCACCGAGAAGGACTTGCCGCCGAGGACGGTTCGGGTGTACGCCAAGGCGAACATGGGCTCAATGCCGCTGGAGGTGTCAGCAATGATGCTGAGGCTACCGGTCGGCGCGACCGTCGTGCGGGTCGCGTTGCGGAGAGGCGGCTCGCCTCGTTCAGCATAGACGCTTCGCTTGAAGGCCGGGAAGGGGCCCCGCTCCTTCGCCAGAAGGCGGGACGCCTCCAAGGCGTGCTGGGAGATGAAGCTCATGACCTTCTCCGCCCACCGGACGCCTTCTTCGCAGTCGTACGGGATGCCCAGCTTCGCAAGGGCGTGCGCGAGGCCCATGATGCCGAGGCCGATCTTCCGGGATGCCTTGACCGTGCGCTCGATCTGCTCCAGCGGGTATGAGCTGGCGTCAATGGCATCGTCCAACAACCTGACGCCCGCCCGAGCGCTCTCCGCCAGCGCGTCCCAGTCTATCTCGCCGGACTTGACGTGAGCGGAGAGGTTGATCGAGGCGAGGCAGCAGGCTCCCCAAGGTTCAAGCGGCTGTTCCCCGCAGGGGTTGGTGGCCTCGATTGGACCGAGGGCAGGCAGGGGGTTGTGCTTGTTGATCTCGTCAATGAAGACCACCCCAGGGTCGCCGGTGCGCCAGGCGTTCTCGGCGATGCGGCGCAGGATGTCTGGCGCTCGAAGCGTGCGGACGACCTGGTTTGTATGCGGGGCAACCAGCTCGTATGAGCCGTCGGCGCGCACAGCCTCCATGAACGCGTCGGTGACTGCCACGGAGAGGTTGAAGTTCTGGAGCCTGCCAGGCTGCGTCTTGGCTTGGATGAACTCCATGATGTCCGGGTGGTCGATCCCGAGGACGGCCATATTCGCCCCCCGGCGGCGGCCCCCTTGTTTGATTGCCTCTGACGTCGCGTTGCACAACTCGATGAACGACACGGGACCGGAGGCGACGCCGTTCGTCCCGGCGACGGGTGAGCCTCTGGGCCTCAAGCGACTGAATGAGAACCCACAGCCCCCTCCACCCTTTTGGATGATGGCTGAACTCTTGACGGACTCCATTATGGCATCGAGGATGTCCGGCATCGGCAGGACGAAGCACGCGGCCAGAGAGGGTGAGCGGGTGCCTGCGCCCATGAGGATCGAGGAGCTCGGCACGAGTCTCCTGGGAACGATGAGCCCGCGGAAGATCTCTTGCGCCTCCTTCACCGCGGCGGGGCCGCCGTAGCGGTGCTCGGCGTTCGCCAGGAAGCTTGCCACTCGGTCCGCCAGGGCAGGGAAGTCCTCCATGACCTCGCCGTTCGTATCGCGGCCGTAGTAGCGTGCGCGGAGGAGTTGCTCCGCGTTCGGGGAGAGTGCGTTGGTTCCCTCGGGGTTCAAGCTTGGTTTCTCGTCCATCATGGCGCCACTATGAGCCATCGGACAGCCTGCCAGAAGGGGGACGGGTTGCCTCCTGCGCCGAGCGTGGCCGGCACGATGGGGCGTGGCGCGGGCCTACCCGGGGAAAGGGCGGCTTCGAGGCACCGGCGGCAAAGCACTGGCCTCCCCTTGGCTGTCAGGCCCTCGAGCTTCTCCCTTCGGATCCGGAACCTCGTTGCACACTGTGCGCAAGTCGCCTGCGGATAGTCGCGGGCCTTCTGGTCTCGTTCCGCCTCCCAGAGGCGCATCTGCTTCGGCAGGCACGTACCGCACAGGATGGGCCTTCCCTGCGACCGCAGCAGGTCGAGCTTGGCGCGCGGCATCCTGAAGGCGGCCGTGCAGTGCTCGCAGTTGACCTCGGGGTATGCCGAATCGCGCTCCAGGCGTGCGGCGGACTGGGCACTGAGCTTTGCCTGGAGGCAGGACGAGCAGAGGACGGGCTTGCCCTGCCTTTCTAGCTCACGCGACCTCGCCAGATCGATCGAAAGCAGGTGCTGGCATTCCGCGCAGAAGTACCTCACCCGGCAGGCGAATGCCCCCCTGGGATGCTCGGTCTTCTCGCGTGCCGTCTCGACCCGCAACGCGTGCCGAAGTGCGCTTTGCCATTCCGCCGGCGAAGGACAGGCCTCGAACGTCGTCGCCGCGAGGCACCGCCTGAGCAGGAGGCCGCACTCCCTCGACACCCTCTCTAATGCCTTGATCTGCTCTTGGACAAAGCCTGCGTCCGGCTGGTCCAGCTCGGCCTGGGCGAAGAGGGAGCCATCCTCCCTCGGCGGCGGCGTGTCGGGACCGACGAGCAGGAACTCCGCCACCAGGATGGCGAGGGCGAACCGGTCAGCGCACGGGCACCAAGACCGCGACGCATCCCAACCGCCTGAGGGGCCCCGGAGGAACGGGGCCATGTAGCCGGGCGTCCCCGCCGTAGTGTTGGGTTGGAAGGGCAGGTCGGCGTGGTAGAACGAATCGAAGTCGATCAGGTGGACCCGGCCGTCCGGGGTTACGAACACGTTGAGGCCCGAGAAGTCCCGGTGGCTGCAGTGCGCCGCTTCCAGCCGACCGACGCACTCGGTCAGGCTCAGGCTGACCACGAGCCGTTGGCGGATGGTCATCGTAGCGTGCCCGTCTCGGAGATCGTCGGCCACCGAGGCCCACGAGGAGCCCGTGACCTTGGGCATGAGGATCGTCCCCTCCACCAAGGCGGACAATGCCTTGTCCCTGAAGCCGGAATTCCACAAGTCCAGGTGCCTCGCGGTGAGCAGACGGCGCTGGGTGCAGGTGAAAAGCTCCGCGCCGCCGGGCAGGCAGCGGGGGACGGCCGCCAGGTACTCGTCGGTCGGCCGGCGGGATTCGATGAACTTCTTGAGCAGCCAGCCGTTGTTGTGCGGATGCTGCTTGAGGAAAATAACCGACGCCTGGCCCTTGACCACGTACCAGGGCGTGTCGGGCAACGCCGGGTGTGGGAGGGGCCGCAGGTCGAGGCCCGAGATGCGCGCCGTCAGCCTGGAGGCAAGCCATCGCTCTACAATGTCGGCATACGAGTTCGTCGCATTCATTCTGTGCGTCCTGGCTCTCACTTTCACCAGGGGTCTGGAGGCAGAGAAACCACTGGCACCCTCTTCCGCGGCAGCTCAAGCGTGGGAGCGGGCATGTCAGCCAGTCGCGGCGCCGGCCAGAGCGGAGCGGCCGGCCGGGCCTTCGCCAGAAGCTGGTCGAAGAAGTCGGGGGAGACGCTCTCCAGCTCGTCGAGGCGCGGCGGCTTCATGGGGGCGCCGGGCGTCGAGTCGCAGAAGCGTGCCCAGTCCTTAGGCGAGGGGCAGTCCCGGAAGCTCGTGCTGCGAAGGGCTGCCTCGAACAATGGCCCGGCCGCGGGGTATTTCGCCTTCAAGGCGGCGAGGGCAAGGGAGATGCCCCTTCCCGAGCGGGAGCGAAGTTCCTCCTGTTCGAACATCCCTCCCTCAGCCGCAAGCGGCGCCCCAGCGTCCAGAATGAGGAACTCGACGCAGAGGACACACAGCGCGAAACGGTCTGCCCCCTGGCACCAAGTCTGCCGCGGGTCCAGTGCACCTCCTTGCCAGGCGTAGGGCGGTGTGTATCCCTCCGTCCCGCATGTGGTCGCATTCGGCATCGCCAGCGCGGGGTGGAAAACGCTATCGAAGTCGATCAGCAGGACCATCCAGGCCTGGCAGTTGACGAAGACGTTTCCGCTGGAAAGGTCGCGGTGGGCACACTGCCGCTCCTCCAGCAGCAGGATGATGTCCGTGAGGCCACGAAGGAGGGCGAGGCGGTGGGGCCGCTCCAGCTTGATGCTCCCGTCGCGAACGCCATCGGCGATGGTGGCCCAGTCCACCCCGTTCACCCGTGGCATCAGCACCGTGTCGTGGAGCCACCGAGCGAGGTCGGGGGTGTAGTAGAAGCCGTGTTCCTTGTGCAAAGAGGCGACGGACAGGACGCTGCGATCGGTCCCGGAGAGCAGGCCACCGTGGTCTGGCAGGACGGTGGCGACCCCCTCAAGATAGGAGCGGTCCAGGCGGCGGCCCGGGTGGAACTTCTTGAGCACCCACCGGCTCCCGTCGCTGCCCGCGAGGCAGAAGGCCTCAGCTTGCCCACGCTGGACCGAGAGTGGCATGCCCGGCATCCCCTTGTGCTCGACCGGGCGCAGGGCAATCCCATCCACATTGGCCGGGCCGCCGCTCCTCAGCCATCTCTCCACCACATCAGCGGGCATTTCTCGTTCCTCCTGCTTCACCGTCGGCAGAACCGCAATTCGACCCGTCAGTCAATGCGGACCCTGGCCGGACCCAGACGAAAGAGATGTCGTCGTCTCCGCTCTTCGCCTGAAGTCGGACGTGCAGGTCGTGGAGCGCCTTGTCGCGCTCTTCCGCGTCGATGAGTCGGGCCTCGTTCTGTCTCAACCAGGCCAAGAGTTCCGCCGGCCCGTCGAAGGCGCCGTAGAAACCATCGCTCGCCAGGACGAAGTGGCTGTCGGCGGGGAACCTGTCCTGGAAGCTGACCCAGCCGCCCGCGCAGCAACTGTCCGGGAGGACCGCGGTAGTCGAGCCCCGCTCGGAAAAGCGTGTGGGCTGGCCGGCGTTTGGCGAGGACGAGACGACCCGGACGGATCGGGAGAAAGGGAAGTCCACGTAACGCCGTCGCTTCACGCCGTTCGGGGCGCCGCAGAGGTACTTCGGAACGAGCAGCAGGTCGTCGGGGCCGAGGCGCAGGGTGCGCCCTTCGGCGTGCTCGCCATTGGCAGGGCATCCGGCGCAAGTGAGCTGGTCCACGGGGGCGCAGACGAGCCAGCCGTCCCCGCTGCCGGCCGCCATGCCCGCTTTCTGCGCGAAGATCGGGAGCTCCCTGGCTGTGCCGAGCACTCTCGCGTGAAGCTCGTCGCCAGGCCCGAAGCGGAAGCGGCCGGAGGCGGGAGGCGGCTGCTCCCCGCCTCCGGTGGCGCTGACAGAAGCCACGGGCTTGGAGGCATCCGGCAATGACGAAACCAGCAGTGTCCCGTCCGAGCCGAAGGCGAAGAAGCCGGAGTCCCCGCACCGCACCACGGTCACGCAGACCGCGTCGTCGCCAAGGACGAACCAGGCAGCGGCGAGCGTCGTCTGGAACGCGCGGGCCATCTTCTCCTCGGCGACCTCGCGCAGCATCTCCTGCATGGCCTCCGGCATGCCTAGGCAGGGCTTGATCCCGGCCCCCCGCGCTTCGAGGCGGCGGGCCACGAGAAGCTCGCACAGAACCCGCAGGCGGTCTTCGAGCTCGCCCCCGAAGAGCAGAGGGCTGGACTTCGACACAAGCTCGGCCGCCTCCGCCGCGAAGGGGGAGGTCGTCACCCCGTCGCACACGGCGGCGACGCCGACGGCCGGCGACCAGAACACCCGGTCCTGGTTCTTCTCCTCGTTCCCCAGGCAGGCCGGAGAGACGATGGCGAGTGCGTCGTGACCGCACGGGCCGGGAAACGCTTCCTCGCGAGTATTCATGTTACTTCGCCATCCTGTCGGCCCGGGAGCCGATCGAGCCGACAACCGCCAGCGTGTGCTTCAGCATCTCGCGCGTACGGACGTCGAAGAAGAGCCTGGCGCCTGCGCGGAGATTCGGGAAGATGCCGTCCTGGACGAGGTTGGCCCGCATGACTTCGGGGATTTCGCTGCTCATTTCGAAGAGCCGCACGTTGTCCTCGCTCTGCCCCACCTCGTTGGCCTGGACGTAGCCGGGGAAATCCTCGGGACCCGTGTAGGCCAGGTTGGTTTGCGTCCCGATGAAGGAATTGAGCACGAGGATGTTCCCGTCCGAAGTGGCGAGCCGCTTGATCTGCTCGGCGACGGGCCTCGGGTCCGTGGCGCTCATCCCGTCCGTGAGGTGGAAAAGCATAGCGGGGAAGGACGCGCTGAACCGCTCGTCGGCCACCGCCCGTTCGAGGTAGTTGAACGCCTGCTGGAGCGCGGCCGCGGCGTCGGTGCCGCCCAACTTCCCGCCGAGGCCCAAGGAGTTCCCCTCGCGCGTATACTTCTCGACGACAGCCTGGATGTCCATGCCCTCGCTGCCCCAGAGCTGGGGCGCACTCCCGTAGGTGAACACGGTGGCGAAGTAGCGCGGCTTGATGAGGACCGCGTCGCCCTTCGTCTCCGTGGACCGCGCGAGCAGCTCCTTGAGGACGCACCCGAGGAGCCGTTCGACCCACTGGTACTTCGGGTCCGACGTCCCGGGCAATGGCTCCCCCATTGAGCCGCTGTCATCGAGGACCATCACGACGCAGCCGGGCTGTGCGCGGCTGATTTTCCTCTCGTACGGCATGCGAAAACTCCTTCGGCTTGGGTCGCCTCACAATGCCTGGCCTTCTGTCCGGACGCCATGCCCGTGCAACGCACGCGGGCGGGCCAGGAGCCATCAAACGGGGTTCACTCCATAGGAACTCCTCTGCTGTTGGCCTGCTCCTCCTCGTCATCCTCGTCTTCCGTGCTCTCGGCAAATGGACAGCCTCGTTGGCAGGCTTCGCAGCCAGCATGAGGCCCGGTGACGGCCTCCCCGAGGCGGAGACACCAGAACTCAGATTGGGTGCCTCCGCTGTGGCTGTCGTGGCCAAACGATGCTCTGACCCCTGCGCTCCTGCCCACCGGATGAGGCCCGATCCGTGGCCCGGCCCAGTTCCGTCCCGCTCCGCTGAAGCCCTCGTCGAGTGTCACAGGCGGCTTCGTCGGGAACGAGCCGTATGCCTGGCTCTCGGGCTTGTACGGCTTCGGGGCCTCAAACTTTGGCGGCGGAGGCAGGACCAGGCTCTCCTGGTAGTCCTCCAGAGCGCCCAGTTGCCGTGCGAGAGGGTCGAGGTAGCGGTCGCTGTCGGGTGCGGCCTGTGCCCGTGAAGCTGTCGGCGCAGCGCCGGTATTCCGGAACCCGATTTCCTCAAGAGGTATGTCGCCCAACGCAATCCGCGTCTCCTCGATCGCCTCAAGCTGATCGAGCAGCCTCGCGATGTCGTCCAGGGGTTCCGCTAACGGGTCCTCAGGCCAATCGTTCATCGGACACCTCCGTCATGCGGTCAAGGCCGGCTCAGAAGGTCGACCCAGTCAAAACCCGGCTCTAAGCAGTCTGGGGCGCTGATCACGGTCACAGTCCCCTTCGTGAAGAGCCGAGGCCCGCTGTCCTTCGCCTTCTTGTCCAGCTCCTGCTGGAGCTTGCGGCGCAGCTCCACGCCGGCCGTGACCGCGACGAGCATATCTACGTCCTGGATCGCCGCTTCCTCGAGAAGGGTCTCCACCTGGCGGGTCACGTTGTGGCAGCAGACCTCGACCAAGATCGCGCGTCCTTCTTTGAGGGTCAGAGCGAGGTCTGGCTCCTTGCCGATCTCGGAGCCGATCGTACTCCCACGCTGGAAGCGGGCGCCTGGAAGCGCCATGCCGAGGGCGCGCTGAACCTTGGTGAGGATGGCCTCGTGAACCGGCCCGGACTTGTACTTCTTGACGTGGACGCGGTGCTGGTGGGCCCAGTCCTCACCCTTGGGCGTAACCTGGTAGAAGGTGAGCTTCCCCATCGTCTGGCTCAGCTCCTCAATGAGCCCCCTGTCCAGGAGCATCTTCCTGGCCCGCAGCTCCCTGCTCCGGTCAAGCTGTGTCTCTTCGCATCGCTCGTCAATGAAATGGTCTGAGCGAGCGCAGATGTCGAGCATGACCTTCAGCGCGTCGCCGGGAAGTTCACCGAGCTGGGCAGGCCCGTCGGCAACCGTGGGTGAGCCATGCCGTGCGCTGGGCGGCATTATGCCGGGCGTCCACGTCACTCCGGCGAGAGCGTCCTCGGCCCTGCGGCGCATCTCAGCTTCGGAAGGTCTCGGCCCAAAGGACAGGTCACGGATCCTCGCCAGGAATGGCTTAGGGTGTGCGGCGATGCGGACCACTGCTTCTCGCGCCTGGAGTTCCGGCAGCACGGCCGACTGCTCGGGCGTGAGCGCCATCGAGTTGCCCATGGTCCAGAGCGATTTCGGGTCAGTGATCCGCATCGTGATGCAACACCCCAGATTCGCAAGGACCGCGGGCGGCAGCAAGCCAGGGACCTGGTCGAGGATGGCAAGGATCATCGAACGTTTCCTGCCGCGCCGGAAGAGATCGGGAAGCACGGCCTCCCCGAGGTCCATGCGGTTTCGGTCGGGCAGGAGCACGTGCGCTTCCTCAATGACGACCATGTGCATGGCCGGCTCTGTCTCCCCTTCCTTGTAGGCCGCAAGCCACGCCAGGAGGAAACCGGCGAAGAACTGGACGGCGACTCCTCCTTGGAGACCGTTGAGGCGGAAGATGGCCGACCGATTTGCGAGGAACGGCAGGACCCCCGAGGTGGACGCGCTGAAGGTCGGGCCGAGCGCGTTGGACAGCATGGTGAGCCTGTTGGTCAGGCTCTCGAGCCAGGTTGCGTTCCGGCTCTTCGGCCCAAAGCTCATGCCCGCGAAGTGCGCGAACGCTTCGTCGAGGGTGGGGTACGCGCGCGAGCCGGTGAGGATGCCTTTGCGCTCGAACAGCTTGAGCATCGAGGAGCCGAACAGGTTCTCGGCGCCGTCGCGTATGAACGTTGAGCCGCGGAGTTGCAGCCCGATCTCCCCGAGCCAGACCTTGGGCTCGATGGAATCGCGCGGCGGTTCGAAGAGCGAAATACGGAGGGCATCGGGCGTGACAGGAACGAGCACTTCCGCGGGGAGCAGGGAGAGGATGTCGCCATGTTCCCCTTCGGTGTCAAACACCCACGCCCTCCCTCCCGCTCGGATGAACTCAGTGATGAGGTGTTTCGCCAGGAACGACTTCCCCTGCCCCGTCGCGCCGAAGACGCCGAAATGTCCCTTGGTGTCCGAAATGGGCAGGGCGAACACCGGCCCGAGCATCTGCCCGTTGAGCGCATTGCCAACCACAAGTTCCCCGGCAGGCAGCTCCCTCACGAGCGGGAAGGGCGGCAGGTTGTCGGGATTGACGCCCGTCTCTTGCTTGCACCGCCTGCGGAGTGCGTAGTAGGCGGCACCCCTCATCTTGGAGTTGTGCTGTGCGGCCCAGAGGATCCCCGCTATCGAGCGGTGGTCTCGGCCGAGGAAATCAGCCAGCCTGTCGAAACCGTCCGGCATGGGATGCCCCTCATTCGCGGAAGACGCGGCGGAACCACTCGGAGCCTGCCTCCCCGACAAAGAACGCGGCGAGGGCGGCCCACGCCCACGGCAGCCATGGGTACGGCAGGCCGGCGGCAAGGGCCAGCAACCCCAGGCAGTAACCCACGACGGCCCCGAGCATCGCCGGCACGGCGAATCTGGCATTGCGCATGCACAGGCGCCGCAACGGCCCGAGGAGCAGGAGCAGAATGACCGCAAAGGCCAGAATGGACATCTCAGTCGAGCCCCCAGAAAGCGCGCCACCAGCGGAGCCACGAGTGGCGAGAGCAGTAGGTCTTGCCGTCGCCGTGGCCGTAGGTCCGAGCGTGGCGCGGACAGAAGGTCCTCCCGTCGCCATCCGCACAGCACCGCTTGACGCACTTTGAGCAGGTCAATGCCGTGCAGCCAGGATAGGAACAGCGCCCTGTGATGGCGGCCTCCTTGCCGTCGATGATCGTGCCGCAATCGCAGAAGCGGGTTCCTATCCACTCAACCGTCCGTAACCCATTGTCTTCTTCGAGCTGGACCTCCTCTTTCTCGAAGGCGACACCGCCGTCGGAGGCCAGCCCCCCGACGTAGCGGACGGTGGTCTGCCTGGTCCCGCCTCCGGCGGCTTGTCTGAGGCGCAGCACTTCGTCTTTTCTCATCTGTTGTCTCCAGGCACGGCCGGAGAGGGAGCGGCGCGGGCCCGCCCCTTCCGGCCGCCAGGTCAGTCGATCCCCTCGACTGGCCGTTCGATGACGCGCGGAGCGCTCACGGGCGCCGGCGCTTCGTCGCCGTACGCCGGCACTGCGGCCCGGCCTGGCACTCTCCCCTCCGGCTCGCTCGTGAGCGAACGGAGGTCCGCGAGCGCCGCCCGCAGGCGGCTGGGCCTCGGGCTCTCCGCCATCACAGGGGGTTCCACGGAGGGAACCCTGGACAAGACCGCTGGCCTCATGGCACGCTCCTCTCTACGGGCTGTAGCCCGCACAAGTGGGACAGGTTGGGCCGCGGCCGTTCCCATCGACCACCTCGACCAACCTCACCCCTGATGGCACGTCGGGGCTCCCCATCTCAACGAACCCGCCAGGGCGATTCACCACCACGGCAAGGGGGAAACGCGGCCGGACGTACGGCGCGAAAAGCTCGAAGCCGCGGCGCCCCGCGAGCGCGAGGCCCAGGAACTGCCGCACCGATACGTTCACGGTGCTCAGGACGTCGACCAGCGCCGTCTGCCCGCCCCGTGCCCCGCGCTTCTCTGAGAGCCTGACCGTTGACTCAAGGCATGGGGTCTGGCCGCCGAGCGACCACGCCGCCTCGCCAGTGCTGCCGTTCTCGAACACCGCGGCGTAGAGGCAGGGACAGTGCCTGTAGGCCATCCTGGCCAGCGCGGAGGCCACCTCGAAGCTGTCGAGGAACAGCGCCACGTGCGTGGAACGCGACAGCCAGGAAAGGAACGGCTCCACTGAGCTGGCGGTGAGGCGGGCCGACGCGCCCTCGAACGAGATCCTGCTGCTGTACCTGAGCAGGTGCTCGCGCAGGAAATCGATCTTCCGAGACCCCACGGCGGCCTCGGGGAAGCCGCTCGCGTAGTTGCGGCTCTCCGTCCAGTCAGGCTCTATGACCCTCAGCCACCTGACGCCACGAGCAATGGCGATGTGAATGAAGGACAGCCCCACGCGGCCACAGCCGACGACCAGCAGGCGCACGGTGCGCTCGATATGAGCCACGTCAATCAGGCCGCGGAGAGGAGCGAACCAGTCGTCAATCATTGCGGACCCTCCAGGAGCCGCCCGTCGGGGCTCAGCCTCAGCCGACTCGGCCCTCTGGCCGCGCTTCGCTCGAGCTCGGCGATGGCTTCTTCGAGCTCGCCGAGCCCCGCGTTGATCGCTGCCAGACGCCTCCTCTGCTCGTTGATCGTCCAGTCGCGCCCCGCCACCGCGGTCTGGAGGCTGCGGATTTCCTCCTGCCGCTGCGAGGCGGTGGCAGAGGCCCTGACCGCCCAGATGAGGAAGACGATGGCTAGCCCGCCTGCGACTGCGGCCGCCACGGCTTCGGGGTTGGGCTCCATGACCGTTCTCCAGTTCTCACGACGAAGTCCGCCGCTGGCCCTCTCCGCCGCCGCGGTAGGTCACGCTTGCCGCGATGCCGCCGTATCCCCAGGCGCGGAGTTGTTCAGAACCAGACAAGTTCAGGGGAAGGAGCTGCGAAGGCACCCAGCCGGGCACAGGAGTGGCCCACGGGGCTGTGTGCACCAGGATTCGGTACTCGGCGCCCTGCGGCAGGGCAGCCAGCCTTGCGCAGAGGTTCGCAACTTCGTCGATCGGTGGATTCCTTGGCACGTCCTCCTCGTTCTCCCCGTATCCGAGCGTGAAGTCCCAGCGCTCCAGGGCCTGAGCGCCGCCGGGCATGGCGACCTCCAGGTACACAGTCCTGAGCGACCGCTCGGTCAGCCAGACGAAAAAACCGTCGCCGATGATGTCGCGGTTGTACGTGATGTAGGTAGGTGGCAGACCCCGTCCCGCGATGATGCGAAGGACCATCTGGAAGAGCGTGTTCGCGACGTAGACCACGGATCTCGTCGTTACGTTGACCTCTACACCCGTGGACTGCCTGACCACCGTGCTCATTGCTCAACCTCACTTTCTTCGTTGGTCCCTTCCCGGTCGTGGCCGGCTCCCGGCGCCCGAGCTCCGCCCACTGCTGCGAAGCGACACGGTGAGCGCGTTCGACGACATCTGTTCCAGCGCTCCAGCCCCGAGCGACCGGGCCAGGGGCATGTCGTTCACCACAACCTCCGCCACGAGCTTCATCGCGCGAAGGTCGCACAACGCGAGCATTGACAGGTCCACATCGTCGGGAGCGTCCGGCTCCGATGGGAAGGCGATCGCGCAGCCCTCCTGGCCGGCTTTCAGCTCAACCGCCTCCACGATCCCCGATTGGACAAGGTCGACGATGCGGTAGGGCAACGAAAGGATGGCGTCGAGTTCGGCCTCAGAAAGCTCGACCTGAACGGCCTCCACAATCTCGCGGATCATCCTCTGAAGGACGCCGGTCCATTCGATCGGCTTCCTGTTGAATACCGTGATTCCCTTCCGCAGCAGGCTCATCGCCCGGCCTCCTGTTCCCCCGCCCTTCTGCGCGCGACCTCGATCATGGACTGCGCGGTCACCTGCGAGGAACGCCCATCGAGGTAGGCGAGGAGGGGCAGCTTCGCTAGGAGCCTGCCTGACGCCCTGTGGCCATTGCCATCACCGCACAGTTCCGCAGCAGCGGCGCGCAGTTCATCCTCCCCGATCCGGATGCCCAGGCTTTCGACGTCGCGTGCGGCCTGAAGAAGAATCCGCGCCCCGGCCTCCGCGTCAGGCGCGTCGAAGTGCACGACGATGTCCGCGCGGTCCAGCAAGGCCTGGTCGAGCACAGAGAGGAGGTTCGTCGTGCCGATCGCCAGGAACGTGGGCCAGCCGCGCATCCCGTCGAGTTGGGTGAGAAGCTCGTTGACCGCCCGGGCGACGTCGCTTGGGTCGCCGGCCGACAGCCGCGCTCTGGAAAGCCCGAGCGAGTCGAGTTCGTCTATCATGAGGATCGTCTGGTGGCGGCGCACCAAACCCCGGACTTGTTCGAAAGCGGAGGCGATGGTTCGCCCGGTTTTCCCCAGGTGTTCGCAGAACAGCCTTGACACGCGCAGGTGCGCGAAAGCCGTATCGTTGCAGAACGTCTCACGATGCCGTTGAGCCATGGTCTGAGCCATCGCCCGCGCCGACATGCTCTTCCCTGTTCCGGGTTCTCCCTCGAAGAGAACAAACTGGTTGAGCAAAGCACACGCGCCCGCGCTCTGCTGAAGGAGGTGCAGGAGTTCCGCATAGCGCGCGAGCACTCGGCTCTGGTCCTCTCGGAGCACGAGCCGTTGGCGCTCCTCTTCAAACTCCGCGGAGGGCAGGCGCGTCGCCGAGAGCACGTCCTCCGCGGCCTCTTCGTGGAGCAACTGGTGTTCCCCCATCCGGCGGCTGATGTCGCCCGGGCCGAAGAGCGCCGGGGAGAACCCCACGGCCCCTGGCATCGTCGCGGCCCTCCTGCCGGCTGCAACGCTATCGCTGGCGCCGATCATCAGTCACTCTCCTCATCTGCCTGTGGTGCGGTGGGCGGTTGCCAACACACTGTGCGCTGGGGCCATGCATCCACCCTCAACGAAACTCCAGGTCGAGCTGGGTCGACGGGCGGGACTCATCCCATCTGCCTGTAGCGACCTCGAGGCGCTGCACGAACCAGTCGAGTTGTGCCGCCAAGGACGGATCCTCCCTCACGCCGGCCCGGCAGTAGAGCCCCGGCCTGTACGTGCCCAGTGTCTTGATGACCTTCAACCCGCACAGGCGGATTGTGCTACCCGTCGCCTTGACAACTGCTGCGCAATCGCAAAAGCCTGCGGAGACGTGGGGCTCACAGCTCCTCGCGGACCACGCGACGCGCACCGATTCGCAGCCTTGCGCGATGGCGGTTCCGTGCAGCTCGATCACGGGCGGGAGATGTCCGAATCGCGCCCTATAGGCTTCCTCCTGGTGGAGCGCCTTTCGAGCCAGGAAGGGTGTCTCGGAAACGCACCGGATGGGTGCTGCTGTGCTGGATAGCAGCCCCCCGATCGTCGAGAACGAAGCTTCCTGCCGAGCCACCATGGCGACCTCGACAAGACCGTAGGGCAGTTCCAGTACAAGTTCGACCCCGGACAGGCCGGCCTCTCGCGCCTCCTCAACCACATCTCCGAAGTTCAAGAAGGCGTCCAAGAACCCTCTGGCGGCCAAGGCGGGAGCGTCCTGGGGCCGGCCCACCAGGAACTGGATGTGCGGTGCGCCAGGCAGCCGTGGGAAATACTCGCGTTCCCCGGGGCCATAGCCAACAGGGCGCACGCGCCCGAGCTCCAGAAAGGCCGAGGTGTCGGCGCGCCCGTCGCCCCTCGTGTTGGATGACCCGTTCGGCAGCATCACCACGAGGGAGGGCACCCCCAACTGGCCCGAGCGGACGAGTTGACGCTGCGGCGGGCCTGCCAAGCCGCCGCGGTCCCTTTCCCCGTCGGGTTCGGCCCGCTGCCCTGAGCCCAAGTGCCGGCCCGTTCCGATGTCGGTCCCCCTCGGTTTGGCGCCGCCTTCGCTTGACACCAACGTCCTCCTTGCTGTGTCAGCCGTTGCCTGGTGATCGGGCATTCTGATGCTCATTTCGTGCCAACCAGGTTCGACCAGCAGGTCACTACGGGTATGCCGTACCGTTGTCCTAGGGCGCTGACTTCGCCGATGAGGGTCTCGCGGGCGTACTCATCGGGCAGACGCCAGGCGAAGGAGCGCGTCCTCGGACGGCCGCCGAACGGCGCGGCGTAGAGTTCCTTGAAGGCGTCTCTGAAAGCGCGAGAGGCGTAGCGACCGACCGGAACCTTCAGAGGCGAGACGATGGCCTTCTGGCAACCGAGCTGGGACGCAAACTTGATCAGGGCCTCGATCTCGTCCAGCGAGTGCGTGTGCTTGACACCATAGTCTTGTAGCCGAGGCCTCGGCCAGAAAGCGCCAGGCAGAGGCCCCCTCGGGAACAGCCGGTCTATCCTGATGCTGACCGGGATGCCGGCCTGCCGCAGGCGGGCCATCCCCTCGAGCCGGGAAGCGATGCTCGGGGCACCGGGCTCGAAAGTCCGCATGTGGGTCTCATCGTAGAACGCCACGCTGACCTCGACCTGGCAAGGCAGAAGCGAGGCCAGCATGTCGATGTACGCCGGCTCCGCCGCCAGTAGCGGGTTCTTCGTCAGGCACGTCACCGTGGTAAAGAGCTGCCTGTTTGCCCTGATGAGCCTCACGAGGCCCAGCGTATGGGCGCAGCCGCGCTCCAAGGGCTCCTGAAAGGGATCGGTGCTGTTGGATATGTGCAAGGGAACGGGGTTGAGCTGGAGTTCCCTGAGTTCCGCCACCTCACGGGTTGCCCTTGACAGGAAGGCGTCCTTCGCTCGGGGGTTGTCGGGGTTCTGGATGTAGTTCCTGGCGTAGCAGTATTGGCACCTGTGCTGGCAAGCCGCATACACGTTGCAGCACAGCCGGAGCCCTGCGGGGAAGTGAGACCGTTGTGCAAACGGGTCGTAGAGACAGAGCACGTGGCTCTTCAGCCGCGGGGGCCCCTGTTTCTTCCTGGGCCATGCATAGAGGTACTGCACCCAGCGCCGTGCCAGATCGTCTGGCACTCCTGCAAAGAGGGCTGGGTCGGGGAGACCAATGGTGTCGATGGAGCCCACAGGTCCCATCGCCCCTTCCTCGCTCCGTTGCAGACCAGAGTGCTCCTGCATGGCCGCCACCCCTAACCTTTCCTTTCGAATACGCCACCGCAGTCCAGGCACTGAGCATTGAATCGTGAGCGCCCCACTCGCACTTTTACCCCACACGGGCATTTGTAAAGCACGAGCTTCGACCTGCCCGCGGGCAAGGGCAGCGTTTCTTCCACAGGCAGCTGCGGCGCCTCGACGCCATACTCCCTGAGCAGAGAGAGGAAGGGAGTGTCACCGGGCGCGTACTCCGTGCGCCCCCACTGGTCGATCAACAAGCCAAGCCCTTTGGCTCTGTCGCGAAGCTCCTGGTTGTGGTAGTTCCGGTTTCTGAGACTGCCTGGGTGACCGTTGTGGTTCTGCCAGGAGTGCAGAAGTTCGTGGAGGAGTGTGCCCAGAACCTGCCAGAAGGGGCTTCCTTGGGTGTGCTCCTTGCCCACAGCTATCTCGTCGAGCAGCCCGAAGCCGTTCCTCCCATGCCTGTAGCGTCCCAGTTGTCTCCGACGCAGCCTCTCGAGCGTCAACGCAGGCGTTCCCACGTTGAGTTCAAACTCAAGGATCATCCTCTCCGCCCAGATGTGTAGGTTCGCTGCCAACCCACGAAGGGACCAACCTTCTGCTGCTCTCTGGTGGTCTCTCAATGCCGTGTTGATCTGCTCGCACGTCTGGTCTGCCATCCTCGGTTCCTACAACGTCACGACCCGGCGTGGGGGACAGCCCCTTCGCCGCTTTCCTCCGCGGATATTCCGCGCGATAGGCGCGGATAGGGAGAAGCCATCTCCCCGTTCCTGCTGCACAGGCATTAGCAAGCGGCATGCCGCGCACTTCACCGAAAGCACAGCGAGGCATAACCTTATAAGGGACATCGACCTAGAATTAAGTGTTGAGGCCCAGTCTCAGAGGCTCGGCGTCTCGGACAACGAAAGAACGTGATTCGAGACCGCTCGAAGGACGTTATTCCGTCGTTCGAGCTCGTAGCGGCCGAACTCGATGGGGGTGGATGAAAATGGTGAAAACAATAGCGAGCCAGTCAGGTGTGCTTGCCATCGCGGTCTCTGGGACCGCCCGAATCCGGAGCGGCAATCTTTACGATCTGTTCTTCCAGGAAGTCCAGACAATGGATTCCTGCCCAAGCCTCGCCGATTGGGGCATGCCCCGTGAGTTGCTGGCCGCAGAGCGCCCGGCTCGTCAAGAGCAAGCGGCCCCCTATCCCTGCCACCTCTACGCGCTGAATGGCGGTCGGCCCGTCTCCCGCCGCTCGGGCAAGGGAGAGGCGCTGTTCCACTACGCCTTCGCGCTCGTCGGTGACGAGGCATGCCCCCGGATTCAAGAGTGCGCCGACAGGATTGCGGGAGGACTGAACCTCGTCGCGGATGACCTCCCTGGTGTTCACTATTCTTCACAGGAACTGCCCCGGCTCATCCGGCAGTACCAGGTTCGGCGAGGGACACGGTCGTCTGAGCAGGAGAGACAGCCCTCGCCATAGCAGTGTGCCTTATCTCTGCGGCCCTCGTCGGTAGCGCACGTGCCTGCCTCGCCCCCACCGTTCCCAGAGCCCTAGTCGATTCATGAGCGGCAGCACCTTTCGCCACTCGTTGGCGCCCAACCCCGATCTCCCGCGGATCTCCTCTAGCGTCATTTCCCCGTTCTGTCGCAGGAGCTCGCAGAGACGCACCGTAGCCAGCTGCACGGGGTCAAGAAGCTCGATCGGCACCGAGATCCAGGATCCATCGTGCTGCTGTGTGCGTGCGCCTACGTCGTGCAGGAAACGCTCGGGTAGGTCAGCAACGCCGATGATCCCATTGGTACTGACCAGCAACCCGCGCTCGATGAGGTTGTCAAGTTCTCTCACATTGCCGGGCCAGTCGTGAAGGAGCAGCAGGTCCATGGCTTCAGGCGCTATCCCTACTGCGCAATGCCCCCCTGCATGGCGCGTCAACAAGTAACCCACAAGGTCAGGGATGTCCTGCTTCCGCTCCCTGAGTGGTGGGATGGTGATATGGATAACACTCAGACGGTAGAACAGGTCTTTCCGGAAGCGTCCCTCCTCTACTTCCTTCCACAGATCACGATTCGTTGTCGCAATAATCCTGGCTCGAACTGCAACCTTCTCGTTCGAGCCAACAGGCCGCACTTTCCCTTCCTCCAGAACACGAAGCAGCTTCACCTGAAGGACAGGGGTCATGTCGCCAATCTCGTCGAGAACGAGCGTTCCATCGCCTACAGATAGCATGAGACCAACACGTCTCTCAACGGCCCCGGTGAAGGCGCCGCTCTCGTGCCCAAAGACTTCGCTCTCAAATAGCGTTTCAGGCAGGCTGTGAACATCGACCACATCGAACGGCTGGGCTCGGCGGGGACTTCTCTCGTGAGTCAGATGCGCAACAAGCTCCTTGCCGGTGCCGGTCTCACCCTGGATCAGGATACGAGAGTCGCCCCTGGCGGCGGCTTCAGCCAACGAAATGGCCCGGAGAAAGCCGGGGTGCCTGCCAACGATTTCCCGCCCCTCCCACTGGAGTCTTGCTGGTGCAGCGAAAGGGAGTTCGGCTTCCAGTCCCTCACCTCCGCGGACAAAGGCGGCGACATACCAATACCCGAGGCTTCTCAATGCCCACGGAAGAAGCGGATCCCACAAGACCCGGAAAGTTCCGTCCGAGTTCGCTTCCACCTCAATCGGTTCCAGAATATCCTGTTGAGCGAGATGACTGCGCAACTCGTCGTAAGCCACACCCTCCGGCTCGCTTTGCGGCTGTGTGTCAGAACCTTCCAGACGCTCAGTAGGGAGGAACCACAGCTCCCGAATTGAGGCCCGGCCATTACGCTGGCAAGAAGCAGTTCCATATGTGGCATGCCTCCTAACGGTGAGGCCAACCGCGAGCTGTGTCCGCAGGTGCTGAAGCACGGCAGCACCTCCGACGGGGACTGACCGAATGAGGGCGACACCACGGGGGCGTCAGCCCTATCATCTATGTCACGTGTGGGCAGCATGCTAACGATACCGCCCAAGTGATCTCCTTGGCACTCGATCTTCATGCTGGCCGCCATTAAAGAAAAGCGGCCAGACCAGCAGACGTTGCCAGCCTGACCGCGCGTGGGCAGATATAGGCGCAGTGGCTGGTCCCCTGGCTCCGAGCCAGGTTCTTAGCCACAATACGCCCTGCCATCAACTAACAGAAGTTTACCACGCCAAAGGCAGGTTGTCAAGGTCTGGCGCCCAGGATCAGCGATGCCGCAGTCTCAGACGCAACGTCAATGGGTTGCGTCAGGCAAGGCGATGCGGGGCAGTGGTCAGATTCGCGCGAGTTTCAGGCGGGTCTTCGAGCCGCACACTCCGCTGGCTGGCCTATGCGACCGTCCTCCCGTTGTTCCTTTCGCGAAACCGCTGAGCGCTCCAGGTTCCGGCGCTCGCGGGCGAAGGTAGGATGATTTCTGCGCTTCCACACAGGGTTGCTACTGGACTTGCCGCTGCCGCGCGAGGGTCTATTCGAAGTACCGCGTACGACAGGAGGCCGCGGTCCCGCCAAGTTGACAAGCATGGACTGCGGCCGCCGGGCACGACCGCGAGTCTGAGCGCGTTAGCCCGTTGTTCATTCCCCTGGCGCCTCTGGGCCCTTGATACGATGGGCATGCTCCTGGGGGGCAGCACTGATGGTCAGCTCGGCAGAAGCGCAAGCGTTGGAAGGTCTAGGAGGAGTTCCCTCCAGATGGGCTGTCCAACGGTGAGCTTCTTGATTTGGAGGGCGATGATGCCCGCCGCGACCAGCGGACAGTAGACGATGGCGCGGGCGGAGCAGGGGAGCCGTTCAGCTTCCCCGCTGGTGTAGAGGTTGGCCTCGTAGAGCGTGGTGCCATCCGTGTCGGTCGGCCGGATGCTGTAGAGCCTGAGTACCTCAGCGCCCATGCGGGCATCAAGGTAGAGCTGGACCCGCCGGTTGCCTTTGACAGCCTTCCAGATGGTTGCTCGGGCGCCCATGGAGTCCACGGCGCAGATGACGACGCCCTCAAGGCGCTGGCCGCGGTAGCGTTGGGCGATGGGCTTGATGTTGGTCTCGGTGAGCTGGAAGACGAGGGTGGCCAAGGCATGAACCTTGGGCATGCCGATGGAGTTGGCGAGGAGGAACTGGTTGGGGAGGTTGTGCTCCTCGACTGTGTCGTGGTCGTAGACGGTGATGTCTCCGCAGCCCATCTTGGCGAGGGTGATGACGGTTGCGGAGCCGATGGCGCCGGCTCCGATGATGGTCACGGGGAACTGGAGCTTGTCGGGCGGGCAGATGTCGAGCTGTCGCCAGAAGCGGTTGGATTCCACGGGGGAACTCCTTTCTCTTGAGGGTTGCAGGGGGAAGACAAGGTCGAGGACCCGGCGGGCAATCCTCGACCTTGCCAACGACAGGGATTGGGAGGCCAGGCCAAGGTGGGCTACTCGGGGAAGAGGTCGCCGAAGGGGAAGTCGTCGTCGAAGAAGTCGGGCTTGCCGTCTTTGGCAAGGCCTTCTTTGAGGGCTTCAGAGAAGCCAGGGAGTCTCGAGAGAGCACAATCTTCCGGTCTGGGGCCGTGCCAGGCTCCGCACCGCTCGCAGTAGACCACTTCCTCGATGGCGAGGTCATCCTTGTCCGTGGCTGGTTGGGCGGGCGGGGCCAGAGGCTCGAAGCCGAGAGGGCCACCGGGGGGAGCCAGGCACACTTTCTCAGCGACTTCCCGCTTGCACTCGTCGCTGAGCGGCTGGTCGGCGGCCCCTTCGAGGCAGACGGCGACATGGTCAATCCTGACGGGGACCGGGCCTGCGAGGTCAAGGCGACAGCGGAGCCTGAAGCCGCCGCTGACGACAATTGAGACGAGCCAGTCCGCCACGAGGAGTTGGCAGGTGGCCTCGTCGGTGTGCGACCAGAAGCAGCCCATGTTGCCCGGGTGGGTGTGGCACCAGCAGCGGATGCTGCCTGCCTCGTCCTTGCGTCCCTGGGCGATGAGCTGCTCGACGAGCTGCCCGATCGCGCCCTGGTCGAGCTTGGTGTGCGCGTGGCCGCACTCCTGGGCAACCAGGAAGAGGTCGCTGACCCTGAACCTGTTCCCCTCGCGCTCGACGACGCCCAGGCACGAGACCTCGAGGTCCGTGGCGTAGGCGTAGGCGAAGAGCTTGGTGAATGCCCTCTGGCTCAGCACCACGGCGAGGTCGCCGGGGAGCGAGCATTCGAGCTTCTGGCCGCTGCTGAGCATCGGGCCTGGGAGCTCACGCGGGCGCTCCCGCTTGCTGGGGCTGTTCTCTTGTCCCATCGGTTCCTCCTTTGTGGAAGTTCAGTTCCTGGGCCTTGGCGAAGTAGTTGCACTCCTCGCCGCACTCCGCCTCCTCGCACGCCTGGCAGGGGTTGGAGAGCTGCCATTCCTGGTTCCAGGCGCATTCGAGGAAGCAGTAGTCCCGGTCGTGGTCGCAGTCGTCGCACGGGTGGACGTAGTTGAAGGTGCGGTTCGCCTCGCACTCCCCGTAGCAGTAGTCGGTGCGGTAGTCACAGCAGTCCGAGCAGGTGTAGTCGGCCATGTCGCTGTGGGGGCAGGACATGATGCAGTAGGGAGTGCAGCGCTCCTCGCAGTCCTCGCAGGGGTTCTCGTCCTCTTCCCCCGAGTAGTCGGGGTCGAAGCGGCCGATCTTGATGTAGGGGTTGTCGGGGTTGTAGGAGTTGAGGAACTCGCGAAGGAGCGAGAGCGCTTCCGCAATCCGCATCCTGCCGATGGCTCGGGCGAGGTCTGGGGCGATGTTGCCGAGGCAGGGGCGCCCGCTACTGTCCACGTGGGGGTGGGGGTAGCCGTCGGCGTCGGTGTCGTCCGCGGAGCGGATGACGACCTTGCCGGCGGCGTCAATGGCGATGTCGTAGCGGCCGAGCGCGAACTCCCAGTCGTCGTGGACAATGAAGATGGGCGATGTGAGCGCGGTGAGCCTGCCGTCGGCTTCGGGGGTGATCTCCTCGTACTGGCCGGAGGCGATGAGCGCATGCAGCTCGCCGGCCTGCTTGCGGGTCGCCTCTTCGCTCCCGTTCTTCGAGAGCTTCTCGATGGCCTCAAGCTCGGCCTGGAGGACCGGCTTGTTCCTCTCCGCCTGGACGAGCCGCCGGTAGTGGTCTTCGAGTTCATACTCCAGTTGGCGAAGGGCATCGGTCTTGTCGTGGATGTGGCGGCGAAGGGCGGCGAGGTGGAACTCGCGGTAGGCAACGAGCATCTGCTCCTGGGCCTGGCCCGTGAGCTGGCTGACATTGAAGTCGAGCATCGGGATGGCTTTCTCCAGGACATAGGCCAGGATGGCCTGGGCTGCATCGTTGTCTTCGGTCGTGAACTCGACGACGAATGTGACGCAGTTGTGGTCGACCTTGGCGAGCAGGCAGCCGGTGTCATCGCTGATCGGCTGCCCCGAGATGGGGTTGCCAGGGAAGAAGCGCTGGGTGGTCTCAAGGTCGTGAGTGTGGCCAGCGATGGTCACGGACTCGACGTTGCGCGGAGTCTCGCAGGCATCTTCCGTGCAGATGTAGAAGTTCACGGCCTCAGCGGCGTAGTGCAGGGCGCCGGCGTAGGCGCGAAGGTGGACGGGCTTCCTGACCTTGTGGGCGAGGAATGCCAGCGCGGCCCTCAGCTCGTGCTCTGGCATCGCCCGGCCCGGCCAGGAAGCCACGGTGATCTCCGGAAGGCCGGGCAGAGTCACAGGCACAGCCATGCTTGTCTCTCCTGTAAAAGGAAAGGGGCCGGAAACGCCTCTCGGCGCCCCCGGCCCCCCTAGTTGCGGCGTCGGGCTGCCTCAGCGGCCGCCCTCGACCTTGGGGATGATCAGGATGGTTGCCCCCTCGGTCACGCGGGTCTCGAGGGTGGCGGCGGCGCCGTTGACGCGGAGCGTGCCGAGCTGGTCCAGCCCGCCGTAGCGGCGCTCGGCGGCCTCCAGGAGCGTCGAGTCCTCGTCGCCGAGGATGCAGCCGGTGCCGGGCGCGGAGAGCACCTGCTTCACGGTCGCGTCCGCCTCCACCTCGACGGTGATCGGCTCCGCGCTCAGGCGATAGAGCTCTACCTTCATGGTCTCGTCCTTTCCAGATCTGGAAACAAAACCGCCTCGCGTGCACGAGCAGGCGAGGCTTACGACAGGCCAACCGAACGCGAGCGGTCTCACGCGATAGGCACCACCTCCTTTCAACGGGCAGCGCGCGCTACTCCTCCTGGGCCGGGGCGATCTTGAGGGCCTTCTCTTCGAGCGCGGTGGGCGTGACGCCAAGGAGAGTGTTCACCTGCTCCCACAGCTCCTTGATCTGGCTTGTGGAAGTGGCGAGCCAGACGGTGTCGAGGAGGTTGTCCTTCTCCTCGCGGAGCGTGAGGATCTGCTTGCCGAGGCCGGACTGGCCCAGGATCTCGGCTTCGAGCGCCCTGGCGCGGGTGCTGACCGCGTTCTCGACCACGCCCTCGCTGCGGTAGTAGGTCTGCTCCAGCTCTTCCTCCACGGTAGTCCCGCGGAGGACGGCTCGCTGCTCGGCCCTGAGCCGGCGCTCGCGTTTCTCGATGTCCTCACGCTGCTTCTGGAGCGCGTCGAGCTCCTTGCGCTGGGCGTCAATGCCGAGGCTGGCATACGCCCTGTCACGGGCGATCTGCTCGACGCGCTGGAGCAGGGTCGGGTCCTGTCTCGCCACGAGGGTCTCGATTCGATGGTCGATCCTCTTGGCGATCCGAGTCTTCCAGTGCTCCTTCTCTGCCACGGTCAATCCCATGGCGGCGTTCTCCTACAAAGAGGCAATCACTATGCCTGGGGGCGGGGTGCGCACGTTCGGCTTCTGTGAGTCAGTCACCTCCTTTCTCTGGTCTCCTCTTGCTCTCTGCCTTGGCCTGGGCGATTTCGGTTTCGCCTGGGACATGCTCGTGCCAGCTGCACCGGGTGCACTGATAGTCGCACGAGGCGTCCTGGTCGGGGAAGTGCTCGATGCTGCCGCCGCAATACGGGCACTTCGCTTCGGTCTTTCGTTTCATCTCGTCTCCTTCATTGGGTTTATGGGGCTAGCCCATCGCCACGGTCACGGTGAGCGTCCGCGGGGGCTCGCCAGTGCCGAGCGCCCACTTCTGGACGTAGAGGCTGCCGATGCGCGGCGGCTGGCCTGCCTCGGGCTTCTCGGCGTACTTCAGCGTGTTCTTCGTGGCCTTCTCGAACTCGAAGAGAAGGCGGAACTCCGCCGGCTTCTCACTGCCCATCCTGTTCTCCTTGCACAAAGGGACACGGAACCTGCTGGCCCCGAGACCTCCATATCTCGGCGAACGGTTTCCAGAGCAGGTTCCCGAGCGGTTCGCGTACGAAACTGCAAGGCAGGACGTTGCCCGCAGCGTCAACGGTGCAGAACCGCTTCTTCTGAAGACAAAACTCCGGCAGCTCTCCGGCGCATGTGAGGCCATCAACAGCCACGCGCAGCCCTTGCTCGTGGAGCTTCCTGGCCTCCGCCATGACTTCCGAAGGCAGCGGGGCGCCTTCCACCCCCTTGGCAGTGAGGAGAAGCAACTCCGCGCCGAAGGCACCTGCCGTCTCCCCGATCGCGGGAAGCACTGGCAGATACCGCTCAGTGGCGACAAAGTTGATGCCGCAAGCCACGTGATGCTCCACCAGGTGCTGGAGCGCGCGCCAGAGCGTCTCACCGTCGCCGTGATAGGAGACGTTGACCTGGTTGAAGAGGCAGAGGACTTCAGGGCCGAGCTGCGGCAGGGCGAGGCCATTGGTGGTCATGCACAGGTTCAGCCCGAGCCGCCGCGCGTGGAGGGCCAGCTCCAGAAGGTCTTCCCTCAGCGTCGGCTCCCCGCCGCCAAAGGTGATCTGAAAGACGCCATAGCCGGCGAGGTCGCTGATGACCGCCTTCCAGCCTCCCGTTGGGAGTTCTTGCGCGTCCCCGTTGGGGGCATAGCAGTACGGACACGAGAGCTGGCATCGGGCGGAGACCTCCAGGTGCGCGACCTCGGCGAAGTCGTCGAGCTCGTCGAAGGGGATGCTCCGGCCGAGGAAGCTCTCCGTCTCCTCGCGGTCAAGCCGGATCACCGTCGCAGTCCTCGGCTCGCACGCCACCAGGCCCGCCCGCGCCAGCCGGAGCTTGAACATCTTCGAGTGCCGTCTCAAAAGGCACAAAGTCGAACTCGCTTCCTTCGACTTGAACATCCACCTTGCCTCCTCTCTCCGAGAGCCAGCGGTCGAGGTACTCGATGCCGTAGCCCGCCGTGTACGTGCGGATGGCCACGACATCGCCTTCCAGCGCCACGCCGACGTCGTCGCGGCACCAGTCGTCGAGGACCAGGCCATAGTCCGCGATGACCTGGATGCGGCCGTCTTTCCGTTCCACCTCGAGGGTGGAATGTTCGCTGGCCACGGGGTCCCACTTCTCGGCCTTCCATTTCAGGAAGGCTTCCTCGGACTCGAAGGACTGCCCGAAACCGGCGCAATTGAAGCTGTCGGCCCTGGTGAAGAGTTCCTCCAGGTGCCGCACGAGGTCCTCGTGGATTCGCCTTGCCGATTCCTCGTCGGCGAACGTGGCGACGATCCGCATGTAGTCACTGTGACCAGCCTGAAGTCCAGGCTCGAGTCTCATGGGGTCGGTCCTTTCAGAACAGGGGCGGGAGCGGGTCGCCGGCTCTTCTCGACGATTCGGCCGGGATAGTCGGCGAACCATTCGATCCCGCAGGTGCAGTCGCGCGCCCAGCGCCGGGCGAGGGTCGGACTCGTCTCCGCCTCCTCGACTTTCACGCCGAGCTCGCGGACCGTTCGGCAGCCCTTGCCCTCTGGCGACAGGTCGTTGTTACCGATGCAGAGGACGAAGGCCTTCCTCTGGCGTTCCCAATGGCACTTGGTGATTGGCTCGCCCAGGCCGGCGCACGCCGAGAAGGCAACCCCCTCCACATCTTGGATCTGGGCGATGGGAGGGATTGTCTCGGCGACGCTGCCATTCGCCTGGGCCACCTCGTCGGCGAAGGCCTGGAGGATCTTGCGAGCCATCTCAGGGTCTTCCGTGTGAAAGCGGAAGCCGGCGATGTCCCGAACTCCGTTGAAATAGGCGGCGGCCCGGGGGCTCATCTTAGGCCACCTCCTTCCCGAGCGCAAGCTCGGCTTGCTGGGGGCCGCGGCCCAGAGCCGTCAGGAGCTGGCCCAGG